>CAJAWH010000097.1 GCA_903945605.1 uncultured Methylococcaceae bacterium | reverse complement strand
CTGGACGCTTCCAAGTTGGCAGGCGGCTCCATGGCAATAAAGGTCAAAATTTGCAACAAGTGGTTTTGCAGCATGTCACGCAACTGACCGGTCTTGTCAAAATATTCCCACCGCCCCTCAATGCCCACTTCTTCAGCCACCGTAATTTGGATATGGTCAATGGTATTGTGGTTCCAGTTGGTGGTGAAAATGGAATTGGCGAAACGTAACGCCAATAAATTAAGCACCGTTTCTTTGCCTAGGTAATGGTCAATACGGAATACTTGGTCTTCTTTAAATACATTGGCGACCGCGTCATTAATTTCTTGCGAAGATTGTAAGTCGTGGCCTATCGGCTTTTCCATCACCATGCGTGACTGGTCGTTTAACACGCCAGAACTGGCCAACCCTTGGCAAATGCTCTTGAACAGCACTGGCGAAACGGCAAAATAATTGACCATGACCCGTGCAGACGCATCAATGACGGTGTTAAGTTGCTGGTACTGCTCCATTTGGGTCAGGTCGATTTGCAGGTAAGCAAAGCGGGCCGCAAAGCGCTGCCATACATTGTCCGGTAATGTTTCGTTGGAAAATTCTTGCAAGCTTTTATACACCAAAGCGATAAATTCGCTAGGTTGCAAAGCATGTCGGTCCACACCAATAATACGGGTTTCCGGTTCAATTAAATTGGCAATTTCCAGCCGATAGAGCGAAACAAAAAGCTTACGGCGTGACAAATCGCCTAACGCACCGAAGATAACCAAGTCACAGGGAGTAAAGTCTTTTTTATTTTTCATGATGTGTGCCAACCAAAGGCCAAGCTGATGAGTTATACCAGCAATAAATATGCCGATAAATTAAATTTATATTATCTCAGAAAATGGTTAATGTTGCGTTAATGATTCTATAAAACACCCGCTGAAAGCTTGCCAAACCGATCCCTGCACGCACCACCTTGGTGTGTTCGGCTTAAACATCTGTGCAATTTGCACCAAAACGGACATGACAGTGCAGATATTATTTCGCCTGTAATCCACACGCCTATTGCTGCTGTGTTTCATTGGCGTTTAACGCGTTAAGATGAATAAGCCCTACCGGCTTCATCAGCTATAATAGCCCCATTTAAAAGCACGCCTGCAACCTGTTTTAGCCCGTTTTTCATAACACTTATGACACCTTCAACGCCCAGTTCCGCCGATACCGGCGATATTTTTTCTTCTGCTTTTTTGCTCGGCGATGTCGGCGCACCTTTCGTTATCGGCTTATCGGTGGGCTATTTCGCCAAAAAAATGCTGAGGATCGCCCTATTTGTCGGTGGCGCGGCGGTGGTTATCTTGTTTCTTGCTGAATACTACGGCATCACCACTATCAGTGACACCCATCTCGAAAACGTTGCCAGCACCGCCACTCAAGCCGCCAAAGCATCTGGCGATTTTTTAATCCATCGGCTATCCGGCATCAGCAGCAAAGGGGTGAGTGGTGCGGCGGGTTTTTTTGTTGGCTTTAAAATCGGTTAATACAAGGGATCCTAAAAACATGCACACCCTCCCCGCTGACCACACCACTATTGCCGCCGCCGCCCACTTATTGCGGCAAGGCCAATTGGTTGCTTTCCCCACTGAAACCGTTTATGGCTTAGGTGCGGATGCCACCAACCCCGAAGCGGTACGGCGCATTTTTGCAGCCAAGGGCCGCCCCGTTGACCATCCCCTGATTGTGCATATCCCTGACCTTGCCAGCCTCGACCAATGGGCGCAAAACATACCTGACTCGGCACTTAAACTGGCAGCACATTTTTGGCCCGGCCCTTTGGCCATTATCTTAAACAAGCAACCCAGCGTACCGCTGGAAGTGACTGGCGGACAAACAACAGTGGGCTTGCGTATGCCCAACCACCCCGTTGCCTTACAATTGTTACAGGCTTTTGGCGGGGGCATAGCCGCACCTTCGGCTAACCGTTTTTGCCGGATTAGCCCGACCCAAGCCAGCCATGTCAACGAAGAACTGGGCGCTGCAGTGGCTTTGATTCTAGAAGGAGGCCCTTGCCAAGTGGGCGTGGAATCGACCATTATTGACCTGAGCGGCCTGCACCCACACTTGCTTAGACCGGGGCAAATCAGCCGGGCCGCTATTGAAACGGTCTTGGGTGAAAGTGTTTTGATTTCCGCACCCACCCAAGTCCGTACATCCGGCATGATGGCTGTGCATTATGCCCCAGCCACGCGTGCTTTGCGTTGCCCATCAGAGCGTTTGCCCGAACTCTATCAGCAACTGAGTAGACAACATAAAAAAATTGGCCTGATGGTTTCTCAACATTTGGTTGATACTGCGCCTGCCGCACAAATTTTGATGCCAAAAGATGCCGACCTATATGCCCAAGCCCTGTATGCTTCCTTACGCAAGCTGGATAGCCTGCACCTTGATATTATCCTGATAGAACAACCACCTGACCATGATGATTGGCAAGCTATCCATGACCGCTTAAGCAAAGCCTCAGCCCGCTTGTAGCTGCGGGCTTGCCTTAAGGCTTGAAAAAAACGCATCCGCCCCCACATATCCTGAATCCAAAAACCACTTTTAGTTCAGGAAAACACCATGACTGTTGAAGCACATAAAGAAACCTTAGGTTTTCAAACCGAAGTCAAGCACCTGCTGCATTTAATGATCCACTCCTTGTACAGCAACAAGGAAATCTTCTTAAGGGAACTTGTTTCCAACGCCTCCGATGCGGCTGACAAGCTACGCTTTTTGGCATTATCCAATGAAAGCCTCTATGAAGGTGACAGCGAATTAAAAATCCGCTTGGCATTCGATAAAGACCAACGCACCATCAGCGTTATCGACAACGGTATTGGTATGAGCCGTGAAGAAGTGCAAGAGCATATCGGCACTATTGCCAAATCCGGCACCAAACAATTCTTTGAAGCCCTGACCGGCGACCAAGCCAAGGACAGCGAACTGATTGGCCAATTTGGGGTGGGTTTTTACTCAGCTTTCATTGTCGCCGACAAAGTGACCCTGATCACCCGCAAAGCTGGTGCGCCCAGCAGTGAAGGTGTTTGCTGGGAATCGGCAGGGGAAGGCGATTACACGTTGGAGACGGTGGAAAAAGCCACACGCGGCACTGAAATTATCTTGCATTTAAAAGAATCCGAATCCGAATTCTTAGATAACTACCGCATCCGCTCCATTATCAGGAAATTCTCCGACCACATTTCTCTGCCTATTGTGATGGACAAAGAAGTGATGCCCGAGATGGATTTGGATGACGAAGAGGAAACGGTTGAAGGCGCGGAAAAATCCGAAAAAACCAAGCCCGAACCAGAAATTGTTGAAGAAACCATCAACAGCGCTTCAGCCTTGTGGACCAAAGCACGCCAAGAAATTTCTGATAACGATTACAATGAATTCTACAAACATGTATCGCACGATTACCAAGACCCCTTGGTGCATTTACACAGCAAAGTGGAAGGCACCAATGAATACACTTTATTGTTGTATGTGCCTGCCCGAGCCCCGTTTGACCTATGGGACCGGGACAACAAACATGGCGTAAAACTGTATATCCGCAAAGTGTTCATCACTGATGATGCCGAACAGCTGATGCCCCGTTACCTGCGTTTTATCAAAGGTATTATCGATGCCAATAGCCTGCCATTGAACGTGTCGCGGGAAATATTGCAACAAAGCAAACAAATTAGTGCCATTAAAACCGGTGCAGTAAAAAAAGTGCTGAGCATGTTGGAAGGCTTGGCACAAAACGAGCCGGAAAAATATGCCTCATTCTGGACAGAGTTCGGTAATGTCATCAAAGAAGGCCCTGTTGAAGACCACGGCAATAAAGACCGCATCGCCAAATTGCTGCGTTTCAGCTCCACCCATACCGACAACAGCACCCAAGACGTGTCTTTGGAAGCCTATGTGGGCCGGATGCAAGAAGGCCAAGAAAAAATTTATTACGTCACTGCCGACAGCTTCGCCGCTGCCAAAAACAGCCCGCATTTGGAAATTTTCCGTAAAAAAGGCATTGAGGTGTTGTTGTTGTCTGACCGTATTGACGAATGGCTGGTCTCGTCATTAAGCGAATTTGATGGCAAGACCTTACAATCGGTGGCTAAAGGTGAATTGGATTTAGGGCAATTGGATAGCGAAGAAGACAAAAAAGCCCAAGAAGAAATCAACCACGATTTTGAAAGTGTACTGAAACAAATTAAGGAAGTGTTGTCGGATAAAGTCAGTGAAGTGCGTGTCAGCCATCGCTTGACCGAATCCCCTGCCTGTTTGGTTTCTGATGTTTACGGCATGAGCCTGAACATGGAGCGCATCATGAAAGAAGCGGGGCAATCCATGAACTTCGGCAGAAAACCGATTTTTGAAATCAATCCTAACCATGCTTTGCTGGCTAAACTCAAAAATGAACAGGATGACAGCCGTTTTGGCGATCTGGTGCATATTTTGTTCGACCAAGCCATTCTGGCTGAAGGCGGGCAACTGGATGATCCCGCTGCGTTTGTACATAAGTTAAATGGTTTGTTGCAGGGCCTGTTGCATTAAGCGTTAATCCACCCTTTCAAAAAGGCCGGTTGTCACCGGCCTTTTTTTGCCGATGCAAAACCCGTTTGCCCAGCGGCCTGCGTTTATAAAAAGGCTGTGACGTTGCTTTATTATCGAATATGATACCTTGCCTATTTATGGGCACATCATTTCTGTCATGATTTTAGGGAGGGAAAGATTATGTTGTTGTTTGCCAAATTTGCCGGCATTGCGGTAATGGTATGGTTTTATCTAGCTGCGAAAAAAAACGCTCAGCCGCCAATACAATGGGCGGTTATTGGGCTGATTGGCTATTGGCTGGCTTGGTGGGGGGTGAAACTGACTTTTTTGGTGCCGTTAGTGGGATTGGCGGGTAAAAACGCCACAGGCGTTTTTTTGCTGACCCAAATACCTGCTTTAGTGGCTATTGCGGCGGCATTTTTTATCAGGAAAAAATTACTGGCGGGTGTGGCGGGCAGCTGATCTGTTCCAAGCAAAAAAGGGGCGTTGCGAATGGCAACCCCCCTTCATTATTTATAGTTTGATTATAGCTTGCCGAAATTACAGCTTACCGGCATTTTTATCCAAATAGTCGGCAACACCCGCTGGGCTGGCGGTCATGCCCGCATCGCCTTTGTTCCAACCAGCAGGGCAAACTTCGCCGTGTGCTTCGTGGAATTGCAGTGCGTCAACCATACGCAACAGTTCATCTATATTACGGCCCAGTGGCAAGTCATTAACCACTTGGTGACGTACCAAACCTGATTGATCAATCAGGAATGTGCCACGGAAAGCAACACCACCTGCGGTTTCCACATCGTAGTCTTTGCAAATGGAATGGGTCAAGTCAGCCGCCATGATATAACTGACTGCGCCTATACCACCTTGGTTGATAGGGGTGTTACGCCATGCATTGTGCGTGAAATGCGAGTCGATTGAAACGGCAATCACTTCCACATTACGGCTTTTGAATTCTGCCATACGGTGATCGAGTGCGATCAGTTCGCTAGGGCAAACAAAAGTGAAATCGAGCGGGTAGAAAAAGACAACGGCATATTTGCCGTTGGTGGCTTCTGAGAAGCTAAATGAATCAACGATTTGACCATCGCCCAAAACGGCAGGAACGGTAAAATCCGGTGCTTGTTTGCCAACTAATACGCCCATTGAATGCCTCCAAAAACATTTAAAAAACAAGTGACTATGGTTAATTAACCACTACTGGAGTGGTATGCAGGATATTTTACACCAATTATGTCGGGTATTCTGTAAAGTTGTTATTTTTTTTCTTGCTTTTACGGGCTAATAAAGATAATTTGTTAAAGCTTGATTAAAAAATTACAAAAAAAATAATAATAGCAGAATTTGTTTCCTAGATAGGCTAGGTAGCGGTGCAACACCAGCTCTTGGGCTTATCCTAGGTAGGAGGAATTTTTCAATGATAAAAAATAAACACATCACTGAACCGGACAATTTCGGTTTTCAAGTTAGGATCGTAAGGCGCGGCAAAGAAAGCAGCCGTTATTTTTCCCATAAATTATGGGGCAATAAATGCAAATCACTGCAAGCCGCCATTACTTGGCGAGACCAAATGCTGGTCGTTCTCAAAGGCAGCAAGACACGCTTCCTAAAACCACCAAGAAACAAGTCCACCACCGGTGTCACTGGCGTTTCCAGAACCATCAAATATGATCACCGAAAAGATAAAAGCTATCTCTGCTATACCGTATTCTGGGTAAGTGATGGCAAATCAAAAAACAAAACCTTTCAAGTGGGCAATGTTGCCAAAATAACCGCTGATGACGAACTTCATGCTTTCCGCACCGCGCGGCTATTCAGGAGCTGCTATGAATTCGCGATTGACAATGACATCGAATTTTATGACAGCAAATTTGAAGGCTGGAAGAAAACACGCTTGTACGAAAATGAAAACTTGGACGCTGTGCTGCCTGTCACTTAGCCACTCCTGCAAGGTTGGTTTGCATCTTCACCAGAATTGTTTTAATCCTCTGTAGTATGTCGAAACCAACCTGCTGCGACAACAAGACCAAGCAATGGCCTTAGGCTGTTATGCCATGCGTGCAATTGAAATTATCAACAACACCTTACAACCTGCTGAACGGCCTTTGCCCGTGCCCGCCTCCGGTCAAGTCTTGATCAAAGTCACGGCGGCGGGTATCAATCGGCCTGATGTGATGCAACGGCAAGGTTTATACCCGCCGCCAGCAGGTTCATCAGACATACCTGGGCTGGAAATTTCAGGCACTGTAGTTGGTATTGGCCATCATGTATCTGGCCTGCTCATTGGCGATAAGGTGTGTGCGTTAGTGACTGGCGGCGGTTATGCTGAATTCTGTGTGGCTTCGTCCGCACTTTGCCTGCCCATTCCCGACGGCCTGTCATTAATACAGGCTGCCGCTTTGCCGGAGACCTTTTTTACCGTTTGGAGCAATGTGTTTGACCGTGGCGGGCTAACTGCCGGTGAAACGCTGTTGGTACAAGGCGGCACCAGTGGCATAGGCACCACTGCCATACAGCTGGCCCGTAACTTTGGCGCAAACGTGATAGCCACTGCTGGCAGTGATATAAAGTGCGAGTTTTGCCGTCAATTAGGCACCTATGCTGCAATCAATTATAAAACCCATGATTTTGTTGAAGAAATAAAAAAACTGACCAATAATAATGGTGTCAATGTCATCCTTGATAGTATCGGCGGGGATTATTTTCCCCGCCATATAAAGTGTCTTGCTGATGAGGGTCGGCTTGTGCAAATTGGCTTACAAAACGGTGTAAAAGCTGAAATCAATTTGTTGCCCTTGCTGTTAAAGCGGGTAGTGCTGACTGGCTCCACGCTTAGGGCAAGACCTGACAGCTTTAAAGCAGCTATAGCCCAGAGCCTATTGCAACGGGTATGGCCATTACTGGCTTGCGCTGCCATCGAACCCGTTATCGATTCTGTTTTTGCCCTTGAAGATGCTGTCAAAGCCCATGCCTTGATGGAAAGCAGCACACACATCGGCAAAATCGTCCTACAGGTATAAACCATGACTCATAAAACACTCGTTTCCGCTGCCACTTTGCAACAACACCTGCATGATCCCCACTGGGTGATCATGGATTGTCGGTTTTCTTTAAGTGATATTACTTGGGGGCCTAGTACTTACCGCCAAGGTCATTTGCCCAACGCCCGTTACGCCGATTTGAACCAAGACCTATCGGCTGCGGTTAAAGATTACACCGGTCGCCATCCTTTGCCGGACATTAACGTGTTGGCAGTAAAACTAGGCCAATGGGGTATTGGCAATGCCAGCCAAGTGGTTGTTTATGATAATGCAGGCGGAGCAATCGCTGGTCGGTTGTGGTGGTTATTACGGTGGTTAGGGCATCAAAACGTCGCCGTATTGGATGGTGGCTTGCAGGCTTGGCAACGCCAAGGCGGCACACTGACCACAGTGTTGCCTAAAGTTAAGCCCGTGCCTTTCAGATGCTATGTCGATGATAAGCAGTGGCTAACCAGCAGGCAAGTGCAGAACCTGTTGGCACAACGGGCCATTTGTTTGGTTGATGCCCGCACCCCCGAACGCTTCCATGGCTTACATGAACCCATTGACCCAGTCGCCGGGCATATCCCCAATGCCATTAACCGGCCCCTGCAACTGAATTTGGATAACCACGGCTTGTTTCTGCCGCCCACCGAACTGAAACAACAATTTACTACCCTGCTAGGGAGTCACCTACCCGAACAAGTGGTACATCAATGCGGCTCAGGGGTCACTGCTTGCCATAATTTATTGGCTATGGAATATGCGGGGCTAGGGTCGTCCAAGCTCTATGCAGGGTCTTGGAGCGAATGGATTAAAGATAAAAATAGAGCCGTGGCACGGGGTTAAACGCATTCTCTCTGGTTGAACTTCAACCGCTTTAGCAGTGACTAGAATCTATCAGGCATAAAAAATCCCCTATTTCTCAGCGATTGAACACCGTAAAACAGGGGATTCATGTAAACGACAGTCTGGAGAGTGTTGCCTTTTTCCGAAGGCTATTTTTAAAATAACAGACTAATTACAGCCTAAGCAGGGAAATATTGCCCAAAAACCAATCATAGGTTTGTTGCACACCCGCTTCCAACGCAGTGCCCGCTTTCCAACCTTGGCTAGCCAAGCGGTTCACATCCATCAGTTTTCTTGGCGTACCATCGGGTTTGCTGGCATCAAAAACCAACTCGCCAGTAAAGCCAACGGTCTTTTGTACCAATTCAGCCAATTCTCTAATTGAAACATCTTCGCCAGTGCCTACGTTAACAATTTCAGCATCAGAATAGTTTTCCATTAAGAACACGGAGGCATCGGCCATATCATCGACATACAGGAACTCCCGCTTTGGTGTACCTGTTCCCCAAATGGTCACAGTGCTATCCTGATTGGCTTTTGCCTCATGGAATTTTCTGATTAGGGCTGGCAAAACATGGGAGTTTTGCAGGTCAAAATTGTCACCTGGCCCATAGAGGTTAGTCGGCATCAGACTGATAGCATCAAAGCCATACTGTTTCCGATAAGCTTGGCACATTTTAATGCCCGCAATTTTGGCGATGGCATACCATTCGTTAGTGGGTTCCAATGCCCCCGTCAACAAATACTCTTCTTTAAGAGGCTGCGGTGCCATTTTTGGGTAAATGCACGAAGAACCCAAAAAAACAAATTTCTGCACACCGCCCCGGTATGCGCCATCAATCAAATTGTTTTGGATGCAAAGATTATCGAAAATAAATTCAGCCGGATAAATATTGTTGGCATGAATGCCGCCCACTTTAGCGGCTGCGTCGATCACTACGGTTGGCTGCTCTTCTTTGTAAAACACATCGACCGCGCTTTTATCCATCAGATCGAGCTGTTGCCGAGTCCGCGTAACAATGTTGTTGTAACCTTTGCCTTGCAAGTTTCTGACAACAGCAGAACCGACCAAGCCTTTGTGACCAGCGACGAATATTTTTGTATCGTGATTAATAGCTATACGGCTTACATTACTTTCCATAATTCATCTCTTGCTGTTGCTTATTCGTTATAGTCAAACGTCTTAAAGCCTTCACGTTGGCATAATGCGTCCCTTTGTGCAGTTTTATAATCTGCTTGAACCATTTCAGCAACCAATTCTTTTAGGGTCGTTTTGGGCGTCCATCCCAATTTTTCTTTGGCTTTGGTAGGATCGCCTAGCAAAGTCTCAACTTCGGTAGGTCTAAAGTAACGTGGATCAACCGCTACAATGCATTTT
The DNA here is from genome assembly GCA_903945605.1 of uncultured Methylococcaceae bacterium. Classification (GTDB taxonomy): domain Bacteria; phylum Pseudomonadota; class Gammaproteobacteria; order Methylococcales; family Methylomonadaceae; genus Methylovulum. The sequence goes on along the minus strand of CAJAWH010000097.1, from coordinate 39,183 downwards.
CCAGTTTCTGCACAGTAGCCCTTTTCATCAACACCCTCGCCTTCCCAGCGGATTTTGATTTCCAGCTCTTCCGCCGCAAAATCAACAAACTGGCGGACTGAATACTGTACGCCGGTGGCGATTACAAAGTCTTCGGCCGTTTCCTGCTGCAACATCATCCACTGCATTTCAACGTAGTCTTTAGCATGGCCCCAATCTCTCAAGGCACTTAAGTTGCCTAAATACAAACATTCTTGCAAACCCATTTTGATTCTGGCCAAAGCACGGGTAATTTTACGGGTAACAAACGTTTCCCCACGTAATGGCGATTCGTGATTGAATAAAACACCATTACAGGCATAAATTCCATACGCTTCACGATAGTTGACCGTGATCCAATAGCCATACAATTTAGCTACCGCATAGGGGCTACGCGGATAGAATGGGGTGGTTTCCTTTTGCGGAATTTCTTGCACCAAACCGTATAATTCTGATGTACTGGCTTGGTAAAAGCGTGTTTTCTTCTCCAAACCTAACAGACGGATAGCCTCCAAAATACGTAATGTACCAATACCATCAGCATTGGCAGTATATTCTGGCATATCAAAGCTGACAGCCACATGGCTCATTGCTGCCAAGTTATAAATTTCATCAGGCTGAACTTCCTGAATGATGCGGATAAGGTTAGTAGAATCCGTCAAGTCACCATAATGTAAAACAAAGTTCTGGTTGCTTACATGGGGATCAAGATACAAATGATCGATACGGTCGGTGTTAAAAAGTGATGCACGACGCTTTATGCCGTGAACAATGTACCCTTTATTAAGCAAAAACTCGGCCAAATAAGCTCCATCTTGCCCTGTAACCCCTGTAATTAATGCTACTTTACTCATGTTTTATGTCCTGAAATATAGGTTTTGGTTGGATATTTAAAAACGACTTTAACTACCTCACTATTCTGAGGAAGCTTACTGCATATCTTTATCTAAAACTTATCCTCGTTAAGCCCATGTACCCACTGGCTTGCATAGTTATATCAATGATGCTGATTATAACAAACTAAAGTTTAAATCTTGCTTAAATCCACTTGACCGATTAGCTGTCTTTTAAGCAATTTATCATCCATACAAAAGCCCCTAAGCAAAGTTTTACTGTATTTTTGAACGAGTGAAATGAAGGACTGCAGGATCAGCACGCGATCACTCAACTGTAACCGATTTTGCCAAGTTTCTGGGCTGATCCACATCGGTTCCTTTGATTACAGCAACATGGTAAGCCAATAACTGTAAAGGAATGCTATAGACAATAGGGGCTATTTCATTTTCAACAGCCGGAACTTTGACAATCTGCAAATCTGTAGCATTTGTTTCCTGATCAGCAAGCAAAGTCTCATCCATAAACACGATGAGCCGCCCGCCCCTGGCACTCACCTCTTGCATATTAGATTTAAGCTTTTCTAAAAGCCTATTATTGGGTGCGACTGTTATAACGGGAATATCGCCGTCTATCAATGCCAATGGCCCGTGCTTCAACTCACCAGCAGGATACGCCTCGGCATGAATGTAAGAAATTTCTTTAAGTTTTAATGCCCCCTCCATTGCAATGGGGTAATGCTCACCACGTCCTAAAAATAATGCATGGCGCTTAGCAGAAAATTGTTCCGCCAGCTTTTCAATTTGCGTGTTAAGTGCCAGTACTTTTTCAACTCGGCGGGGCAAACCCAACAAAGCCGAAGTAATTATTTTTTCCTTTTGCGGCTCCAATTGGTGGCGTCTACCTATGGTAATAACCAATAACATTAAAGCCACTAGCTGGGTAGTGAATGCTTTAGTGGATGCCACACCTATTTCTGGGCCGGCTCGCAACAGCAACACCAGATCAGACTCTCTCACCAAAGAGCTTTCAGCAACGTTACAAATTGCCAACGAATAACGGGCACCCCGCCTTTTTGCTTCCAGCAGCGCGGCAAGCGTATCTGCCGTCTCGCCCGATTGCGATAAAGTGACAATCAATGTGTGGTCAGCAATCACCGGATGCCGGTAACGGAATTCGCTGGCCACTTCAACTTGGCAAGGACACCCCGTCAATTCTTCAAACCAGTATCGGGCCACCAAACCCGCGTGGTAGCTAGTGCCACAACCTATAATTTGGATAGCCTTTATATCATCAAATATGTCAGCGGCATTATGCCCAAATGCAGCGTCAAGCAGCCGGTCTTCTTTATCGAAACGCCCAGCAAGTGTTTGTGTAATGGCATACGGCTGTTCATATATTTCCTTTAACATATAGTGCCGATAGCCACCCTTATCCACTGCATCCATTTTAAGGTAGCTTTCGTGAACCTTGCGTTCCACCAACTGCTCTTCGGCATTATAAATAGTCACGCCCTGCAATGTAAGCCGCGCTATATCGCCATCTTCCATAAATATAAACCGTTGCGTGACCGGCAATAACGCTGCAACATCCGATGCAATAAAATATTCGCCGTAGCCAATACCAATCACCAATGGGCTGCCTTTACGGCAAGCAACCAAAGAATCCGGTTCGGCGAGGCTCATAATACCCAAAGCATAAGAACCCTCAAATGCTTTGACTGCATTTTTTACCGCCGACAATAAATCGTCACCGCTTTCTAATGCCAAGCTAACTTGGTGGGCAACCACTTCGGTATCCGTTTCAGAGGTAAATATAAAACCTTTGTTTATTTGCTCAGAGCGTAGTTGCTGATAGTTTTCGATAATGCCATTGTGTACAACCGCGACATTATTCCGGCTGAAATGCGGATGGGCATTGTGTTTGGAAGGCTTACCATGCGTAGCCCAGCGGGTATGGGCGATACCAATGTGACCGCTAAGTGGCTGTTCCATTAACAAGGCTTCCAGCTCCGAAACCTTGCCCACAGCCCGTCTACGTAAAATGTCTTGCTGATGGATAACCGCTAACCCAGCGGAGTCATAGCCACGGTATTCAAGCCTTTTCAGACCCTCCATTAAAATAGGGACAACATTGCCCCGCGCAATGCCACAAACAATTCCACACATCTATGCGTCCTTTTTCACAGGGCGTTGCCATCCTGAAAGGGTCACTTGTTTTGACCTAGCCAATGTCAACTGATTGTCCGGGCAATCTTTAGTTATCGTTGAGCCCGCGCCAATGGTCGCATTCGCGCCTACCGTGACAGGCGCAACCAATTGGCTGCTAGAGCCGATAAATGCGCCATCACCAATCACCGTCCTAGACTTATTGACACCATCATAATTGCATGTGATCGTACCAGCACCAATGTTGACATGACTGCCTACATTGGCATCACCAATGTAGCTTAAATGGTTAATTTTAGAATTTTCAGCAACAATGGCATTTTTTAGCTCAACAAAATTGCCGATATGCGCCTCTTTTGCCAACACCGTGCCAGGTCTTAAGCGGGCAAAAGGGCCAATTCTACTGTTGGCGCCGACAACCGCATCTTCTATGACACAATTGGCAAAAATTTCGACATTGTCACCAATCACAGCATTTTTAATCTGGGTGTTGGCACCAATGCTAACATTATTGCCAAGCTTAATTTCCCCCTCAAGTATGACATTCACATCAATTTCAATATCTTGACCCAATTGGGTGATTGTGCCGCGCAAATCGAAACGCAATGGATCCCTCAAGGTCACGCCTTGTTCCATGAGCATTTCTGCCTGCCCTTGCTGGAAAAGCCGCTCCAACCCGCTAAGTTGCAGACGATTGTTGACCCCTAAAACCTCATTGCCTGTTTGTGGCTGGCAAGTGCTGACCAATACGCCATCTGTCGCCGCCATTGCCACAACATCCGTCAAATAATACTCGCCTTGCGCATTATTATTGCCCAGCTGCGCCAACCATTTCTTTAATTTTTGCCCGTTCACCGCCATAATACCGGTGTTGACTTCTGTAATCGCCAACTCTGATGGGGTGGCATCTTTTTGCTCGACAATTTTCTGCACCCGTCCATTCCCATCCCTTATTATTCTTCCATAACCGGTAGGATTATCGAGATTAACGGTCAACAATGCCAAACTTTCCTGACTTGATAAGCCAAGCAGGTTTTGGAGGGTTGAAAATTTTAGCAAAGGGACATCACCATACACTACCAAAACAATATCATCATCGCCTATTTGTCCGGCGGCTTGCTGCACCGCGTGCCCCGTGCCTAACTGCTCAAGCTGCTCCACCCAGCAAACATCTAGATACGATAATTTTTCCCTTATAAAATCGGCACCATGACCGATTACAACCTTAATGGCATTGCCGGGTATTTGTTTGCTAGTCTGATAAACATGTTCCAATAATGATTTTCCGGCAATTTTGTGCATGACTTTTGGCAGCTCGGAACGCATCCGTGTCCCCTTGCCTGCCGCCAGAATAATTGTAGTTATTTGCATTGATTGCTTCCTGTGAAATCCTAAAAAAAAGCCCGATAGCGTCATTAACACGTTATCGGGCTTTTTGCCAGAAAAGGACAAAGCTCCTTTTACTCGCCGCGTTTTCTCAATCTGTCCAGCGTTCTTAACTGCATAATAGCTTGAACTAATTGGGTCTTCGCTGTTTCATATTCGATTTGACCGGATTTGTTGGCTAAGACTTCTTCAGCTTTAGTTTTTGCTTCAATAGCCGCGGCCTCATCAATATCTTTTGCGCGGATTGCAAAATCAGCCAAAACCGTGACTAAATGCGGCTGAACCTCAAGAATGCCGCCAGAAATAAAAAATGGATAATACTCCTTCTCGCTTACCTTAACCCTCACCTCACCTGGGCTTAGCCGGGTTATGAAAGGGGCATGACGAGGAGAAATACCCACTTCGCCCAGCTCAGCAGGTGCAAAGATCATTTCCGCCAATCCAGAAAATATCTCTTTTTCTGCGCTTACAATGTCTACATGTACGGTCATGGTCATGAATTTATCCTAAACGTTTACTAGCCTTTTAATGTTTTGGCCTTTTCTAAAGCCTCATCAATTGTGCCTACCATATAAAACGCTTGCTCAGGAATGGCATCATACTCGCCCTCAATGATTCCTTTAAAACCTGCAATAGTATCTTTCAAAGAAACATATTTGCCTGGGGAACCGGTGAAAACTTCCGCAACAAAGAACGGTTGGGACAAGAAACGCTGGATTTTACGGGCCCGTGCAACAATCAACTTATCGTCTTCTGACAACTCGTCCATACCTAAAATGGCGATAATATCGCGCAATTCTTTGTAACGCTGCAAGGTTTTTTGTACCCGACGTGCCACGTCATAATGCTCTTGACCAATAACCAAGGGGTCTAACTGGCGGCTAGTGGAATCCAATGGGTCAATGGCTGGATAAATGCCCAACTCGGCGATTTGTCGAGACAATACCACGGTGGCATCCAAATGCGCAAAAGTGGTGGCTGGCGACGGATCAGTCAAGTCATCCGCAGGTACATAAACAGCTTGGATTGAGGTGATCGAACCAGTTTTGGTTGATGTGATACGTTCTTGCAACACACCCATTTCTTCGGCCAAAGTCGGTTGGTAGCCTACCGCTGAAGGCATACGGCCCAACAACGCTGAAACTTCAGTACCCGCCAATGTATAACGGTAAATATTATCGACGAAAAACAGTACGTCACGGCCTTCATCACGGAAATATTCGGCCATGGTCAAACCGGTCAAGGCAACGCGCAACCTATTACCGGGTGGCTCGTTCATCTGACCATACACCAACGAAACTTTATCAATAACGTTTGAATCGGTCATTTCATGATAGAAGTCGTTACCTTCACGGGTACGTTCACCCACACCTGCAAAAACTGAATAGCCACTATGCTCAATCGCAATGTTACGGATCAGTTCCATCATGTTAACGGTCTTGCCTACACCCGCACCGCCAAACAACCCGACTTTGCCACCTTTTGAAAAAGGGCAAACCAAGTCGATAACCTTAATGCCGGTTTCCAACAATTCGTTGGCAGCCGCTTGCTCAGCATAGCTGGGTGCTTCACGATGAATGCCCCATTTGACTTGCTCGCCGATAGGGCCTTTGTCATCAATAGGTTCGCCTAAGACATTCATGATGCGACCCAGTGTCGCTTGTCCCACTGGCACTGAAATAGGGGCGCCTGTGTTACTAACCTGCAAACCCCTGCTTAAGCCATCACTGCTACCCATGGCAATAGTCCTTACTACACCATCGCCTAATTGTTGCTGCACTTCCAGCACCAAACCTTTACCATCTACCGTTAAGGCATCATATACTTTTGGCAGGCTTTCACGCGGAAATTCCACGTCAACAACCGCGCCAATAATTTGAACGATTTTACCCGAACTCATTGAGTTGTCCTCTTAAAATTTAATTCGTTTTACTGGGCTAATAAATGGGCTTAAACGGCAGCGGCACCGGCTACAATTTCCGAAATCTCTTGGGTAATTGCTGCCTGTCTAGCTTTGTTATAAATCAACTGCAATTCCTTAATAAGATTGCCCGCATTATCAGAAGCGCTCTTCATAGCCACCATTCTGGCCGCTTGCTCACAGGCGTTATTTTCCACCAATCCCTGATAGACAATGGATTCAACATAGCGTGACAACAAATGATCCAAGACTTCTTTGGCATCAGGCTCATAAATATAATCCCAATGACCGGACAGGTTTTCATCAAGCTCATGAGCCACTACCGGCAATAATTTGTCCAGTGTTGGCCGTTGCGTCATTGTGTTGACAAATTCATTGCTGATAATATGCAGCTCGTCAATAGTGCCTTGCTCATAAGCATCCAGCATAATCTTAATGACACCAATAATGTCTTCCAAATGCGGCGCGTCACCCAGCTTGCTGACATGCCCTACCACATTGATCTTAAGGTTGCCGAAAAAACCCAATGCCTTTGAACCAATGGTGCAAACATCAATGCCGATATTGTCATTATCCCATTGCTGCATTTGCAGCAATGTTTTTCTGAACAAATTGGAATTCAATCCGCCGCATAAGCCGCGGTCGGAACTGATAATGATCAAACCGACCCGCTTGACTTCGCGGTGGACCAAAAAAGAATGCTTGTATTCTGGATTGGCCTGAGCAAGATGCTTGATGATCTGCGCTATCTTCTTTGAGTAAGGGCGTGTTGCCTGCATTCTGTCTTTTGTTTTACGCATTTTGCTCGCGGCAACCATTTCCATTGCCCGAGTGATTTTTTGAGTATTCTTGATACTCGCAATCTTGGTGCGTATTTCTTTACCAACAGCCATTTGAAGACCCTTTTACCAACTATGAGTTTTAACAAAAGTTTCAAGAGCGGCTCTGATACCACTGCTGATTTCGCTACTAAAATCGCCAGTTGTATTGATTGTTTCCATCAATTCAGCGTGTTCCGATTTCATGTATGATTGCACGGCGGCCTCAAAATCCAAAACTTTACTGACTTCAACCGCATCCAAGAACCCTTCATTGGCAGCAAACAACGAAACCGCCATTTGTGCAACTGACATGGGTGAATATTGGTTTTGTTTCATCAGCTCGGTTACGCGCTGGCCACGTTCAATCTGCTTGCGGGTGCTTTCATCCAAATCTGAAGCAAATTGGGCAAAAGCAGCCAACTCGCGGTATTGCGCCAAATCGAGACGTGTACCACCGCCCAATTTCTTGATAATCTTAGTTTGCGCTGCGCCACCTACCCGTGAAACCGACAAACCTGCGTTGACGGCAGGCCGGATACCTGAGTTGAACAAACTGCTTTCCAAGAAAATCTGACCGTCTGTAATAGAAATAACATTGGTCGGAACGAATGCAGAAACGTCGCCGCCTTGGGTTTCAATAATGGGCAAAGCGGTCAAAGAACCGGTTTTGCCTTTAACCCTGCCATTTGTCAGCTTTTCCACTTCATCGGCATTGATACGGGCTGCACGCTCCAATAAACGTGAATGCAAATAAAACACATCGCCGGGATACGCTTCACGCCCTGGAGGACGGCGCAACAACAGCGAAACCTGGCGATAAGCCCAAGCCTGTTTGGTCAAATCATCATAAATGATCAGGGCATCTTCACCTTGGTCACGGAAGAACTCACCCATTGCACAACCAGTGTACGGGGCAATGAATTGTAAGGCAGCCGATTCTGAGGCGGACGCGACTACAATAATGGTATGGGCCATTGCGTCGTGTTCTTCCAACTTACGGACTACGTTAGCAATTGAAGAACGTTTTTGACCGATAGCCACATAGATACATTTAATGCCTGTACCTTTTTGGTTGATGATCGCATCAATAGCGATGGCCGTTTTGCCAGTTTGGCGGTCACCAATAATCAGCTCCCGTTGACCACGACCAATAGGGATCATGGCATCAATTGATTTCAAACCAATTTGTACTGGCTGATCAACTGATTGACGGGCAATAACACCAGGCGCAATCTTTTCTATCGGTGAGGTTTGGGTGGTTTCAACAGCACCTTTGCCGTCAATGGGATTGCCTAATGCATCAACCACACGGCCTAACAAAGCTTCGCCGACTGGGACTTCCAAAATCTTGCCGGTACATTTTACTGTGTCGCCTTCAGAGATATGCTGATACGAACCTAATACAACGGCACCAACAGAATCCCTTTCAAGGTTAAGTGCCATTCCAAAAGTATTCCCTGGAAACTCAAGCATTTCGCCTTGCATCGCTTCGGAAAGACCATAAATCCTAACGATACCGTCAGTCACACTGACAACCGTACCTTCGGTATGCGCTTCGGCATTCATGTCGAAGCTTTCGATCTTTTTCTTTATAAGATCACTGATTTCAGATGGGTTTAATTGCATGTGCTTTTTCTCACTCTCATTGTAGAGACTTTTGCATGTGTTGTAGCTGACCTCTTATAGAGCCATCAATAACTCGGTCGCCTGCCCGTACCAGAACACCACCAATCAATGACGGATCCTGAGACACGTTCATGTGTATTTTTTTGCTCAAAGCTTTTTCAAGCTTTTCCGCAAAAGCCTGTTGTGTTTCTTCAGAAAAACCATAGGCCGTGTAAACATCGACCTCTATATACCCTTCTTCTTCAGCTTTGTAAGCCTCAAAAAGTTTGGCAATCGACGGCACTAAGCTTAACCGGTTGTTGGCCACCAATAACTTCAGGAAATTGTCCATTTCACCGGCTAGAGTATCTTGGAAAATCTCCTGCAAAAGCGACAATAGCTGTGGTTTACCGACTTTTGGGTTACCAATAATTTTAGAAATTTCTTCACTGACCAAAACGCCGGACATGAACGCCAAAGCGTCAGACCATTGCCCTGCCGAGCCGGTTTCCTTAGCCCGCTTAAACACCGCAGCAGCATAAGGTCTTGCCATTGTTACCAATTCGCTCATGAGTGGCGTTCCTATAATTGGTTAGAGACTTTGCTGATAATTTCTTGGTGTTTGGCTTGGTCGATTTCTGCGCCTAAAATTTGCTCTGCCGCCGTCATGGCCAGCCTTGCAACCTCTTGGCGCAAATCTTCCCGTGCTTTTTGCATTTCTTGCTCAATTTGCGCTTGAGCCACCAGAATCATCCGTTCGCCTTCTTTTTTGGCGGCATCTTTCGATTCCTCAACCAACTCGTTGGCACGCTTTTGAGCCAAATTGACGATTTCTGAGGACTGCTCTTTGGCTTCTTTCAAAACACCTTTGGCCTTTTTTTCAGCCAAACGCATTTCTTCCTGACCTTTTTCAGCCTGAGCCAGACCTTCGGCAATTTTCTTCCTGCGTTCTTCCAGAGAGTCAAATAAAGGCGGCCAGATGAACTTCATGGTAAACCATACCAGAAGCGCAAAGGTGATCATTTGCCCAATCAGAGTAGCATTGATACTCACGATGCGTCCCTCTTATCCATTATCAATTAAAATGTTTGCAATTAACCCGCAGCTGCTGTCACAGCAGACAGGAATGGGTTGGCAAATGTGAAGAACAGCGCCAAACCAACGCCGATCATTGTCACCGCGTCCAAAAGACCGGCAACAACGAACATTTTAACCTGCAACATAGGCACCATTTCAGGTTGGCGGGCAGCACCTTCCAAAAATTTGCCGCCTAACAGGCCAAAGCCTATTGCGGTGCCTAATGCACCCATACCCAAAACCAAACCCACTGCAATAGCAGTCATACCTTGTACATCAGCAATCAATGATGCCATTTCCATGATACCTCCAAACGTATCGTTATGTTATAAATAGAAGTTTAAAAATTAATGGTCTTCATGCGCCATACTTAGGTAAACAATTGTCAACACCATAAATATGAACGCCTGCAAGGTAATAATAAGGATGTGAAAAATTGCCCAAGGGAAACTTAAAAACGGTTGTATCGACCAAGGCAACAAAGCGATGAGGATGAAAATAAGCTCACCAGCATATAAGTTGCCAAACAACCGCAGTGCCAATGAAATAGGTTTGGCAATCTCTTCAACCAACTTAAGCAACAAATTGAAAGGCAACAGCCAAGGGCCAAACGGCTGGAACATCAACTCCTTGGCAAAGCCCCACGCGCCTTTGATTTTGATGCTGTAAAAAATGATCAGGAAAAACACCGATATTGACATGGCAAAGGTGGCGTTCAGATCGGTGCTCGGTACAACACGCAGGTATTCTATGCCCATCATCGAACCGATCAACGGCAAAATGTCAACGGGGAACAAGTCCATAAAATTCCACAAGAACACCCAGCAGAATATGGTCAGTGCCAACGGTGCTATCAGCTTGCTATGACCATGAAAACTGTCTTTAACCTGGGTGTCAACAAATTCAATCAGCATTTCTGCAAATGCTTGCACCAAGCCCGGCACTTCCGATGTGGCCTTTTCTGCGGCCCGCTTAAAGAACCAGATGAACAAACCGCCTAAAACAGCCGAAAAGAACAGGGTGTCCAGATGTAATGTCCAAAAGCCTTCACCTACATGAAGCGGGGTTAAATGGTGGATGATATAACCAGTTGCACCTTCGGCAGCATGAGCTTCGGTAGCCATTGTTCCTCTCTTTTGAAAATTAAATAAATTCAGCGCATCAACAGCGCAAACCAGAAAACGGATAATGCAGCAAAATATCCCACAAACAACGATGCCGCCTGTAGATTAGGCACCTGCAGGATTAAGGCGAATAGCGCAGCGGTCAATATCAGCTTGCCCGATTCACCTTTATAATAAGACTGGATAATTTTTTTGGGTTGCTGACCGGTTGAACGGCCAATACGCCAAGCAAAATATACATTGGGCACAAACGCTGCCACCCCGCCTAACAGGGAAGAACCGGCCCATTGCCACCCGAACAATAGCATCAGGACAGTTGCCACTAATACTACCACTAAAATTTGTGCAATCAGAATTTTACCAACAGCGGCAAAAAAATTATCCGCCATGCGCCACCCCAAATGCAAAAGCTAATGGATTATAGCCACCACCCGGGATTTAATCAACCTTGATTAAATAACAATCGCCACATCAGGCAGTTGACAATCTGCAACATCCGGTTACGATGACATATATAAACCTTATAAAAATACCCTTGCTGTTATCCAGTACTCAAAAATACGCCATAACAAAGCCACTATTCTGTAGCAATCGCCTTAAACAGCGACAATTGGCCCAATCTGGCATTGTTCACAAACAATCCGGCGACAGCAAGTCATTCAGTTCTGATAATGTATTAATATTGGCAAATAAGGCCGGTTCTGAGCTGAAATCGACACACTGCAACGAATGCTGGCGGATCCAATCCTCCATTTTACGCTGCCCACCCGCCAGATAAGCGCTTAGGCTCGATTTTAAGTGAGTTTTGAGCGCCAAAAAAACCGGATGCAGGCGCTGCCCATCAAAAGCGACCGCCACATCCACTGACGGTTCAGCGCACGCGGATAGTAACGCCTGCAAATGCAGGGCTTTAATAAGGGGGGAATCGCATGGCATCACCAACAAAATATCGGCATCCATAGCGTGCAAGGCCGCCAAAACACCTGCCAACGGCCCGTCGAAACTGTCAGTCAAATCTTGCACCACTGGAAAACCGAATTGCCGGTAAAGCTCTATCGAGCGGTTGGCGTTGACACACACCTGCCCGCCCACTATTTCGGTCATGGCATCAATGGCATAAGCCACTAATGGCCTACCGTGCCAAATAACCAAGCCTTTATCCAGATTGCCCATGCGCCTTGCCAAGCCACCCGCCAGAACAACGCCGGCCACTTTAGTTTGTTGCCCCATAATGCTAAGCTTGCCGCCTCTTATGTCAGGTAATGGTATGTTTAAAATAGCTGCTTTTTGCGCCCCCTTGCTGCTGCTTGCCAGTTGCGCCGAACAGCCCGCTAACGGCGAGTGGCTGTCATATTATCAGGTTGAGACCCACAAAAACTATGATGATGTGCTAGCTGAGCTGCAAATTGCGATTGCTGAGAATAATTTTAGGGTCACAGGCCATAGCCGCGTTGGCAAAGTGATACGGGAACGCGGCACGGCTGGATTCCCTGAGTACGACACTGTGCAGTTTTGCAACCTGACCCTTGCCAAAACGATATTATTGATGTCACCCGCCGCCATCCGTTACATGCCTTGCAATGTGGTGCTTTACCAAAGCCAAGGCAAAACCACTGTCAGCACCCATCTTATCCCTACTGACACTGACGACAAAGCGCTCAATCAGTTTTCCGTTAAAATGAACGGGACGCTGAAAAAAATCGTGGATTTTGCTGTTGCCGAATAACCGCAACCACCTTGTACGCCTGCTTGACACGCCTCTTAACCATTAAGATTTGGATATATTATGATACTGATAAAATCGTGCCCCTTTGCATTACTGGCCCCCTTGGCAGTTGCCGCCCTATTGTCCGCTTGCAGCGCAACGCCTGAGAAAACCGAATTGGCCAACCAAGCCACCGTACCCTCGCCCGCTTCTTTGCCCAATGATTTCCCTACCCGTGACCGCGTGGAATATGTGTTGAATTGCGTCGCCCAACACGGTGGGTTGAGTTATATCAACCAGTACGCTTGTGGCTGCAAAATAGACAAGATTGCCGAAAAGCTGACTTTCAGTGACTATGAAGCGGCCAAAACGTTCAGTTACTTAAAAAGCACCCCTGGGGATGCGGGTGGCGTATTCAGAGACCCAACACAATCAAAGGACTTACGCAAGCGACTGAAAGAAGCTGAAGAGTATGCAGAAAAGGCGTGTTTTGTAAAATAAGTGGCTGATGTTTGTGGATAGTTTGGATATCAGCTTTAGCTGTACAACTGCCAGCAGCCATTTGCACAAACCTGACTTACGGTTGTAACTCAACACCGAAATATTCACTTACATAAGCAGTTATCTCCGGCAAAGCCAATGGAACTCTCGCTACTGACCCTGAACCTGCACACCTACGAGCAGCATCCGCGCCATTGCCCTTTTGACACCATGCACCATCATGAACGGGAAGTGCAGATTATTGCCGAGGCGATAGCCCAGTTGCGGGTTGATGTGGTGTGCTTCCAAGAAGTGGCGGAATATATGCACGACCCGATCACCCGCCCCTATGGTGAAGGCCCGTCCAATATGGCTTTTCGGATTTGCAAACGCTTGCGGCAATGGGGGCATGGCTTTCATATCCATCAGGATTGGAGCCATATAGGTTTTTTGCGTTGGCGCGAAGGCACTGCCATTATGAGCCGCCACCCCATGCGCCATAACCATTCGGCGTATGTGTCGGCGGACTGCCGTAAAGACAACTACATGTCGCGCAATATCACTGTGTCTTGTATTGATGTGCCGTGGTTTGGCTTGCTGCATATCGCCAATGTACATTTAAGCTGGGCACATCATGGCTTTTTTGATGAATTCCGCAAGCTGCGGCAATTGATTGATTCACGATTGCATTTTGGTGTCCGTGGCGATTTGCTGGTGGGCGATTTTAACGCACCGGCAGGGGAACACGCTTACAACCATATTGTCGGCAATGGCGATTATGTCGATCAATTTTACGAATTGCATCCACAGCGTTTTTACCAGCCCAGTTACCGAGGGCAAATAGACGGCTGGAAAAATTCGCCTGCCAAGCGCATCGACCATATTTTTAAGCGCAACGGCCACCCGCTGCGCGTCAAATTTATGGAAACCATTTTTGACGGCAACTTTTACCCTGTGGTTTCTGACCATTTCGGCTACTTGGCAAGGTTCGAACTGTATTGACAGACCAAGTGGACAGTGCCGATTTTATTTGTTGGTGCTGGATTATTGCTAAGCTCGGCTGCAATTCCCTTCAACCTCGCTCAGGGAACGTGTGAGGGTAGCCAGAAGGCTTACCCTTTGCGTCACACCAGTTGATAAAGCAAAATTAACATTGATCTGTTAGGCTTTATCCAGTACAATTCTCGCTTTTATACATTGCACCTTTAACAGAAATACCGAGTAACGATGAAAACATTTAGTGCAAAACCAGCCGAAGTAAAGCGAGATTGGTACGTAGTTGATGCAGATGGAAAGACGCTAGGCCGCCTTGCTTCTGAAATTGCCCTACGTCTTCGCGGTAAACATAAACCTGAATATACGCCACATGTTGATACCGGCGATTATATTATTGTCATCAATGTCGAAAAAATCGGCGTGACCGGCAATAAAGAGAAAGATAAGCTCTATCACCATCACACTGGCTATACCGGCAACCTTAAGACTGTTGCATTAGGCAAGCTAAGACAGACTTTCCCGGACCGTATCCTGACTACTGCGGTAAAGGGCATGTTGCCCAAAAATCCGTTAGGGCGTGCAATGTTCAAAAAATTAAAGGTCTATGCAGGGCCTGAACACGAACATCAGGCACAACAGCCAAAAACTTTAGACATTTAATCGAGTAGATATCACATGGCAGCAGCAGCTCAATATTATGGAACCGGTCGCCGGAAAAGTGCTATAGCCCGCGTTTATGCCACTAAAGGCAGCGGCAAAATCATCGTCAATGCCAAAAACCTTGAAGACTATTTTGGCCGTAAAACCGACCAAATGGTTTCTCGCCAGCCGTTGGAATGCGTGGAAATGGAAGGCCAGTTTGACCTTAACATTATTGTCAAAGGCGGTGGCCCTTCTGGTCAAGCCGGTGCCATCCGCCACGGTTTGTCACGCGCATTGATGAACTACGACGAATCACTACGGCCGCTGCTTCGTAAAGCCGGTTTTGTAACCCGCGATTCCCGTATTGTTGAACGTAAAAAAGTGGGTTTGCACAAAGCCAGAAAACGTCCTCAGTACTCAAAACGTTAAGCAGCATCCTGCTTGGCAAGAAGCCGCATCGCCAGTTGGCCTTGCGGCTTTTTTGTGCCTGCTGGTTTACAGATCAGGCTGATCACGGGCATTGCCCGCCCACACCCATAACCCTTTGCAACTATGGAAGCCTTTCAAAACATTAATATTGTGTCTTTGCTTGATAGCTTTATCAGCCTGTCTACGGCTTTTGTCTTGGGTGGCTTGATCGGTTTGGAACGCCAATACCGGCAACGGACGGCGGGGCTAAGGACAAATGTGTTGGTTGCGGTGGGGGCGGCGGTGTTTGTCGATATGGCGAACCGTTTGGATGGTCATGGCGGAGCGGTGCATGTGGCGGCTTATGTGGTGTCCGGCATTGGTTTTTTGGGTGCCGGTGTGATAATGAAAGGTGACGGCAACATACGCGGGCTAAACACGGCTGCCACGCTGTGGGGGGCAGCTGCGGTCGGTGCTTGTGCCGGTGCGGATTTGATACTGGAAGCAACGCTGGCGGCTGGTTTTGTATTGGCGGGGAACACGTTGTTAAGGCCGTTGGTCAACATCATTAATCGCCAGCCGATTGATGACACCGCCAGCGAAGTCACCTATTGTGTTTGTGTGATCTGTGACCGGCAATTTCAGAAATCCACCATGGACCAGTTGGAATTATTGTTGGATGAAGCCAACTATCCGGTTGGTGATTTTGATGTGCATCCTTTTGTACAGAATGAGGTGCAAATTTTTGCCACACTATTGTCCACGTCAGTGGACTCGGACGTATTAGATGCCATTGTGGAAAAATTGATGGCTCAATCATCAGTCACGCAAGCTTTTTGGAATCCTAGCACTATTGATTAACCCCCACTTTTATTTCGATAAGCCACTAATATGTTGACTATTATCCAGTTGCCCGTATTAAACGACAATTATATTTATTTGCTGCATGATGGCGAATCGGGACAAACAGCGGCTATAGACCCCGCCGTTGCAGCACCTGTTTTGGCAGCTTTAAGCCAATATGGCTGGCAATTAAGCCAGATACTGATAACCCACCACCATAGCGACCACATCGGCGGCATTACCGCACTAAAAGCCCAAACCAGCTGCATGGTGATTGCCGCTGCCGCCGACCAGCATCGTATACCCGACGTTGACCGAGGCGTAATGGAGAACGACGTGGTTGCCATTGGCCAGCACAAAGCCCAAGTGATTGCCACGCCCGGGCATACCAGCGGACATATTGTGTATTATTTTGCTGAAGACGGGCTGTTGTTTTGTGGTGACACTTTATTTGTGATGGGCTGTGGCCGTCTGTTTGAAGGGACGGCCGGACAGCTTTGGGCTTCTTTGCAAAAGCTTAAGGGGTTACCATCAGAAACGCGCATTTATTGCAGCCATGAATATAGCCAAAGCAACGGACGATTCGCTTTGACACTAGAACCCGACAACCAGGCGCTACAAGAAAAAATGCGCTGGGTCGACCAATGCCGAACAAACGGACTGCCCACAGTACCCAGCACCTTGGCTGAAGAGCGGGCAAGCAATCCTTTTTTACGTACCGATAGCCCGTCTGTACAAAAAAGCTGTGCTAGGGAGGGCAAGCCAGCAGTGGAGGTGTTTGCCGCTATCCGGCATTTGAAAGACCGGTTTAACAGCTAAAAACATTTTGGCAACATGGGCTTGCCGCCCTTATCGGCTTATTTTGGCTGGCTTGCCAACATGCCACGCTCAACCAGCAGATTGATGACCTTATCGACGCTTTCTGCCAAAGATTGCTCATGGGTGTCAATAATTAGCTCTGGATGCTCCGGCGCTTCATAGGGGGAACCAATGCCGGTAAAGTGCGGAATATGACCGGCGCGGGCTTTTTTGTACAGCCCTTTGACATCACGCTGTTCGCAGGTTTCGATAGGGCACTGGCAATAAATTTCCAAAAAATCACCATGCGGCACCAAGTTTCTGGCAGCATTCCGGTCTGACCTGAAAGGGGATATAAAGGCGGTCAAGGTGATAATGCCCGCTTCCACCATCAATTTGGCCAACTCGCCAATACGCCTGATATTCTCAACTCGGTCGTTATCGCTGAAGCCCAAATCACTGCATAAACCATGGCGCACGTTGTCACCATCCAGCACAAAGGTGGTGCAACTGGCTTTGTGCAGATAATCTTCCACGGCATGAGCCAAGGTTGACTTTCCTGAACCGGACAAGCCAGTAAACCATAAGATAGCGCTTTTGTGCTGATGCAATCTTTCCCTATCGGCACGGGTGACAGTGGCGTGATGCCAGACGGTATTGGAGCTTTTGGTCATATAGTAAGTTTACACCTGATCGGGGATAAGAAAAATTACGGGTATTTTTGTTCAAATGCCGTAATGAAGGTTGCCAGCTGGTCAACTGGCAGATGATTGATACCGGCTGCACTTTTACGCCCGCCCCCTGTAGGGAAGGCCGAACATAATTCATCAGCGCCGGTATTGTTGGTTAAAGGTGCTCGCACACTGATTTGGTAATCGCCCCGTCCGGTGACGCTCAGCACAGCGTGGGCACGGCCGGGATGCAAATTGGCCAATTCATTGCCAAAAACGCCACTGATACGGCGCGACCACGCCACATCCGGCAGGATGTACACGGCGATTCGCGCGGTCACGTATTCGGGCTTTATTTGCAGGGCCAAAGCCATATCTTCGGCGTAGCCACCCAACAGTTGTTGGTGGATGGCGGTATTGTCATCCATAAAGTCAAACGGCGACACATAAGAGGCCAATTCACGATACAGCGAATCGGGGGCAAAATGCAAGTCAGAAATACTGCCGCCATAACCATTATAATTGATGCAGGTGCCTAAAGTTTTAAGCTGGTTGAGCTGCCGTTCAGATAAGCCTAAAGGTTGCGCGGCTTTTTCCGCCACCGCCAATAAGTTGTCACCATACGCGGCGGTAACGGCCCATGCCAGGTATTTGCCTTGCAAATATTGGTTGACCAACAAGCTGGTGCAGATATTAGGGTCGGTGTCTATCAGGGTAATCAGGTTAGGATGTTCTGGGATGTCACCCGCTTGATGGTGGTCAACGTAGAAGATACTGGCACCAATGGCCAAAATTTGGTCGAGTGCGGTGCGGTTTTTTTCCAAAGAAATGTCCAGTACGGTAAGTTGGTCGCCTGGCTGGACGGAAATTTTTTCCAAAAGTTGGATGTCCCGTTTGATGCCGGTCACCAGGTGTGACTCTGTGGGCCGGGCAAGGCGAAGTTGCACCAATGCACAAAGGCCATCGGCATCGCCGTTAAAAACATCAATTTGCATAGATTTACCGTAGAAAATAACCTGTAATGGGCATTGTAAAGGATTGCGGGTGTCTATACAAAATTGTGTCAATGATATTAAGGGCGCAGCCCAAAGACACGATCACAAGGTGGTTGTTTTAAATGTTTGGGCTGCGCATAACCTGTAGGTGCGAATGAATTCGCACCAGATTTTGACCATAAAGCGACAACGTCACGGCAAAGGATGTTGTCGGTTAACAACCCGCCCCACTTACATCACATGCACCACGGTGCTGCCAATACCCAACAAATGCAGCTGGGCTTCGCTGTCATGGGTGAAGAACAGTTGGTGCAACACGGTGTTGTTGCTGCCAACAATGTCCACTTCGGTGCCAGTGCCTTGATAAGCCTTTTCGGTGATGGAATCGCCGGTCAGTTTGATCTGTGACAGGTTGAGGTCGGCGACTTGGGTGTTTTCGGTGAGGGTGGCCAGTATTAACGTAGGCATAATTTCAATCAGGCTGTCATGCACACCGCCCAAGGCCAGCTTGTTCAGGTTGGCAACGGTGTCCTTAACCGACAACAGATAGGGCGTGGTGATGGCATTCAGCACACCGAGAGTGCTGGTCACTTGTGTTGCAGCCAAGGACAGTGTGGGGATGCCCGAATCGGTCAGGGCAATACCGGACAGCTTACCAAGGTTACTTGCCAAACTGCTGAGGCCGGCACTAATGTGGGCGACGGTGTCGGTGATGCCGATGGCGGTGACATGGCTGTTCTTGACATCGGTCGCCACGTTGGCAACCAGTTCGCCGCTGATACTGATACTATAAGCACTGCTGAGCTTACCCAAGACTGCACCATCTTGGCTGTACTGGCTGGCAGTAAGGGCGATAATGCCATTGTCGCTCAAAGCCAGATTGTAGGGGGTGATTATCTTGGACATGGCAGGAGCGTCAATCGCGAATTGGCTGGCTGCAATGGATAGGGTAGGCGTGCCTTTGTCAGCCAAGGCAATGCTATAAGGCGTGACAATCTTACCCAACGTGCGTGCATCCGCCAAGAAGTGGCTGGCGAACATGGTCAGTGCCGGCGTGCCACTGTTGGTCAAGCTGATGCTGGAGATTTTAGCGTAGTCGGCTTGTAGGGTGTTGAGTGCCGCTTGGATTTTGCTGGCACTGTCGGACACGGACACTGCTTGCACTTGGAGGTTGGCAAACACACTGGTCAAGTTGCTCACCGCCACATCACTGACAGCCAAGGTATAGGCACCAACGATCAAGTCCAATACAGCTGCATCGCCGGACAATTGTGCGGCGGTAATAGCCAGCCGAGGGATTCCGGCATTGGTGAGGGTCAAGGTCAGGCTGCCAATTTGCCCCGCGACGACCTGTAAACTGTCGAGATTGGCTTGTATATTGGCAGCCCGGTCGCTGACGTTCAACGTCAGCGTCAGCTCGCTACCCAAGGTGGTCAGCGCAGTGGCGTTGGCGACAATATTAGCGGCATTGTCGGTGACGCTTACGTTCACCTCGTTACCCAAAGTGGCTAGCGCAGTGGCGTTGGCAACGACGTTGGCGGCACTGTCAATGACGTGGACAGCACCGACGGGTATCTGTACGCCCAGTGCCAGTAGTTGGGCGGCATGGGCGGCAACATCGGCGGCACTGTCGACAATGTGGGTGAACTGTTCGGGGTTGCCTAGGAAATCGACCGTCTTGGGGGCGAGTGCAAGCGCATCGGCGACGCTGATAGGCGAGCCGAAAGGGATGGGGGAGTAGTAAGATTCCCAGCCGTTCCAATACCACTGACCATCGGTGTCCTGCACCGACAACAGCTGCCCGCCCATGGCAACCAGCGCGTCGAGATTGCAGCCGGCAATATTGCCGCCAGTGTCCACGATATGCAGAGGCGCAGTCAGGCCTTCGGCGACAAGGGCAACGGCACTGGCGGCCGTCAGGGTCAACAATGCGCCATCGGAGGACTGGATGCTGATGCTGGTACCATCGGGCAAAACGAACGCCTTCAGCCCGCCGACCGACAAGATGGCGGATTGGTTGGCGTTGATGTTGGCGGCACTGTCGGTGACGGTCAAAGTCAGTTCGCTGCCTAAGGTAGCAAGCGCAGAGGCATTGGCGGCAACATTGGCGGCACTGTCAGTGACATGAATGGCCCCGACGGGTATCTGTCCGCCTAGTGCCAGTAGTTGCACTACGTTGGCGGCGACAACGGCGGTGCTATCAATGATGTTGGTGAACTGTTCGGGGTTACCTTGGAAATCAACCGTCTTGGGGGCAAGTGCCAGCACATCGGCAACGCTGATGGCAGAACCGAAAGGAATGGGCTGATTGTAGTAGTTCCAACCGTCCCAATACTGCTGGGTGTCGGTGTCTTGCACCAACAGCAGCTGCCCGCCCATTGCCGCCAGCGTATCGAGATAACCAGCAATGTCGCTGCCGGTGTCCACGATATGCATGGGCATGGTCAAGCCTTCGGCAACAAGGGAAACCGCGTTGGTGGCGGTCAGTGTCAGCGACACGCCGTCGGACGACTCAATGCCAATGCGGCTACCGTCGGGCAAGGTGAAGCCACAGAGCGCGTTGCCCAAGGACAGCAACGCGGCCTGGTTGGCGTTGATGTTGGCAGCGGTGTCAAAGATATTGGTGAACTGTTCGGGGTTACCTTGGAAATCGACCATTTTAGGGGCGAGTGCCAGCACATCGGCGACGCTGATAGCAGAACCAAAAGGAATGGGGCCATTGTTGTAGCCCCAACCGTTCCAATACTGCTGGCTGTCGGTGTCTTGCACCGACAGTAGCTGCCCGCCCATGGTCGCCAGCGTGTCAAGGTAGCTGGCAATGTCGCTACCAGTATCCACGATATGCAGGGGCGCAGTCAGACCTTCGGCAATAAAGGCAACTGCGTTGGCGGCGGTCAGCGTCAGCGACACGCCGTCGTAGGACTGAATGCTGATGCTGATACCGTCTGGCAGCACAAACGTTTGCAGCCCTTTGACCGACAGAATGGCCACCAGGTTGGCGTTGATGTTGGCGGCGGTGTCAAGAATGGTGGTGAACTGTGCCGGGTCACCTTGGAAATCGACCATTTTAGGGGCGAGCGCCAACACATCGGCGACGCTGATAGCCGTGCCGATCGGGACAGGGCCGTAGTAAGATTCCCAGCCGTTCCAATACCACTGACCATCGGTGTCCTGCACCGACAACAGCTGCCCGCCCATTGCCGCAAGCGCGTCGAGATAGCTGGCAAAGTTGCTGCCAGTGTCCACGATATGTAGGGGCGCGGTCAGGCCTTCGGCAACAAAGGCGACGGCATTGGCAGCTGTCAGTGTCAGCGACGCACCGTCGGAGGACTGGATGCTGATGTTGGAGCCATCGGGCAGGGTGAAACCCTTAAACCCGCCACCGAATGTATGCGCCAAAGACAGCAGCACGGCTTGGTTGGCGTTGATGGCAATGGCACTGTCAATGACTGTCAAGGCCAGCTCGCTGCCCAACGTGGCAAGCACGGTAGCGTTGGCGACAATATTGGCGACGCTGTCGCTGACATGGATGCCACCAGTAGTGATCCTTTCCCCCAAAGCCAACAGCTTGCTGGCATTGGCCGCTATATGCGCCGCCGAACCGATGATGTTATTGAAGGTATCGGGATTGCCCCAGCCATCGGTCATCTTGGGCCCCAGCGCCAATACCTCGGCAACGCTGATAGGCCAATAGAAGGGATTGATGCTGGAAGTGTCCTGCACCGACACCAGCTTGCTGCCCAAAGCAAGCAGCACGCTGAGGTTACTGGCAATATTGCCGCCGTTGTCCTCGACGGCAATCGGGGTGGCGTGGGTTTTGGCATAAGCCATAGCAGCTGAAGCAGTCAAAATAACAGGCGTAATCATGGCGGATATCCTTAAATAACATTAAGTTGCGGGGAAACCTACCAAAACCAAAATAAGGCTGTCAGCTTGGCAAGCGGATTGTCATTCTAGCTAGCTGTATTTCTGTTAATAGCCCTAATACTAATACAGCTATTATTGGCTGTCAATCTTTATTGCCACCCCGCTAAATGTTGACAGCTAAAGAAGGAAAAGCCATTTCTCCCCGCCAACGTATTGCGCAACTTCCGTTAAAGTGTGTGTTTGTCGGTATGCAGCATACCAGCACGCCCCATCCAGACCACCCACCTGGTGCCAAACATTCTCCAAGGCAACGTTAGTGTTGATGCCCAGGAAACCTAAGCGAGCCAGTGCGCCAGGTTTAATGACAACCCGCCCCTTTGGCAAAGCCTGTTAAAATAGTGTTTTTAGCCGAAGGCTTATGTCAATTGGCTTATCACAGCAAACAGCCGATACCGAAATTTAACGTAATAATGACAAACCACAGCCAACCAATCAATAGAGGCACTTTAGCCACACTTTTTAAGCGTTTTCTCCCCAATGAACAGGCATTTTCCCTCGCACTTTTTTTAGTGGCTTGCTTTTTGTTGATCTATAGCTTGGGCGGGCTGCTGATGCCGGTTTTTGTCTCGGTGGTGTTGGCTTATCTGCTGGAGGGCTTGGTGGTCAACTTGGAACGCTTGCACATTCCACGCACCTTGGCGGTGTTAATGGTATTTGCGGTGTTTTTGGCCAGCTTAAGTTTTGTTTTGCTGTATTTACTGCCTATCATTTACGAACAGTCGATTGAATTGGTGCTCAATGTTCCGAACATTTTTAACCGTGCGCAAAAAAGCATTTTGCGTTTGCCACAGCTTTACCCCAAGTTGATTAACGAGCAAAAAATTTATCAATTGATGACCGCCGCGCAACTGGAACTGCTGACGTATGGGCAACGTTTTTTGTCGGTTTCCGCCGCTTCAGTGGTGGGGTTGGCAAGCGCCTTGATCTATTTGTTTTTGGTGCCGATGATGGTGTTTTTTTTCTTGAAGGACAAGCGCGTGTTCCTGGCATGGGGAATGCGTTTTATGCCTAAGGAGCGCAATCTGACGGTGCGTGTATGGGAAGAGGTGGACATACAGATTGGCAATTATGTGCGCGGCAAGATTTCTGAAATGCTTATCTTATGGTTAGCCAGCTTAGTCACCTTTGCCGCTTTTGGCTTGAACTATGCCATGTTGCTATCGGTATTGATGGGCTTTTCAGTGATCATTCCTTATATTGGCAGCACATTAGTGACTTTTCCGGTGCTAATTGTGGCTTATTTGCAGTGGGGCTTTGACGGTGACGACTTCACTTATTTGCTGGTTGCTTATTTGGTGGTGCAGGCGTTGGACGCGGTGTTCCTGATCCCTTTTTTGTTTTCCGAAGCGGTCAATTTGCACCCCGTTGCCATAATTATCGCCATTTTGTTTTTTGGCGGCTTATGGGGTTTTTGGGGGGTGTTTTTTGCCATTCCTTTGGCAACAGTGGTCAAAGCAGTGTTGACAGCCTGGCCGGAAATGGACAAGCGGCCCGCCTAGCCCCTGCCTTAGCTTGCTGGCTTTAGGCTAGACAATACTCGGGCATTCACTGCCCCTTAGACTGATAATCGGCCAGTCTGCCTGTTCGGCGTGCTGCCTAAGCTTGTCATCAGGATCAACCGCCACCGGATGATCGACCAACTTGAGCAACGGCAAATCATTGTGGGAATCGCTGTAAAAACAGCTGCCTTGCAGGGATGCACCGGATTGTTGCATCCACGCTTGCAATTGCAAAACCTTGCCTTCCTGAAAACAAGGCTCGCCCACATAGCGCCCAGTATAACGGCCCGCTATAAATTCGGGGGTGGTCGCCAAGAGAGTGCCGATACCATAATGCTCGACAATGGGTTCGGTGACAAAACGGTTGGTTGCGGTGATGACCAACAACGTGTCGCCACGGGTTTTATGTTGGTCAACCAGTTGTCGGGCCGGTTCCAGCAAAATGGGGGTGATGATTTCCCTGACAAATTGCTCGCGCCATTGCAGTAAGGTGACGGTGCTGTGTGCCGCCAAGGGACGTAAGGAGAAGCTTAAAAACTCGGCAATGTCCAGACAACCTTGTTTATATTGTTCATAAAACTTGGCGTTAGCCGCCTCATATTCATTTTTGTCCACCACGCCTTGGTCAACCAAAAATTGCCCCCATAAATAATCGCTGTCGTCGGCAATTAAAGTGTTGTCCAAATCAAAAATCGCTAAACTCATAGTTGACCTGTCATAACCAATTAAAAAGGCTTGCCCTATGGCATCCGGTTCATTTTTATGGAACAATGATGAAAATTACCAATCGCCCCGATCAGCGCTAAGTTTACCATAACTGGCTATAGGATACGGGGCAGGAAAAATGACAGGTTTTAACATGATAGACTCTAAAGGATACCGGCCTAATGTCGGGATCATCCTTTGCAATGACGAGGGTCGCGTGTTCTGGGCAAAACGGATGGGCGTCAATGCCTGGCAATTTCCGCAAGGCGGCATTAATGACGATGAAGACCCTGAAACAGCGATGTATCGAGAATTGTGGGAAGAAACCGGACTACAGCAGCAACATGTGCAAATATTGGGACGTACCCGCTATTGGTTAAGATACCAATTGCCTGAACGTTATATACGGAAAAATTCTCTGCCGGTGTGCATAGGCCAAAAGCAGATTTGGTTTTTGTTACGCATGTTGACGGTGGACACGCACGTCCATTTTGACCATTGTGCCAAGCCTGAATTTGACAGCTGGCGTTGGGTGGACTATTGGGAGCCGTTAAATGATGTGGTGTATTTCAAACGCAAGGTTTACCAAAAAGCCATGCGCGAATTGGGGGCGGTGCTGCCTGACAATGGTATTCCGGTTAATTTGACCGGCTATTTGAAACAAGACAAGAAAATGCCCGCAGCTAAGATTAATGGCCATAAACGTCGCGATAAACCCCCGTTGGCAACTTGCCAGGCAAGCGGTTGACTTCTGTTTGCAGGGAGCCATCCGCATACAGCCGGATTAGCCGGTAGCCAGGCATGGTGTTGTCCAAAGCAAACAACTGGCTATCGGGCTTGAACTGGAAGCAGGTTGACGGCGCCCCTAGTAACTGGATGCCCCATTGTTGCACATCCGCCTGTTGATGGATGTGTCCACAGGTGATGGCACGGACGTGTGGGTGACGACTGACAATGGCTTGCAAGTCGTGGCTATTGTTGATGATCATAGTATCAAGCCACGCACTTTGCGTTTTAAAACAGGGATGGTGCACCGCTATCAAGGCATAATGGTCGGGGTGAGTTTGCAAACAGGCCTCCAAGAATTGCAACTCGTCCGCGTCCAATGTGCCATGGTCTTCGCCGGGTATTTGGCTGTTCAGGCAGATCAGCTGCCATTTATCAAACAGCCGGTGCTTTTGGCAGCCCACCCATTCGGTCGCAAAAACTTGCTGCATGTAGGGATAATGGTCGTGGTTGCCGGGCAGGCACACGGCTGGCACTTGATAGGCTTGCAGCACGTCCAAGATAAATTGGTAACCTTGCAAGCTGCCGTATTGGGTCAGGTCACCGGTCAGTAACAACAAATCCACTGCATCAAGCTCAGCAAACGCTTGCCTTAACACCGCTTGGAAATAATAGGCGGTGTTCATACCCTGCAAATTCTGCTCAGGCCGCTCTAAGATATGCAAATCAGAAATTTGCAAAATGGACAAACAGCTAGCTATTTTTGTCATGATGGCGGCTTAAATCAATGTCCTTGGCCAATAATTTGGAGTTCCTTTCCGGATTATAAAGCGTTTTTAGTGCCTCGGGTAGATTGTCCAGTGCGGTAGGCGCAAAACCGCGCTCTATAAACCATTGCACGGTGCGGGTGGACAGCACCAGTAGCCTTTGCAGCTCCATTTGCCAAGCCTTGCGGTAAGCAAAGTTGAGCATCCGCTCGCCACGGGCGCTGCCACGGTAGTTTGGATGCACTGCCAGACAGGCGATTACGCCTACACGGCATTGCCGGTTGGCATGTAATGCCATACAGGCAATGATTAAGCCGTCACGCTCCAAAACAATATAATCGGCAATTTCTGTTTCTATTTTCTCGCGTGCCCGTTTTGCCAAAATACCTTGTTGTTCCAATGGCCTGATCAGCTCGAGAATGCCGCCGATATCATTTAAGGCTGCCGTTCTGAGTTCTTCAAACGGTGTCGAGCTGACCAGTGTGCCGACCCCATCGCGGGTGAACAACTCCAGCAACAATACCCCGCTCTGCTTGCGGCACACCAAATGGGTACGCAGCACACCCGCTTGGCAGGCCTGGATAGCTGCCAACAGCGGCAAACGGCTAGTATCTGGAATGCTGTTGTTGTGTTGCAGCAAGAAGGTATGAGCTTCTTCGGCGGTCATTTGGGCAACCGTTTCGCCAGTCTCTGGACTGATGCATTTGCCTTCGGTCAGGAATATCAGCTTTTCCGCTTTTAAAGCAATGGCAACGGCGGTGGCAACTTGCTCCGCTGATAAATTGAACACTTCGCCGCTGGGCGAGTACCCGACCGGTGACATAAGGACAACGCTATCCTGATCCAATAGTTGATGAATGGCGGCACTGTCAATGCGGCGCACTTCGCCGGTGTGGCCATAATCAACGCCATCAATAACACCTAAGGGCTTAGCTATGACAAAGTTGCCTGAAGCGACTTTAATTTTCGCGCCAGCCATAGGCGAATTGGCCAGCCCCATGGACAACAAGGCTTCTATTTCCACCCGTACCAAGCCGGCAGCTTCTTTAGCGCATTGCAAGGCAGTGTCATCAGTGACCCGCAAATGATGATGGTAGTTAGGCTCAACCCCCAATTTGGCGAGTCTTAAATCAATCTGCGGACGGATGCCATGCACCAACACCAACCTGACCCCCAAACTGTCCAGCAGGGCGAAATCATGGACGTGATGGTAAAAATCTTCTGCCAACACCGCTTCGCCGCCAAAACAAACCACAAAAGTTTTGTTGCGGTGCGCGTGGATATAGGGGGAGGACGACCTAAACCAATTAATGAATTCGTTTTGAAAAATCATGGTGGTTGATTTTGTCCAAGGTCTTGTTATGGATTGCAGGGCTAGCATTTTAGCAATAACTGTGCAAAAACATGCAAGCGTCCGGCATAAAAAAAGCAGCCTTAAGCTGCTTTCTTTTATGCGGTCACGGGAAAAACTTACAGTTTTTCTTTGATACGTGCGGCCTTACCAGTCAAATT
This sequence comes from uncultured Methylococcaceae bacterium, assembly GCA_903945605.1. Lineage (GTDB taxonomy): Bacteria > Pseudomonadota > Gammaproteobacteria > Methylococcales > Methylomonadaceae > Methylovulum. The sequence continues at coordinate 11,555 of CAJAWH010000097.1, read as the reverse complement.
ACGCAGGTAATACAATTTGGCACGACGGACGGCACCACGACGTTTGACCACAATTTCGCTGATCATGGGGCTGTGTGTTTGGAACACACGTTCCACACCCGTGCCATGGGAAATTTTTCTGACCGTGAAAGCTGAATTTAAGCCACGGTTACGAATGGCAATGACAATGCCTTCAAACGCCTGGATCCTTTCGCGTTCGCCTTCTTTTACCCTAACTTGCACAACTACTGTGTCGCCTGGGTTAAACTCAGGAATTTGCTTCAGTTGAAGCGCTTCCAATTCATCAATTATATTACTCATCACTACACCCTTTAACATCAAGTTCATTTTTAAATTGTTGCAACAGATTTGCCTGTTCTGCATCCAATTGTTTATTTTTTAACAAATCTGGCCTTTTTTGCCAAGTTCTTCCTAGTGCCTGTTTTAAACGCCAGCGTGCTATGTCGGCATGGTTGCCACCGGTCAACACCTTGGGCACTGACCAGCCCGCCAAGTGTTCGGGCCGGGTAAAATGCGGGTATTCCAATAGGCCATCGTTGTACGAATCTTGGTTTGCCGACTGGTCATCACCCAATACATGGGGCAACAGCCGAGTAATGCCATCCATGATAACCAGTGCCGCCAATTCACCGCCGCTAATGACGTAATCACCAATTGACCATTCTTCGTCACAATCCCATTGGATGAACCGCTCATCAACACCTTCATAGCGTCCAGCCACCAAAACCAATTGCGACAGTTGCGCCGCTTCATTGAGCAGGGCTTGGTTTACTGGCTTGCCTTGGGGGCTTAAATACACCACCTTTACAGCATCCATTTTTACGCATTCACCGCCGCTTTGTTTGGCATCCATCAGCGCATCGTGCAGCGGCTGATATTTCATCACCATACCTGGGCCACCGCCATAAGGGCGGTCATCCACCGTCCTATGCCGGTCTTGGGTGTAATCACGGGGATTCCAGACCGACAACTGCACCAAATTACGTTCCAACGCTTTGCCGGTCACGCCGAAAGCAACGGCGGCCTTGATCATTTCAGGAAATAAGGTGACAACATCAAAGCGCATAAGGGCCAATCAAAATTCTGGATCCCAATCGACAATCATTTTACCGACCACAAGATCAATGCTGAGTATGGTCTGGCCTTGCAGAAAAGGAATGGCACGATCCCGCTCGCCTTTCACAATCACCACATCGTTGGCACCGGTTTCCAACAAGTCTTCCACAACACCTAATTTAGCCCCTTGGCTGGTCTCGACACTGAGGCCAATCAAATCAGACCAATAATATTCGCCTTGCGCGGGCGCAGGCAATTGCTCTTGGCGAATAAAAATTTCCCAGCCAATCAATGCCTCCGCTTCTGTCCTGCTGCTGATGCCTTTTAATGACACTATCAGTGCCTTGCCTTGCAAGCCACCCTCAAGCACTTCAACCGACTGGCTGGTATCGGTTTTGCACAACAACCAAGGTGAATAACGGATGATATCTTCGCGGGTGTCGGTAAAAGAATAAACCTTAACCCAGCCTTTAATGCCGAACACACCGGAAATTTTTCCGGCTTTGATAAGCCCTTGTTTTGGCAAAACAGCTTAAGCGGCAGCCTTTAAGGAATCTTTGATCAATTTGGCGACGCGTTCAGAAGGTTGGGCACCTTGCGATTGCCAGTACTGGATACGTTCATTGTCCAAACGCAAGCGTTCTTCGTTGCCACGCGCCAGTGGGTTAAAAAAACCTACGCGTTCGATATAACGGCCATCACGGCTGCTGCGGCTGTCAGTGACAACAACTTGGTAAAAAGGGCGATTTTTTGCACCACCTCTGGAAAGACGAATGGTTACCATCTATGATCCTCAAAAACTTTCAATAATTATTAATCCGCCTATTCTACGCGAAATTTCTGATATGTGAAGGAATATTACATAAAAAAACTGCTGTCGGCCAATGGGTCTAAATGGACAAAACCCCGCCAAGCCTTGTGGCTTGCGGGGTCTTGTTACCAGCCATTGCCTGCTTAGGGCAGGCTTAAGCCTTATAAGCTATAGTACATGTCGTATTCGACCGGGTGTGTGCTCATACGCAGACGGGTCACTTCTTCCATTTTGAGGGCAATATAGCCATCAATCACGTCATCGGTGAACACGCCGCCACGGGTCAAAAAGTCACGGTCTTTATCCAAAGCTTCCAAAGCTTGGTCAAGGGCATGGCAGACTTGCGGGATTGCTTTTTCTTCTTCAGGCGGCAAATCATACAAATCTTTGTCCATTGCTTCGCCTGGATGGATTTTGTTTTGGATGCCATCCAAACCAGCCATTAGCATGGCTGAGAATGCCAGATAAGGGTTGGCGGTTGAATCCGGGAAACGCACTTCAATACGACGGCCTTTCGGGTTGTTGACAAAAGGAATACGGATTGAAGCGGAGCGGTTACGGGCGGAATAGGCCAACATAACGGGGGCTTCGAAACCTGGCACCAAGCGTTTGTAGCTGTTGGTCGAGGCATTGGTGAAGGCGTTGATGGCTTTGGCGTGTTTGATGATGCCGCCGATATAGTACAAAGCCGTTTCGGACAGACCACCGTACAAGTCACCGGTGAACAGATTGGCACCATCTTTAGCCAATGATTGGTGCACATGCATACCGCTGCCGTTGTCGCCAACCATTGGTTTTGGCATGAAAGTGGCTGTTTTGCCATAAGCATGGGCAATGTTGGCCACCACATACTTAAGCGTCAGCACCTCGTCAGCTTTTTTTACCAGCGTGTTGAACCGTACACCGATCTCACACTGACCGGCAGTCGCCACTTCATGGTGGTGGACTTCAGTTTTCATGCCCATTTGTTCCAGAGTCAAACACATGGCGGAACGCATATCTTGCAATGAATCAACTGGCGGCACAGGGAAGTAACCGCCTTTTACGCCAGGACGGTGACCAATGTTGCCATCTTCATAGACTTTTTCTGAGTTCCAGCCCGCTTCTTCAGAATCTATTTTATAGAAGCTGCCACTCATATCGACACCCCAACGGATGTCGTCAAAGATGAAAAATTCGTTTTCTGGGCCAAAAAATGCAGTGTCGGCAAGGCCGGTTGATTGCAGATAGGCTTCGGCACGTTTTGCCAAAGAACGCGGGTCACGTTCGTAGCCTTGCATGTTTTTGGGTTCGATAATGTCGCAGCGGATAATCAGGGTGTTTTCATCATAGAAAGGGTCCATCACAGCCGTTTCAGGATCAGGCATCAAGATCATGTCGGATTCGTTGATGTGCTTCCAGCCGGCAATTGAAGAACCATCAAACATGTTGCCTTCTTCAAAGGTGTCTTCATCAATGGTATGAGCGGGGAAAGTGACGTGCTGTTCTTTGCCACGGGTATCGCAAAAACGGAAATCGACGAATTTTACATCGTTTTCCTCAATCATTCTTAGTACGTTCTCAACTGACATTGTTATTATCTCCTGTTTTTTTAAAAGTCAATGTTATGTCCAACACCCGTAACAATACATTTTTTTGTAGCGTTAGCCAATAAAAAATCTTCGCCACAGCGAACATTGGCGACAAAACTGCCTAGCCGTCACCCCGCCAAGCTTTACAGCCCGTTGCCGACACACAACAAGGCTTGCACTCATTTTTGCATTAATCCCCATAAAACGCACCACTAAAGTGCAACCCAACATCACAGTCCGCCCCCATAAAAACAACAACCAACTGCTTTATAACGAAAAAAATAATTGGTACGATTTATGCATCAATCATTGCAGTTGTTTTTAAAGCCATCTCGCACACTTTAACTAATGGTTGCATTTTAACAACACACACTATTCAATCCTAAGCAAGGGGAACCTGAAAATGAAAATTAACGCAACACGCAAAAGCCATCTTTTAAGAGTGGCCGTCGGAAGCATCCTATTTACAGGCATGGCAACTAACGCCATAGCAGACGGTTTTTTCAAACAAGCTGAAAATGTGTTTGACCATTATGGCGTTGTGGTAGGCGGCTGGGCAAACGCCGGCATCACTTACAACGGCAACCAACCCTCAGACGGCTTTAACGGCCCAGTGACTTTTGGTGACCGTTCCAGTGAGTTTCAGGTCAACCAGTTAAACTTGTTCATCCAAAAAGCAGTGGCCGCAGAGGGCAAAGCATGGGATTTTGGTGGCCGTTTTGACTTTATGTACGGTTCCGATTCCATTTTCACTCAAGCTTATGGCGTGCCTTCCTACGATGTCAATACCGGCAATTCCATGCAGCGCAGCAACTGGGACTTAAACTTCTTGGGCAGTGGCAACAACCGCTTTTACGACATTGCCTTGCCGCAGGCTTATTTAGAAACATACGTGCCGGTTGGTACGGGCTTAAACCTGAAAGTGGGCCACTTTTATACGCCGATTGGTTATGAATCAGTACCCGCGCCGGACAACTTCTTCTACACCCATGCTTATACCATGCAATACGGGGAGCCTTTCACGCACACCGGCATTTTAGGCAACTATAATATTGATTCTAACTGGGCGGCTATGGGCGGCTTGCTGACCGGCAGCGGCACCGGTGGCTGGGATGGTGGCTTTGACCGGCAAATGGGCAACTGGTCTGGGATAATGGGGGCCACTTACACCACCACCGACAAAGCTACCTCTTTGAACATTGCCGGTACTTACGGCAATAGCACCGAATCCAGCAAATACACCAAGCCTTCTCCCTGGGCTATATACAGCGTTGTTTTGAAGCATAACATCAACGATAAAACCCATTTGGTCTTACAACACGACCATGGTTTTGCTGATAATGCTTTTTTTGCCACTAGCTCCACCACTGGCATCAATAAAGACGCTGAATGGTACGGTATCAACTCGCATTTGTACTATGATGTCAATGACAAGCTGACCGCTGGTATCCGTGCCGAGTGGTTCCGCGATCAAAACGGCCTAAGGGTATGCGCCCCTGGTCGTGTCAGTGCCGCCACCGATAACTCTGGCAATAGCTATGCAGCCAACAACCAATTTGTATCCAGCTGCGGGGCTGCCCCAGGCGTGGGCGCAACTTATTATGAATTTACCGCCGGCGTGACTTGGAAACCTTTGCCTTGGCTAAGACTGCGTCCTAACGTGCGTTATGACGTGGTAGGTGACGCGCATGGTTATTCGCCTTATGTAATCCATGGCAATCCCGGTTCTGCCACGGCAACAACGGTTAACGACCAAATCACTTTCTCAAATGATTTCACAGTAACTTTCTAAGCGGCTAACCCTCACGGCTTGCACAACAACGAAAATGCGCCTACGGGCGCATTTTTGTATTTAGCCAAATCCTAAGACCCACATTTAAATGCCTTGGCAAACACCACCCCGTTAAACGCCCCCACCGGCTCCAAGCGCACAACCAGCAAATGCGTGGCTTTCAACTCATTCCCTCGCGCCATCGCCGCATAATAAGCTTTCGAACGCCAATCCGCGTTTTTTCCGTAGCCTGAATCCGCCTGTATATCACCCACAAACCTGCAGGTCACCACTTCGTGTGCATGGGCAATAATAGGCTGGGCAACGGCAGGTAACGAACAGCCGCAAGCTGATGCCATCACTCCCCCAACCATACACCTAGACAATTTTTTCCATTGGACAGCCAACACAGTCATACAACCCTCCTAGAATAATAACCAAAAACAGCATTGGCATACTATATAGTTTTGACCCGAAAGTAAATAAAAAACGCACCACAATGGATCAATAATATCACCATCAATTCAATCTTGGTGCAAACATAAGCACCCAGGCCACTTTTATGGGGCCAGTGAAAGCCATTAGGCACACAATAAATATTGGCACATTCCATGCTTAAGTATTCTTTGAGTCATTAATTCACCAAAGAGGAACCAATGAAACTAATAACCGCAATTATCAAACCCTTTAAGCTGGATGATGTCCGCGAGGCGCTTTCAGAAGTGGGCGTATCGGGCGTGACCGTCACCGAAGTGAAAGGCTTCGGTCGCCAGAAAGGCCATACTGAGCTTTACCGTGGCGCCGAATATGTAGTCGATTTTTTACCGAAAGCCAAAATTGAGGTGGCTGTTGGCGAAGCTTTGGTTGACCAGGCTGTTGAGGCTATCACCAAAGCCGCCAACACAGGCAAAATAGGTGACGGGAAAATATTCGTCACCACATTGGAACAGGTCGTGCGCATCCGTACCGGCGAAACCGGCGACGAAGCGCTGTAATCATTCAGGGGGACTTCATGAAACAACTTATCACTATTTTTGCACTGACTACCTTATTGTGCTTTTCCGGCTTTTCATCGGCAGAAGAAACTGTCACCACCGTGACGGAAACTGTCACTGCCGTAACCGCTCCTGCCGTGGCGGAAGCACCCGCCCCAGCACCGGTCATGACCATGAACAAAGGTGACATGGCTTGGATGATCGTCGCCACTGTTTTGGTCATTCTGATGGTGATCCCTGGCTTGGCGCTATTTTACGGCGGCATGGTGCGCAGCAAAAACATGTTGTCCATTTTAATGCAGGTGTTTGTCATTTTCTCAATGATGGCAGTGCTATGGGCAGTTTATGGATATAGCGTGGCATTTACCGAAGGCACGCCATTCTTTGGCGGTTTCAGTAAGCTGTTCTTGGTGGGCATTACGCCTGATTCGCTTGCCGCCACCTTCAGCAAAGGCGCGTATGTGCCGGAATACATTTATGTGGCTTTCCAGCTGACTTTTGCCGCCATTACACCGGCATTGATCATTGGTTCTTTTGCGGAACGGGTCAAATTCTCAGCCATTTTGCTGTTCATGCTTATTTGGTTCACTTTTGCTTATTTGCCTATGGCACACATGGTCTGGTATTGGGCTGGCCCAGATGCTTATACCGATGCGGCGGCTGGCGAAAAAGCCTTGGCCACTGCCGGTTTCTTATTCCAAAAAGGCGCATTGGATTTTGCTGGCGGTACAGTGGTACATATTAATGCTGGTATTGCCGGTTTGATTGGCTGTTTGATGGTGGGCAAACGCATCGGCTTCAATAAAGAATCGTTGGCTCCGCACAGCGTCACCATGACCATGGTCGGCGCGTCGTTGCTGTGGGTGGGCTGGTTCGGCTTTAACGTCGGCTCCAACTTGGAAGCCAACGGCTTGGCGGCATTGGTTTTCGTCAACACGTTATTGGCCAGTGCAGCGGCAACCTTATCTTGGATGGGTGCCGAATGGCTGATACGCGGCAAACCTAGCATGTTAGGCGCTGCATCCGGCGCCATTGCCGGTCTGGTTGCGATTACCCCTGCTTGCGGTTGGGCCGGCCCTATGGGCTCTATTTTCTTAGGTCTAGTAGTCGGTGCAGTGTGTTTCTGGTCGGTGACGGGCCTGAAAAGCCTATTGGGTTACGATGACTCATTGGATGCCTTCGGCGTACACGGTGTAGGCGGTATCATCGGCGCATTGGGTACTGCGGTGGTTGCCAACCCCGCATTAGGCGGCACCGGCGTTTGGGATTATGTGACCAATGGAGTAGCTGAATATAATTTTGTCGCGCAATTGACTAGCCAAGCATGGGGAGTAGCGGTGGCCCTGGTTTGGTCGGGTCTGGTTTCGTTCATTGCCTTTAAGCTGGTCGATATGCTGATCGGGCTACGTGTGCCTGAAGATGCTGAACGCGAAGGCTTGGATATTGCCGAACATGGCGAATCCGCTTACCACTATTGATTGGGTCTCATGATTGGGCTTAGCGCAACGCGGGCCATGTTGCCACTCCGTGGCATTTTTCACTCTAGTCGGTAACGGCTGTCAAAAAGCACGGGAAAGCCATTAATCCCGTCTGCTCTTATTGTGACACCTCACTAAAAAAACGGATGCCTTGCGCATCCGTTTTTCTTTCTGCGCATTTTCATTTGTTGACCAAGCTTGCCCAGTTGCTATGGCAATCCATTAAGGCAACCCGAAGAAAATGCCTTATAATTGACCACTGTAATTTTAATAGGGAGATAATGCCCCATGCTAGAAAAACCCGCCATCACTAGCGTTGAGATTCATCAACTTATGCAAACACGTTGGAGTCCACGCGCGTTTGACCCTGATAAAGCCATTGATCAGGGTGATCTGACTGCGCTGTTGGAAGCCGCCCGCTGGACACCATCGTGTTTTAATGACCAACCTTGGCGCTTTGTGGTCTGCGCCAAAGCGACCGATGCCTTGAATTGGCAGCAAGCGTTTTCTATCCTTGCAGAAAAAAATCAGCAATGGGCAAAAAATGCCCCTGTGCTGATAGTGGCAGCAGCGATGGACAATTTTGCCCACAACGGCAAACCTAACCGCCATGCCCAGTACGATACCGGCGCAGCCTGTTTAAGCCTGAGTTTGCAAGCCAACGCATTGGGTCTAGTGGTGCATCAGATGGGGGGTTTTGATGCCGAAAAAGCCAAAGGGCTGTTTATGCTACCGGCTGATTGCACCCCAATGAGTGTATTGGCGGTGGGTTATCAGGCTGATCCCAGCACCTTGGGCGATGACTTTATTCGGGCAGAATTAGCGGTGCGCTCACGTAAGACGTTGGAACAAATAGCAAGGTAGCCAAAGGTAGCCAGATGAAGCTTGGGAGATTTTTTATATACCGCGCCATGACGACACATGTCCATTGTGCGTGTTATTCACGCTTCACAAGATTGGTGCGGGTTACTTTAACTCCCCCACTCACCAAACATAAGCACTGGTCTTTTTGCCCAATATTTCAAAAGCAAACGCCTGTTTTGCTGCCGTACCCGCTGCTCCGTAACAGACATGGATCGGCAACAGGTGTTCGGCACGCGGATGGCAGTAATCTGCTGCTGGCGCTTTGTGCCAATTGAGCAAGCGTTGTGTTCGTTCATTTTCGGTCAGTTGGGTACTGCTGCAGGTCTCTAGCAACCATTGCTCAAAAGATGCATTCATCGCTTTGGTTGCCGGTGTTGACGCTGTAAAAAAAGCATTGATATTATGAAACGATAGGCCAGAACCTATTATCAACACCAGCTCATCTTTTAGTCCTGCCAAAGCCTGTCCCAAGCGGATGTGCAATTCTGGCTGTAGGCCATTGACTAAAGACAATTGCACACAGGGGATGTTGGCTTGTGGGTACATCAGCTTCAGCGGTACAAATACGCCATGATCAAAGCCACGCTGACCATTTAGCTTGGCGGTGATACCGGCGTTTTCTAACCGCTGGAAAATCTTATCCGCCAGTGCCGGGCTACCCGATGCAGGATATTGGATTTGGTAGGCTGCTTCAGGAAAACCGTAGTAATCATAAATCAGGGCGGGTACTGCAGTGCTAGTGATTGTTGGCACAGGGCATTCCCAATGTGCACTTATCACAACTATTGCCGTGGGTTCGATAAGCTGAGGCAATGCGGCTTTAATAAAATCCAACATGCCTTGGTGGCCTGTGCCGCCCAGCAAGGGCAATGGGCCGCCACCATGGGAAAGGTAAATGACGCTGCCGGTCGGGCTACTTGTGCGGCTGTTCATAAGATGGGACGACTGTGTGGAGAAGGCGATTGAGCCTCCCCCACTTGCGGATGATATGACGGGTTGTTATTGTTTGACCGCTTCCACGGCAATGGACAAGGTCACCTCATCACCGACATGAGGGGCGTATTTGCCCATGTTGAAATCTGTCCGCTTGACGGTTGCTGTCGCATTGGCCCCGCAGGCATCTTTCTTCAACATTGGATGCGGCATACACTGGAAAGAAGTGACTGTTAGCGTGACCGGTTTGCTGATGCCTTTAAGGGTTAGCACACCTTCGACAGAGTCGACTTTATCGCCAGCAAAGTTGACTTTGTCAGATATGAAAGTAGCTGTCGGGTATTTGGCGGTGTCCAGAAAATCTGCGCCTTGAATATGTTCGTTAAATACGACATGTCCGGTGTCAACCGAAGGGGTGTCGATAGTCACATTGACAGAACCGGTTTTCGCGGCAAAATCTAAGGTGATGTTACCAGACGTTTTGTCGAAACGGCTTAATTGTGTCGAAAAGCCAAAATGGCTGTAGGAGAAGCGTGGGTAGGTATGGCTATTGTCTATCACATAGGTTTCTGGTGCGGCTAAAACAGATGCGGACATCAGTGTGGTTAGGGCTAAAAGCAGTGTGCGTTTCATGGTAATGTTCCTTTGTTTTGGGGGGAGTAAATATTAAGGTGACAGCCTTTTTATTAAGCTACCAACTCAATAAGCCGTTGTGTAGCTTCGGCTAAGCCCGTTTCTTTGGCGGTATCGCCCATATTAAGCCCTTCGGCATAAACAAATTCAACTTGGGTGATGCCCAGAAAAGCCAAGAAGTCACGTAGATATTGAGTCTGGCTATCCAAAGGCGTTCCAGCATATAAACCACCCCGTGTTGCGAAAACATAGGCTTGTTTGCCGGTCAACAGACCTTCAGGGCCATTTTCGGTATAGCGGAAAGTCAGCCCTGCACGGGCAATCTGGTCAAAATACGCTTTTAATGTTGAAGGGATGCCAAAGTTATACATCGGTAAGCCCAATACTATAATATCGGCTTGCTTTAGCTCTGCAATCAAAGCATCCGATTCATCAACCAAGGCTTGTTGCTCTTGGCTGCGCGTTTCTGCTGCTGCAAAGAACGCCATTACCCGCTGGGCATCTAAATGTGGCAACGGATGTTGAGCCAGGTCTTTGCTGATCACACGTGCATCTGGATTTTTTTTGCGCCAAGCGGCGACAAATTGGTCGGCAAGTTGGCTGGACTGCCCGCCTGAGGAGAAAATACTGGTGTTTAACTGTAGTAAAGTTTTCATGGCCTAGTCTCTGGTTGTTGGAAAGTGGCCTTATTAAACTATTTATTTTTAAGATTAAAAAGTACAATAATCTGCTATTTTTAATATAAATTATAGATAGGTTGGCTTATGCCACACATAACACTTGAACAATGGCGGTCATTAATCGCTGTGGTGGATGCGGGAGGCTATGCCCAAGCCGCCGTGTCCTTGCATAAGAGCCAATCGGCGGTCACTTATGCGGTGCAGAAAATTGAATCCCAACTGGGGGTCAATGCATTCGACATCCAAGGGCGCAAGGCGGTGCTGACACCGACCGGGCAAATGCTCTACCGACGGGCGCTGGCATTATTAGACGAAGCCAATAAACTGGAACGTGCCGCCCATGCCTTGTCGGCAGGTTGGGAAGCGGAGATAACGGTTGTCGCCGAGGTGCTGTTCCCGTCGCGGTTACTGTTGGCTTGTCTGGAACGGTTCGGACAGGAAAGCCCCGGCACCCGTTTGGAATTGGTCGAATCGGTGCTGGGAGGCACTGCCGATGCACTGTTGCAGCAACAGGTTGATATTGTAATTTCGCCGCAATTGCCGGTAGGATTTATGGGTGATCTGTTGATGCGGATCCGGTTACGGGCAGTTGCCCATTGCGATCACCCGCTGCATCACTTGGTGAACAGAGGAGAGATAAATGACTGGGAAATTATGGGATAAATTGGTTTTTTGTGGGATGGTTTTTTAGGTTTAGGCTTTTAGGATAAAAATTTGTTGCTTATATTGAAAGTAAAAAATTTAGCTTCGAATGACTTGATAT
>CAJAWH010000096.1 GCA_903945605.1 uncultured Methylococcaceae bacterium | reverse complement strand
GGCGATTGATCAGGCCGCCAAAAAGTGGACGATGCCAATCCACAATTGGAAACCTGCCTTGAATCAGCTTATGATTTTGTATGGCGACCGACTTTCAGAAGTTTTTTAGTGGCGGTTTACACGAAAAGTTTTACACTCTCAATATAATGCGTCACATCATTTGTTCAATTCGCGCCATTCATTGATGCCTTACCTTGAGGCGCACCATTTGATACCCTTGGCTTTGCAAAATGTCATAACAAAAAAACTTGATGTGATAGAAAACATTTTCAGCCTTTGTCCTAATTGCCATAGGGCGATTCATCACGCCGAAAAAGATTTGACCAGGCATATTATAAATAAGCTGGTTGATAAAAGACCGGTTATCCTTGATGTTATGAATGTCACGGTCACTGATGTTTTTAGCTTTTATTCTGTTGAAGACATTTATTAGAATTCACTATGTTTACAGGCATTTTGCCTTTAATGCGGCAGTGCATGGCAACCTGAGTTTAACTTTCAGCACTGTAGGCTGGGTCGGACAACGCGCACCCCGGCAGATGCCTTGACATAACCGAGCGCGTTTGTATACAAATTAAACCACTCAACCCGTTCCGGTCTTGAGCAGGGCCGGTACGTCTTCACCGGGTACTGCTGGGCTAAAAAAGAAGCCTTGCACGATGTCACAGCCTAAGGTTTTGATGGCATTGGCTTGTTCTATGGTTTCTACGCCCTCGGCAATCATATTGTAGCCTAAGGTTTTTGCCAAGCCGACAATAGTGCCCAATAATAATGATGAATGGGGGTTGACCACAATGTCATCCACAAACACCTTGTCTATTTTTAGACAATCCAGCGGCAATTTTTGTAACGATGCCAAGCAGGAGAAGCCGGTGCCAAAATCGTCTATGGCAATGCTGATGCCCAATGCCCGCAATTGAATTAACATATCGATATTGCTTTGTGTCTGCATGGCGCTTTCGGTCACTTCCAAGCCTAGGGATTTGGCAGGAATGTTGTGCAACGCCAGCAATTGTTGGATGGTGTTGAGCAAGCTGGCATCTTGGAAATGTATGGGCGCCAAGTTGACCGATACGCGTATCGGCGGTAGCCCGGCTTGTTGCCATTTGGCAAGTTGTTCGCACGCGGTCGCCAATGCCCAATTGCCCAGCTCGACAATAAGCCCCATTTGTTCCACCAAACCGATAAAGTGGCTGGGCAAGATCATTTCCAGCTCTGAGCGTTGCCAACGCACCAAGGCTTCCAAGCCAACCAATTTGCCGCTGGCCATGGATATCTGGGGCTGATAATGGATGACGAACTTGCCTTCTTTTAAGGCGATCCGAAGACGCTGCTTGGATTCGCGGCGTTGGCTGGCCTGATAAGACATATCGTAGGTGTAAAACGCGTAGCTGTGTTTGCCTTCCTGTTTGGCGGTGCCCAAGGCCATATTGGCGGCTTTGATCAGCTCGCTTTCGGTATTGCCGTCACGCGGATAAAGGGCAATACCGATGCTCATTTTAGGGCTGAACGGGTGACCGTTGATTGCCAACGGTTCGCACACCAGTTTTAGGCAGCGTTCCGCCACTTCCATAGCCCCTGCATCGTTGTTCAGGTGGGTGACCAAAATGCAGAATTCATCGCCCCCCAAGCGTGCGATAAAATCCACTTCACGGGTCGCTTGTGCCAACCGTGTAGCAACAGCTTTTAAAAATAAATCGCCTGTATTATGCCCGAAGGCATCATTGATTTCTTTAAAACCATCCAAACCCAAAAACAGGTAGGCAAATTGCTCGCAACGGAGTTGTGCCGTCCTGATGATTTTTTCGATACGCTCATGGTAGTAAGTGCGGCTAGCCAAGCCGGTCAAGTTGTCATAATAGAGCAAGCGGTGGATTTGCGTCTCGATTTCCTTTTGGCTGCTAATGTCTTGTACCGTGCCAGTGACAATGGTTTCATCCTTGTCGATGATGATTTCAATTTCTTGGTGTACAGTAAGGGTTTTACCGACGGCAGTGGTAATGCGGTACTCAATCGCTTCTGATGATTGCTGGTTGATGGAAGCAACAATACTGTGCTTCACTTTGTCCAGGTCGTCTGGGTGAACCCATTTTAAAAAGCCTTCTAATGAGTCTTCAAATTGTTCGATAGCAATGCCGCAGAATTCGGCAAGATGGCTGGAAATATGGAACAATGATTTTTCGGCATACCAAATCCAGTACCCCAAACGGGCAATGCGTTGGGCAGAAGTCAGTGCCGCGAGGGTGGTCAGTTGTAAGCGATTGCTACGCAGTTCGGCCGTGTTTTGGCTGGCCCTTAAAATAAAATACAGCCGACTGACCAACAGCGGGTAAGCGACGGGCTTGACTATAAAATCGCTGGCACCAGCATTAAAGGCCAGGTTCATGGAATTACTGTCATCGAGCCGGGTTAGCATGACAATCGGCACATCCAGCATGTTGGCTTCTGCTTTGAGCCGTTGGCAGGTTTCGAAGCCGTCTAGGCGGTCCATGACGGCATCCAGCAACACAATATCTGGGGCTTGCCGTTTGGCTATTTCCAGTGCTTGGAATCCGCTGTCGGCTTCATCGACCCAAAACGCGGATGAGCGCAAAGCGGCGGCGGTGACTAAACGGAAACCGGCATCATCATCAACCAATAATACGCGCAGCGCACGCCCCCTAACTTGCAACAGTTGTCTGGGTTCCATTAACACAGGGTCTAGTTCTGCCGTTAAAGCCTCCAGCAGTTTGGGTAAAGCACTTTCCATATCTGTCAAAATGGCTTCGGCTCCGTGCAGCTGGCCTTGGTGGCCAAGAATCTCTAGCGCGGCGGCTTGGTTTGCCATAGCATCCGCCCCGACGTTGGTGCACGACGATTTAAAGCGATGCGCCTTCTGCGCCAGTGCCAAGGGCTTATGTGAGGCAAAATCTATCCGCAAGGCGGCAATATCCTGTTGCGCTTTATCAACAAACATTTCTATCGCTTTGTTCAGCAAGCTGCTGCCGCTGGAAGAGCTGAGCTGGCGTAAATTTTCTAGAGCGGCTGGATTGATCTTGACCGTCTGGCGTTGACCGATAACATCGAAAACGTTGCTGGCAGCCACTGCCGGATAGCTTTGGCTGGAGTTGTAAGGCAACCATTTTTCCAATATCCCACGCAACTGCTGTTTGCTGGACGGTTTGCTTAGGCAATCATCCACACCGGCTGCTAGACAGCGTTCAATGAGGTCTTTTTGTTCATCGGTGGTGAGGGCTATAACAGGCACCCGCGATTGTATGGGCAGGCTGTTTTCGTGCTGGCGGATTAACGCCGCCACCTCCAAACCGGTCATGTCAGGTAGCTGGCAGTCCAGCAGAATCAAATCGAAACGGTGTTTCGACACTGCCGCCAATAGCTCTTTGCCGGTAGCCACCACTTGCGCTTGGCAACCGAAGCCGCGCAGAGTAGCCACTTGAATGGCTTGATGGCCGCTAGGGTCTTCAGCCAACAGGATTTTGCCATTTAAGCGCCAGTTCTTAGGTACGGCGGGCAAAGGGTTGCGCCGTTGCTGCTTAGCTAACAAATCCAACAAACAATCCAGCAGTTTTTGTTGGCTGACCGGTTTGTTTAAAAAATAATTGACCTCCATCGGTTGGCTGTCGGCTTCGTTCACGCCGGTGCTGTCAGAGTTCAGCATGGCAATGGACAGCGGCGGAATGCCCGGGTCAGTGCGTAACGCTTTGAGTAATGAAGGGCCGTTCATCATGGGCATATCCCAGTCGATCAGGGCAATACCAAACGGCTTGTTTTGTTGGGCGGCTTGCTTTAAATGTTGTAAGGCTTGGATGCCATTGGCGGCACATACGCAATTGACCCCCCAGCCGGTAAGTTGGTCGCGCAGGCTATTGCAGTGGTTGGCATTATCATCCACCACCAACACGGTCAGGGCGTGCAAGGCGGTCATATCGGCCTTAGCCATGACCATCGGGTTTGCTTGCTGTATTGCTAGGCTAAAATAAAAGCGCGAACCTTGTCCTGGCTGGCTATCCAATGCCAATTCGCCGCCCATCAATTCCACCAGTTGTTTGGCAATGGCCAGACCCAGGCCAGTGCCGCCAAATCGCCCAATGGCAGCAGGGTCGCCTTGGCTAAAGCTGTCGAATATCAGATGCTGTTGTGCGGGTGGAATGCCAATGCCGGAATCAATGATTTCAAATTGCAGGGTGATCAATGGGCTATTTTCTGACTGCCCGAGATACGCAACTTTCAGTTGGATTTCGCCAGATTCGGTAAACTTAATGGCATTGCCCAATAAATTGACCAATACTTGCCGTAAGCGTTCAGCATCGCCACATACCGTGCCGTTCAGTGTGGCAGGCAAATTCAGGATCAGTTCCAAGCCTTTTTGGTGGGCTTGCAGAGACATCATCTCTGCGGTTTCTTCCACTAGTTGGCGCAGGTCAAATTCATGGTGGGTCAGTTGCAATTTGCCGACCTCTATTTTAGAAAAGTCCAAAATACCGTTGATGATACCCAGTAGTGATTCGGCTGAACGGAACGCGGTTTGTGCCAGACGTTTTTGGTGTGGGTTAAGCTCGGTTTTTAACAGCAGTTCGGTCATGCCCAGTACGCCATTCATAGGTGTACGGATTTCGTGGCTCATGGTGGCCAAAAATTCGCTTTTGGAACGGTTGGCAGCGTCGGCGGTTGCCGCCTGTTGGTGCGCTTGGGCGGTTTGTGCCTGTAAGTTGCTCCTGTGTTCGGAAAGCAGCTTCTTGAGGTGGCGCGTACTAAAACGGGATTGCCATAAAGCGAAAAAAACGCCCGACACAATCACTAAGGCCACTGCCAACAGCGAGCTGAGCATCAGTTGTTGCAAGGATTGCTGCAAGTGGTCTTGGCTAAGGCCCAGTTGCAAATAGCCGATCTGTTCAGGGTTTGCCATCGGCTTGGCAGTATCGTAATGAGTGTATTCAATATCAATCGCTTGGCTAAAATAGCTGAGCGTTTTTTGGGTTTGCGGATCAAATAAATCCTGATGATGGCCGGCGTTGTTTGTGCCTGTATGGGCGAAAAAAACCGTTGTATCCAGTTTGGGCAGGGTGTGGAGCGATTGATAGTTGTGTTGTCCTAACATATGGCCTGTTTTGTTGAAAACAGCGAGGTAAGCCATGTCGGGGTTGCCTTGCAAGGCTTGCAGGGTACGGGCAATTGCGCCAAGGTCTTGGCGTTGGACACTGTCCTCAAGTATGTTGGACAATAGGGCGGCAGTTTGCTGACCTTGTTGGACAAATCGGTTGGTGGTGTCAACATAATACTGCCAAGTGAGATAACCGCCAGCCGCTATTGCCGTTAATATAATCAATGAAATGGCAGGTATATTAAGGTTTCTCGTAATTGCTTTCATGATGAGGATAGGGCTGGGGGCATGAGGCCGGATAAGCGTGACAACCGGGCTTGGCAGCGCTTAAACTGCTGGGTCAGGCGTTAATGCCGGATTGCTGTGCGGCAGGATTGTTGCGCGGGATTTAGCCGCTGTGCCATCTGTTGCACGGTATGTCTGGTTTTATGATGGTCACTGAAAGGTATCCGTTTTTGCTGTTGGGCCAATGCCAGTTCAGACCCAATAAAACGGGTTTTGATGGGCTGGTACAGTGGTTTGATTTGTGGCAATCGGCAATTGTAAACCCAATACTTGGGAAGGAATCAAGTTTTTTATGTGGCTGCCTAATGGTGGGCGCGCGTTGCTCACAAGGCCAGCGGGAGATTGCCTCGCGCTTACAAGCCCGGAATACCCATACGCTGTATTTTTAAGGCATTATTACCTTCTTCATAAGCCAGCAGCTTGCCTTCTTGCCGCCATAACCGGAATGCCACTGCATAAGTCAATACTCGTATGGGATAGTCTCTTGGCAACTGTTGTAAGTACGGTTGGATGGTGACAAAGTCAGTCACGCCATATTGCTGCATAATGAAGCGTAGCCCACCATTTGCCGGGCCAATGTTGTAAGCCAGTAAGCCCAAAAACGGGTCATTGTCCATTTGTGCCAAATAATATTTTAATGTTGCCGCCGCCACAAAAGCATTATGGCGGTGGTTGTCCAGCACCACTTTTTCCACCGCCAGCAGACGCGCCGCGTCCGCCAGCACCGACTTGGGCACTAAGGTGATCTGAAACAAGCCACGCCCACCATCTTGGCTAGTGCGTGGCAAAAACGACGATTCGGTGGCGGCAATGCCTTGCAGCAACTGGCTGTCCACCTCAAATGCCTGGGCCGCTTCGTCAATCAAGTCACTATAAGGTTCCGCCCTGGTCATCATTGTTTGCAGGTTGCCTTGGTTTTGCCGGCGATAGGCGGCAAACACCTGATGCGTCAGAGTGACCCGCTCCGCTTCGTGTTGCCCGCCCACCAAGGTTTTAAACTGGCCAAAAGCAAAGGTGAAGCGTTCATGCAAGGCCAGCCAGCCTATCCCTAATGCCAAGCACAACGATAATATGGGCATAAGCCAATTAGAATAAGAACGTAGCCAACGCCGCAGCTTCCACCAAGCAATCAACGTCAATGCCCCTGACAGCATCAGTGCCAAAATGCCCAAGGCAAACGGTAATAGATTGTCAGCCCAGTTGCTGCCAGAAAACCGGTTTGCCGTATACCCCAACAATACAATGATTGCTATCACTCCGGAAAATATCAGGCTTAACGCTTCCAGGCCAATCAGCAATAGCGTTTTTCTCAGTTTGCCTTTAACAGGTTGGGCAGATAATGCTGGCTTAGCCGGTGCTTTGCGTGGCTTGCGGGGTTTTTTCGGCGCAGGCTTGGTATCAGTGCTTGGTTTTGGCGAGGGTGAGCGGCGGGTGCGGGCTTTAGGTGTGTTGGTCACCTCTTGCACAGGCGCGTCAATAGGGACTTTGGGGACGGGGCGTTTTCTTGTACGGGGCGTGCTAGGTGTGTTCATGGCCGGGGCCCGCTAAACCTAAAAGCCACATTATAGGCGAATTTTCCATTAGGCAACTGCTGTTACGCGGCACGTTGGCTGAGCGTAGTCGAAGCTCCGGCTACAGCCCAGGCTTGCCTGCAATTTCCTTCGGTCTCGCCTCAACGGTTCAAAGCAACCTCATTAAACTGAACAGCCGCCAGCTAAAGCTGGTGGCTGTTCAGTTTGGACGCTCTTCTACAAACAGATGGCTCTGTGCCTAACATCAGTTATTAGGGAACAAGCTGAATGTTATTGGCGAGTTTTATCAAAATGATGAAGTGTTATTTATTAGCTTAATCTAGGTGCTAACCAAGCGCGTGGGATAGCGTTTTAAGCGATTGTCCTTGCAACTTAGAGAGTACAGCAGCATTTTTTGCCCATGAAATAAGGCTTTTTATGCCGATTTGCGTGCTGTTTAGTGATGGGCTGAACATTTATCGCGCCAGTATGTTACCGTTAGCATAGTTTCGCTTCACTATAACGGCCATTACAAGTATTTCCATAATCAAACGTTCACGGTATCATGCCAGCGAACACTCTAACTGGTTGCCTTTCATGCCCAATTCATCTGCTAACATAGCTTGGAAAAATTATCTGACACTTTGCAAACCCAATGTGGTTGCCGAGATGTTGTTCACCGCCATTGTTGGCATGTTGCTGGCTGTACCCGCCATGCCGCCTTTGGATTTGGTTGCCTACAGCACACTAGGGATTGCCTTGTCTGCCTCATCCGCCGCCGCCATTAACCATTATATCGACCGTAAAGCCGATGCGGCAATGGCACGCACCGAAAACCGCCCCTTGCCCAGCGGCACGTTAACCGCCCCGCAAGTGTTGGGTTTTGCCTTTATTTTGGGTGTTAGCTCCATGTTGCTGTTGGTGATAATGGTCAATACCCTGACCGCCATCCTGACGTTTTTGTCATTGTTTGGCTATGCGATCATTTATACCCTGTATCTTAAACGCGCTTCACCGCAAAATATTGTCATCGGCGGAGCGTTTGGGGCTACCCCGCCGCTATTGGGTTGGTGCGCCATGACCGGTGAAGTGCATCCGTATGCCTTGCTGCTGATGCTGATTATTTTTGTCTGGACCCCGCCACATTTTTGGGCATTGGCAATTGCCAGGCGTGAAGAATACGCTAAAGTCAAAATACCCATGTTGCCGGTCACCCACGGGGCTGACTTTACCCGCCTGCAAATTCTGTTGTATACCATACTGCTGTTATTGGTGACCGTGTTGCCCTATTTGACCGGCATGAGCGGGTTGATCTACTTGGGCTTGGCATTGCCATTAGACATGGTGTTCATCTTTCTTGCCGTGCAGATGATACGCCTTAAAGACAACAAAACCGCCATGAAAACCTTTGGCTATTCCATTGTCTACATTACCGCACTGTTTGCCGCACTGCTGCTGGACCATTATGTGATGCTGAAATTATGAAAGCCACCCACCACGAGCAAACGCCCCATCAGGAACACCCTTTTGCGGAAATTGTCCGGATACTCGGCAAAGGCAAAAAGGGTTCTAGGCCGCTGACCCAAGACGAAGCTTATCGCGCCATGAAGATGATTCTGGCTGATGCAGTGTTGCCGGTGCAGTTGGGTGCTTTTTTAATGCTGATGCGCATCAAGGAAGAAACGCCGGAAGAACTGGCCGGTTTTGTCTTAGCGGCACGCGAATCGTTTGGGCAAGTTGCCGCTCCGCAAGCGGCGGACTTGGATTGGTCAACTTATGCGGGCAAACGCCGCCATTTGCCGTGGTTTTTGTTGTCGGCATTGCTACTGGCAGAAAATGGCATTAAAGTCTTTATGCACGGTGCCAACGGTCATTCGGCAGACCGCCTGTACACCGAAAACGCCTTGGCTTATCTGGGTCTGACAGCTGCCGATTCGATAGGGCAAGCCCGGCAACAACTGCAACAAAGCCACTTCAGCTATTTGCCGTTGCAGCAATTTTGCCCCAAGCTACATGACATTATCGAACTTCGGCCCATTTTGGGCTTACGCTCTCCTGTGCATACCCTAGTGCGCTTGCTTAACCCCTTTAATGCCGATTACAGTATCCAAGGTATTTTTCATCCCAGCTACCGCGCTGTGCACCAACACGCCGCCGCCCTGTTGCAGCAGCCGCACATGGCAGTATTAAAAGGCGAAGGGGGGGAGACAGAACGTAATCCGGATATGGACTGTTTAGTGCAAAGCGTCCACCAAGGCCAATTGTTTGATGAACTGTGGCCGGCACTCTTTACTCGTCGCCATATAAAACCCCCGTTACTGGAACCCGCACAGCTAGCCCTAGTTTGGCAAGGCCATAGCCAAGATGAATTTGCCGAAATGTCCGTGCTGGGTACGGCGGCAGTGGCAGTTAAGCTGTTAGGCAAAGCCGATAGCCTGCAACAGGCGCATGACTTGGCGGCAACATGGTGGCACGGCCGTGACCGGGGCCGCTTTGGCCCGCTGCAATAACAACGCGGAGATTAACCCTTTATTGCTTTGCGTTTTGGTTGCAGTGGGGTAAAGGCTAATGAAGCTTGGTGATTGTCTCGGCAACCTTGAAACACTATCCGGCAAGGTCGTAATGATTGCCACCAAAATGGATTTAATTTATCAATTCGGCGTTCAGTTTACCCCATCATTGCGCTTGTCACGCACATGCGTAACAAATAGAATGCATCCTAAAATAGCGTCACACATAATCATCCCAATACTATGAACCGACCCATACTACGCACCGCATTACTACTGGCCATTATAGTGTTGCTGGATAGCTGTAGCAGCACCCCCACCATCGAAAACTCAGGGCAGCAGTCAACACAGCGCCCTAGCGTCGGGCAGACCACATCGCCACGCTACCCGAGCCATAGCTTGTCCGGTGTTTTCCACAAACCCGCTGCACTGGAGCCAGCGGTGGAGTTTTGGCGTAAAACCTATGCAAAATGGCGGCGTTCCGAAGTGGCCTTCCATGATGACCGTTATCTGGATGTGGTTTACGAAGTGATGGTGTTGCCCGGCAATGTCGGCGATAGCTTGACTAGTGCGCAGAAGCAAATGGTCAGCCAGCGGCGCGAGTATTGGAAAGCACAACTGACGTTTCTGGAAAGTAAAGTGCGCTTTAACCAAAAACTGTCCGCCAACGACCGGCAAATGATCGCCAAACTACAAAATAACGGCCGGTCGCTAAACAGCGTATTGGTCGGTGCTGCTGACCGCTTACGTTCGCAACGCGGCACCCGCGAACGCTTTGTGAAAGGGCTGGAAATCAGCCGTAACTATGACCGTCAGTTCAGAAAAATATTCCATGATGCCGGTTTGCCGGAAGATTTGGCGTACCTGCCGCATGTGGAATCTTCTTTTCAGCCGGGCGCCAAATCCTCCGCCGGAGCGGTCGGTATGTGGCAATTCACTAAGGGTGCCGCAAAAACCTTTATGCCGGGCGGCGACAGCATTGACCAACGCCTTGATCCGGTTGCCTCCACCATCGGCGCAGCCCGTTACTTGCGCTATGCCTACAACAAACTGGGCGATTGGCCTACCGCCATCACCTCCTATAATCATGGCATTGGCGGCATGAAGCGGGCACAAAATCAAGTGGGGCGCGATTTTGTCCGTATTGTTGATACTTACAATGGCTCTTCCTTTGGATTTGCCTCCCGTAACTATTATGCACAATTCTTGGCCGCCCGCGAAATTGCCAGTAACCCAGTGCCTTATTTGCAATAAGTGACGGCATTTTCCCAGCTAGTCCGCAAACATAAAACATACGATATTTCGCCCTATTACCTGATGTTACGCAAGTGGCTGTCTGTTTCTAGAAGAGTGGTCAAGATAAAACTGTCTGTTACTTGGGCGTAGCCGAAGGGGACTTCAACCAAGCACAATGGCCAGGCAAGCCAACGTGCTGCGTAAAACCAGTTACCACTTGCTTATGTGAACACTTTGGTAGTGGATAACTTGTAACTGTTTACATGCCGGCTAGCGGACACTAAAACCAACTAATGCGCATCTTTGAAGGGCTTGTTTTCGTAATGTGCAGTAACGGTTTAGCCACTACCATTTTTAATAGTTGTAAAACATTGACTTGAAACAACCCTCAATATACAATCCTGACTATGATTACTATTATAAAAACAACATATTAGCCTGATCATTCAGATACTGGATGGCTAGGCGGCTTTAATCACCAACCACCCTGTATTGAAGGATACCTGCCGCTATGACAACCCCCGCCACTTTATCTGTCGCCCGAGCTTTAGCCTTCGCCAAAACCTCCCATGCGCCTATTGCTGTAGTCGACACAGGTTCTGCCATAGCCGCCAACGCCGACGCGCTGGCAGCTTTGGGCAAACAGCTGGTATCCGCGCAGTTCACTGGGAACACCCTTTATTTCCCTTGGGTTATCGACGCTGCTGGGGTATTGTCGCTCGCCCCCAAATTAACCAATATTCTAGGCATCCCAGTCAATGCTTTTTACAACGTTACAGACACGGCCGCCAATATTATTGCCCATGCAGCCCAACTGCTCGCGCTGGGTACGCAAATAACCCTTGCCCACATCCAAGTTGCCGACAGCGCAGCCCACATAGTTGCTAATGCCGCCACGCTGGCTTCGCTAGGCATCAATATTTCTTTGACGATCAATGACTCACCTTATAATGTTGCAGCCAATGCTAGCCAACTGCTCGCTTTGGCTGCATCAATCCCTGTGGGCGGCATCCACGTCACGGACACCGCCACCAACATTGCCGCCAACGCACTAGCACTCGCTCCACTAGGGAGCGAACTGTCAGTGACTGTCGCCGACACTGCCACCAGCATCAACGCCAATCTGGTTAAGTTGTTGTCTTTAGGTAATGCACTGCATGGCATCGTCCTGCCTGATGGTACGTTGTTCAGCAACCTGAACGCTGATAGCAATTCAGTGACCTTAGATGCTGCCCATGCCATTGCTTTCGTTAAGGAAGGCTTGGCTGCACCAATCCATGTGGTGGACTCAGCCGGCAATATTGCCAATAACCTCGATGCACTGGCAGCTTTGGGCGGTCAATTGTTGTCAGTCCAAGATACATCAGACTACTACTCATTCTCTTGGCACATCAGCGTCGCTGACGTGCTGCTGCTCGCAACCAAGATGACCGATAAATCTGGCAATCCCGGCATCTTCAGCAATGTCAATGGCTCGGCTGCAGTGGTGGCTGCCCATGCATCAGCATTGCTCGCACTGGACACGCAAATTGGCAATGGTGGCATCCAAATAACGGAAACGGCGGCGAATGTTGCCGCCAATGCTGTGTTATTGGCTGGGCTGGGGGACAAGCTGTGGCTGACCATCAACGACAGCACGGCAAATGTGGCGGCATTCGCCCCCCAATTGCTTGCGTTAGGATCGCAAATTGACCATTGCGGTATCTACATCGTCGATACTGCTGCACACATTGCCGCCAATGTGACGGCAATGTCATCGCTAGGCACTGAGTTATCAATAACCATTAAAGACAATGCAACAGATGTTGCCAGCCATGCCGCCCAGTTGCTCACCTTAAGTATGCAAATCCCTGCTGGAGGCATCCAAGCCAATGATACGGCTGCAAATATTGCCGCGAACCTGACTGCCCTAGCCTCATTAGGTGCCGAGTTGTCGCTGATGGTCACCGATACGGCCTCCAACATCAACGCCAACCAAGCCCAACTGCTAATGTTAGGTAACGCGCTGGGCAGCTTTGCCCTACCGGACGGAACAGTGTTCAGTAATTTGTACACAGACGGCAAATCCGTAACTTTGGATGCCAGCCAAGCGGTCGCCTTTGCCAAAGAAGGGCTAACCGTGCCGATCCATGTCGTGGATTCTGTCGACAATATTGTTAAAAACCTTGATGCTTTGGCGGCAATGGGCAGTCAATTGCTGTCGGTGCATGACACCTCGAATAGCGGCACTTTCACTGGGCAAATCAATGTCGCTGATGTGCTGGTGCTGGTGCCTAAATTGACCGCTTATTATGGTGTTCCCGACACTTTCAATATGATTACCGATACGGCGGCGAACGTGGCTGCCCATGCCAGCCAATTGCTCATGTTGGCGCCGCAAATCGCCACTGGCGGCATCCATATCACCGACACGGTCGCGCATGTTTATGCTAACGCGACGGCTTTGGCTGTATTAGGCACGGAACTATCGGTGACCATCAGCGACTCTGCCGCAAATGTGGCTGCTAACGTTACCAAACTGCTCGCCTTGGGCAAGCAAATAGCCATTGGCACTATCCAAATCACTGACGGTGCGGTCAATATTGCCGCCCATGCAGCAGCATTGGCTTTGCTGGGTACGGCGGTGTCATTGACCGTCAACGACACCGCTGCCAATGTGGCCGCCCACACTACCCAGCTGCTTGCATTGGGTGCGCAATTCCTAGCCGGCAGTATCCACGTTTCCGACACTGCCGCCGCCATTGCTGCCAATGCCAAGGCATTGGCTACGCTAGGCGAGGCGCTGACAGTCATTGTCAGCGACACTGCCGCAAACATCAACACTAACCAAATCCAACTGCTGTCTTTAGGAAACGGGCTAACTGGTTTTAGCCTGCCTGATGGCACAGTGTTCAACAATTTGAATGCAGACGGCAAGTCAGTGACTTTGGATGTCACCCATGCCTTCGCTTTTATCAAGGCCGGATTGCTTGTGCCGTTCCATATAGTGGATTCTGGTGCCAATATGACCAACAATTTAGACGCGCTGGTTGCCTTGGGCGACCAATTGCTGTCAATGCAGGACAATTCCGGTTATGCCTTCTTCGTATGGCAAATCAGTGTCGCGGACGTGCTGGCTCTGGCGCACAAGATGACCGATTATTATGGTAACGCCGATACCTTCAACCACATCACCGATACTGCGGCGAACGTGGCAGCCCATGCCGTCCAGCTGCTTGCGCTAGGTACGCAAGTGGCTACGGGTGGTATCCGTGTCACTGACAGCGCAGCACATATCACAGCCTACCAGACGGCACTGGTCAACTTAGGCACTGAGCTGTCAGTGACTGTTGTCGATAGCGCAACTGATGTGGCTGTTAACGCAGCCAAGCTGCTTGCGCTAGGCAGTCAAATCGCCCCTGGCGGTATCCACGTCACCGACAATGCGGCTAACGTGGCCGCCAATGCATCGGCACTGGTTACGCTAGGGGCTAAGCTGACACTGATTGTCAAAGACAATGCCGCAAATATCAACGCCAACCAAAATAGGCTGCTGGCTTTGGGCAATGCGCTAAGCAGTCTGGTTTTGCCAGATGGCACATCATTCTCCAACCTGCTTTCAGATGGCGAATCGGTGACCTTGGATACCGTCCATGCTCTTGCCTTTGTCAAGGCAGGGCTGGTTGCCCCTATCCATGTGGGCGATTCTAGCTGGAACATTTCCAACCACCTCGATGCGCTGGCAGCCATAGGCGCTCAATTACTGTCGGTGCAAGACCTCTCAGGATATTCCCCGTTCTTTTGGCAAATCAGTGTCGCCGACGTGCTGGCACTGGCTGCCAAGATGACCGACAAATCCGGCAAACCAGAAATATTTAGTGATATCATTGACTCAGCATCTAACGTAGCTGGCAACGCGGCGCAGTTACTGACCTTGGGTTCGCAAATCGCCACCGGTGGCATTCATATCACTGATACTGCGGCGCATATTGCCGCCAACACTGCGGCATTGGCCTCGCTGGGCAACAAGTTATCTATAACAATCAATGACTCTTCGGCAAATGTGGCTAACCATGCTGCTGAGTTGCTCACCTTGGGCGCACTCATCGCTGCTGGTGCTATCCACATCACTGATACCGCCGCCAATATTGCCGCCAATGCGGCGGCGTTGGTCACACTGGGCGCTGCAGTTTCAGTGGCGGTCACTGACACAGCGGCGCAAATTAACGCCCACCAAGCCAAGCTACTGTCGTTAGGCAGTGCGCTAGCTAGCTTCAAACTGCCTGATGGGGCATCGTTTAGCCACCTGAATGCGGATGGCAAGTCAGTGGCATTGAATATCGCTGATGCTATCACCTTCATCAAAGAAGGGTTGGTCGCGCCCATTCATGTGGTTGATTATGGTGATGTCCTGTCCAATAACCTGGACGCGCTGGCAGCTATAGGCGACCAACTGCTGTCTGTCCAAGATATCTCCGGCTACCAGCCTTTCCAATGGCAAATCAGCGCGGCGGACGTGCTGGCACTAGCCCCCAAGCTGACCGACTACTGGGGGCATCCTGACACCTTCAGCAACATCACGGACTCAACCACCAATATTGCCGCCCATGCTGCCCAGTTGTTCGCGCTAGGTTTGCAAATTGCTACGGGCGGCATCCATATCACCGACACGGCAGCGCAGGTTATCGCCAACTCGGCGGCGCTGGCCATATTGGGTGCTGATCTCTCGGTTACCATCAATGACACTGCCGCGAATGTGGCCACCAACGCAGCACAACTGCTCGCTTTGGGCGCACGCATCAGCAGGGGAGGTGTCCAAGTGACGGACACGGCGGCAAACATTGCCGCCAACTCAGCGGCACTGGTCACATTAGGCACCGAGTTGTCAGTCACGGTTAACGACACAGCTACCCAAATCAACGCCAACCAAGCCAAGCTGCTGTCTTTGGGTAGCACTCTGGCAGGCTTCAAGCTGCCCGACGGCATATTACTGACTAACCTGCATACTGACGGCAAATCAGTGACCTTAGATATTGCACATGCCATCGCTTTTATCAAGGAAGGGTTGGCGGCCCCCATCCATGTAGTCGATTCTAATGGCAATATAGCCAACAATTTGGACGCATTGGCGGCTATGGGTACGCAACTGCTGTCTTTACAGGACAGCTCCGGCCAAAATCCTTTTTATTGGCAAATCAGCGTGGCGGACTTGCTGGCACTTGCACCTAAGATGACCGATAGTGCAAGCATCCCCTACACCTTCAATAATGTCTCCGACACGGCGGCGGACGTAGCCGCCCACATCCGCGAGTTACGCGCCTTAGGTACAAAAATCGTTGCGGGCGGAATCCATATCACCGATACGGCGGCACATATAGCCGCCAATGCGAAAGCACTGGCAAAACTTGGCAATGAGCTATCCGTGACCATCAGCGACAGTGCCGCAAATGTAGCAACCAAAGCCACCCAGCTACTGGCACTGGGGCCACAAATCGACAATGGCAATATCCAGGTGACCGACACAGCGGCGAACGTGGCAAGCAATATCACCGCGCTTGCCACGCTAGGCGACAAGCTGTTGGTGACTGTTGCTGACACAGCCGCACACATCAATGCCAACCAAGCCAAGCTGCTGTCCTTGGGATATGCGCTGGGTGCTTTTACTTTGCCCAACGGCATCTCGTTCGGGCAATTCGGCAATCTGCACTCGGATGGCAAATCAGTGACTTTAGGCATCTTTGATGCCACAGTTTTTGTTCAAGAAGGCTTGACCATACCCATCCGAATAGTTGACTCTGGCTGGAGCATGTCCAGTAGCCTAGACACCATGGCGGCCATGGGCAAGCAACTGCTGTCAGTACAAGACAGCTCCGGCAACAATCTCTTTACTTGGCAAATCAACATTGCTGATGTATTGGCGCTCGCACCTAAAATGACTGATAGCAAGGGCAATCCTGAAACATTTGCCACCGTTGGCGACTCGGCGGCAAATTTAGAGGCCAAAATCGATGGGCTGGAGGGAATTGCTGGGCAAATCGCCAACATAAAACTGACCAATGCTGGTACGCCCACTGTAACAGTGACTGCCGCACAGGCCAGCAGCGACGTAGGGGTGCTAAATATTATCCAATCACCTTATTTGTTGTCGGTGCAAGACACTGCCGCCAACCTCAATGGTTTGGCTTTGGGTGCTATACAAACAAGCCTTATAGAAATTATGCCCACATCATTGCTGGCAACATTGACCGAAAACCGTCAAATCACCGACTTAAATTTGTCGCACATTAGTCTGGCCGGAGATTCCATCACAGAAAAGGCTTATGGCAGCACGGGGACGGAAATTGCTATTGTGGCAAGCAATGGCGCAGTAGTCCATCAGCTATTTTTTGCCAACAATACCGAAAGCCAATTGCATCTGTTGGGTATTGGCAATACTATGGTGCAGGTGTTGTAAGCGGGCTTCCCAAGGGAGCTGCGCCGATAGTGGTTGGCAAGCGAGGCTGGTGTTCCCTGAGCGTAGCCGAAGGGGGCATTCAGGCGATGATTCAGCCAGCGCACTGTGCAGCTGTTATTTGGTGGTCACGCCTTTTGACAAGGACAGCAATTGTTTAATTTTGCCTGGCTCTGTTTCGCCATTGACATTGGTAAAAACCAAACGCCCGGAACCTTTTTGGTAGTCATTGCGGAAATCATATACCGAACCAATGACCATTAGCTTGCCTTGCGCCAACTCGTCTTGAAACATTTTTAATGCAAGGTCAACCTGTTGGTTAACATTGGTTTCTACGGCACTCTTGACTTGTATGGGGTCATCTGGATCACCGCGCGGCACATGGATGGTGCTGAGGTCTTCCTTAATGGCGGGTTCCATAGCCGAGTAATCGCTCATCGCCGCCTTGACGGCACCGCACATTGAGTGGCCCACAATCAGCAATAACGGGGTATGCAAGTGGCGGACACCGTATTCAATCGAGCCTTTAGCCGTAGCGACCTGATTGCCAATATCCCGTACCATAAAAAGATCACCATCAGGGTGCGGGTCAATAGCATGGGAATGCACCCTGGAATCCGCACATGTCACCACTGTTGCCTTGGGCTTTTGGCCTTGGATAAAAGGCAGGAAATAGCTGGTTTTATGCTGGGCAACAAAGCCTTTGTTTGCCTTTAACACATGGGCAACAGCGGCATGGATTTGGCTTTGTTCACTGGCTGCGGTGTTGTCATGGCCTTTAGCCAGTGCGTTATGCAACCACACCACACTAAACCCAAACAAGATTAAGGCGCGATATATTTTTGCGTTCATGCGCTATATATTAAGTCAGATTGATGGTATATATCCGCCATAATATCATAACACATTGATGTGTTGGTTATTTTAAGTATCTGGCATAGGTGTGGTGTAGCGGGTCGCCCCAGTTAAATTTTGCCGTTCCGGCAAAATCCTGTATATAATCCAACATTGCCCACCGCACAATAATAACAACTCAGGTAACGGCTATGTTGGACAGCAACAGCTTTTTTATACAATTTTTACGATTGGCTGGTTCGTTTTGGCTTGATGAAAAATCAGCGGCCAAGTTTCGCGCACTGCTACTGGTTTTGCTTACTGTGATGCAAATTGCCATTGCCGTGTTTATCACGGAATGGAGCGCCGACTTGTTCAATGCTTTGGACCAGCGGTCAATGGGGGGGTTGTTCAAGCAAATTGGCCTGATTGTACTGATCTTAATCGCCAACATTGCCGTCACCGCCAATCATTTAAAAATTAAACGTAGCTTGCAGGTGGATTGGCGGGCTTGGCTGACCGAACGCCTTATTGGCCGTTGGATGGTCAATGGCCGTCATTATCTGGTCACCCATATTGAAGGTGAGCACGACAACCCCGACGGGCGCATTGCTGAAGACATCCGTATTGCCACTGAATCGGCGATTGATCTTTGCCATTCCCTGCTTTTTAGCGTGTTATTGCTGGTCAGTTTCACTAAAATTTTATGGACGCTCTCCGGTGTGGTGGTGCTGGACTTGGGTCTGTTCCAGATTCCCATACACGGGCATTTGGTCTGGCTGGCGTTTATTTATGCCGGTTGTGCATCCTCATTGGGCTGGTGGATAGGCCGGTCATTAACCGTCGCCACCGAAGCCAAACAAACCGCCGAAGCCAATTTTCGCTTCAATTTAGTGTCGGCGCTGGAAAACTCCCAATCAATAGCACTCATCCACGGTGAAACCACCGAGCAATCCCGTTTGCATCGCTCGTTTGCCGCAATTGTCGGCATTTGGTCGCAACAGACCCAAGCTTGGCTGAGCATCATGATGTTCACCTCCGGTTATTCGGTGTTGTCGATGGCCTTTCCGGTTTTGGTGACAGCACCCCGTTATATCTTGGGCAGCATTACCTTGGGTGCCCTGATGCAAGCAGTGCAATCTTTCCAGCAAACCGTTTCAGCCCTGTCCTGGCCGGTGGACAATATGGCGAAAGTTGCCGAGTGGCGGGCTTCGGTCGAGCGGGTTTTGGGGCTGGTCAAAGCTTTGGAAGATTTGGAGCAAGAAATTGTCCGGCCCGACCCCAACCGTATAGTCTTGGAAAAGGACGAATTGCCAATACTGACCTTTGAAAAACTATGCATCAGCAAATTTAATGGTGATGCCATCATTGCCTGCATTGACACCGAAATCCGTTTGGGTGAGCGGGTGCTTATCCACGGTGATGCAACCCTAGGTGCCAAATTGTTCAAGGCGATTGCCGGATTATGGCCTTGGGGGCATGGGCGCATTATCTTGCCCGATGATGACCCGATGTTTTTTATGCCACCACGCCCTTATTTGCCCACCGACAACCTACGCGAAGCCATTTGTTACCCGAGTGCCAGCAGCCATTTTGGCGAGGAGGCGATTGTGGCGGCACTCCGGCTGGCGGGCTTGGATGACCTGCTAAGCCAATTGGATGTGGTTGAAGTATGGGATAAAGCTTTGCCACGCAGTGACCAGCAACGGTTGGGCTTGGTACGCCTGTTGTTGTACCGTCCCAAATGGATATTATTGCAAGAAGCGTTTGATTCCCTTAATCCAGAAGCTGAAGCAGACATGTTCCGGTTGATCTGCATGCAATTGCCCGAGGCAACGTTGTTGAGCATCACCAATCAGCCCTCGGCGGAAGCTTTCCATTCGCGAAGGATATTATTGTGACGGATTTTATTGCCACATCTTATCCGCGCAAAAAAATCCGTGGTGTCAACCTAGGCGGTTGGCTGGTATTGGAGAAATGGATCACCCCTAGTCTTTTTACCGGCTTGGCAGCCCAAGATGAAACGTCTTTTTGCGTGGAATTGGGTTCACAAGCGGCTTCACGATTGACCTCCCATTGGGACAGTTTTATCACCCGCGAAGATTTTGCTTGGTTAGCTAAAGCAGGTATCAACGCGGTGCGCATCCCCGTGGGCCATTGGCTGTTTGGTGCCGATTACCCTTACCACAGCAGTTACGGCAACAACCGTTATCCTTATGTGCCAGGTGGTGTGGCGGTGCTTGACCGCGCTTTTCAGTGGGCCACCGAATGCGGTTTGCTCATCGTGTTGGATTTACATGCCGCGCCTGGTTGCCAAAACGGTTTTGATAACGGCGGCATTAAAGATGTCTGTGAATGGCACACTAACGAAGCGTATATAAACCATTCGCTTGACGTGCTGGAGCGCTTGGCGGAACGCTATGCCGCTTACCCCGCCTTGCACGGCATAGAAGTGCTGAACGAACCGCGCTGGGACATTGCCACAGACCTATTAAAACATTACACCACCGCCGCTTATCACCGTATCCGCAAACATTGCCGTCCAGAAGCCGTGTCCGTGGTGTTCCATGATGGTTTCCGCACTTATCAAGAATACCTGGGTTTTTTGACCGCGCCAGAATTTCAAAATGTCGTGCTGGATATTCACCGTTACCAATGTTTTGTGGAAGCAGACCTTAATTTGGATATTTTTGGCCATATCCAAAAAACCATACAAGACTGGAAACAAGAAGCCGATGCCATTATCAGCGGATTGGCCTTGCCGGTGTATTGTGGGGAATGGAGCTTGGGGCTGGATTTAAGGATGCTCGCACACTGGCAACAGGACCCTTTTAACCATGACCAACAAGAGATGGATGCATTCCAGCTGTCTGTCGCTTATCGTGCTTATGCCGCCGCCGAATTGCTGGCTTTTGAAAAATATTTGGGCTGGTTCTTTTGGACTTACAAAACCGAAACCACGCCCGCTTGGTGTTATCGGGATTGTGTCAAGCGCGGCTGGATTCCCAATTTAAATGATCTTGACCAGTTTGCCGGATTGCAAGAAGACATTTTGCGCGGCAACCAGCATTAACCGCCGTGCCCAGCCAATGCCCCGTAAACCTGCCCGCCCAACAGAACAGGCATGAACGCACAAAAACGTCTGGAAATTTTTGACCGTTTGGCGGCAGCCAACCCTAATCCCAGTACAGAGCTGCATTACACAACGGCATTTGAATTATTGGTTGCAGTGGTGTTATCGGCACAAGCCACCGATAAGGGGGTCAACAAGGCTACCGCCAAACTGTTTCCAGTTGCCAACACCCCGGCCAGTTTGCTGGCTTTAGGCGTGGACAACCTAAAACAACACATCAAAACCATTGGCCTGTTCAACAACAAGGCCAGCAACCTTATCCTCCTTAGCCAACAGCTGATCGAACGGCATGACGGGCAGGTGCCATCCACCCGTCAAGAGCTGGAGGCACTGGCGGGGGTGGGCAGAAAAACTGCTAATGTTATCCTAAACACCGCGTTTGGGCAGCCCACCATTGCTGTGGACACGCATATTTTCCGCGTTGCCAACCGCACTGGCATTGCACCGGGCAAAAATGTGCTGGAAGTGGAAAAAAAATTGGACAAATGGGTGCCCAAACGACACAAAAAAGAAGCCCATCATTTACTTATTCTGCATGGGCGTTACACTTGTATAGCCAGAAAGCCGCGTTGCCAAGGTTGTTTGCTGGCTGATTGCTGCGAGTTCGATGCCAAAACAGCAACGGCTTGACCCGCATGGGGACAACAACACCGGACACCACACCAGCCAAACACAGTGCAAGCCGTGCCTGACAACAACAAACCCTTATTATTAAGGCAATTTGCATTTATAATAGATCGTTAAGCAAAGCATTTCCCATTACTTACACTCAATTTACGAGGCCAACATGAAAACAACCAACAAATCTCCTTTAGCCGCCGCCATGGGCATGGCATTTATTTCTTCAGTTGCCGCCACCGCTGCCCATGCAGAAAATCCTTTTGGCATGACCGAATTGTCTTCTGGCTATATGCAAGTTGCAGAAGCTACCAAAGCCGCTGAAATGGCTTGTGGTGCAGCCATGGGCATGGGTACACCCAAAGCGGCTGAGGGCGCTTGTGCTGGCAACAACAAAAAAACCGCTGCCCAAAAAACCACTGAAGGCAAATGTGGCGATATGATGGATGGCGACAAAATGAAAAAAGGCATGGAATCAGCCTGCGGTGCCATGATGAAAGGTAAGGAAGGCGCTTGCGGTGAAATGATGAAAGGTGAATCCATGAAAGGTAAAGAAGGCGCCTGTGGGGCCGGTAAAATGCCAGAAGGCAAATGCGCCAACCAATGTGGCGAACACATGAAAAGCTGCCCTGATGCCAAAGCCAAAGAAGGTGCTTGTGGCGCGGCTATGAAAGGCTGTGGCGACAACATGCAAGGTTGCACCGAAATGATGAAAGGCAAAGAAGGCGGCTGTGCAGCCAATGTGACACCTGCACCAGCAACCACTCCAGCAGCACCAGCCAAACATTAATCGATCAGCTGTCCGCATGTGTGGAAGAGGGGCATAGCCTTATGCCCCTTATCTTGCTTGTGCCCCATTACCCGCTATAGGTATGCTTATGGACACCACCCAAAACTTGGTGCAAGGTGCTGGTTTGGGCTTGCGCCGGTCTTTTCTGTCACACGTTATCGATACGCCGCTGGATGTTGGCTTTTATGAAGTGGCACCAGAAAACTGGATAACCATCGGCGGCAAACTGGGCAAACAATTCCGTGCAGTCACCGAACGGCACGCTGTCATCTGCCACGGGCTGTCCTTGTCCTTAGGCAGCACCGACCCGCTCGACGAGCAATTAGTGTTGTCGGTCAAGCAATTCATGCATAGCCATCAAATCAAGTTGTATAGCGAACATCTGAGCTATTGCAGCAAAAATGGCCATCTGTACGATTTATTGCCCATTCCCTTCACCGCCGAAGCCGTTAGCCATGTCGCCGCCCGCATCAGGCGCGTGCAAGACATATTGGGGCAACGCATCGCCGTTGAAAATGCCTCTTACTATGCCGCATTAGGGCAGGAGATGAGCGAAATAGAATTTTTTAATGCCGTCGTAGCTGAAGCCGATTGTGACATTCTGCTCGACATCAATAACATCTACGTCAACAGCATCAACCACCGCTACGATGCCGAGGCCTTTCTGCGCGCCATGCCCGGGCAACGCATCAGCTACGCGCACGTGGCGGGCCATTATGTTGAAGCCGATGATTTCTTGGTCGACACCCACGGTGCAGAAATTATTGATCCGGTTTGGAAGTTGCTGGGCAAAGCTTACGAGCTGTTTGGCGTGTTCCCCACCTTACTGGAAAGGGATTTTAATATTCCGCCACTTGCCGAACTCATGCGCGAAGTGGCCACTATCAAAGACATCCAAAGTGCCTGGGGCGCACAACATGCACAACAGTCCGCCTAGTCGTGGCGGGCGGGTGGATTTTGCCGCCAAACAGCGCGAATTTGCCGATTATCTGCGCTCCCCAGACCGCTTCCCGCCACCGGCGGATGCCCCGCTGCCCCGTGTCGCCATTTACCGTGAACTGCTGTTCAATAATATCAATGGCTTTCTCAGCAGCAATTTTCCGGTGTTGTTCAGCCTGCTGGACGGGCCGCAATGGCTGGCACTGGTTAATGGTTTTTTTGCCCAGCATCGCTGCCAAACTCCGTATTTTTCGGAAATTCCCGAAGAATTTATTGATTACTTGCAGAACGAACGCAAGCATCCCGATGATCTGCCCTTTTTGGTGGAGCTGGCACATTACGAATGGGTGGAAATGGCCTTGGCGATCAGCCAAGACAGCTTAACCATCAACAATGTTGACGGCAGCGATCTGGCCCGGCAAACCATCAGCTTATCACCGCTGGCTTGGCCTTTGGCCTACCAATACCCCGTCCATAAAATTGCCCCTGATTTTATCCCTAACACAGCACCGGCACAGCCCACTTTTTTGGTGGTGCACCGTAATGTCAGTGATGACGTGGCGTTTATCGAAATCACCCCCATGACTTACCGTTTGCTGGCAATCATCCAGCAACAAACAGCCATTAACGTGGCGGATTGCCTGCAACAAGTGGCGGCAGAATCAGGTCATCCCAATCCCGCCATTATCCACGCGGGTGGCTTGCAAATCCTGCAAAACATGCTGGCAAAACATATCATTGTGGTCGAGGGCGGGTAGCGTTTGGTTATGGCTAATTGCAAAAAGCGGATGTTGGCAGGGCTTCGGCTACGCTCAGCCAACGGGTGCGGTTTTACTTGGCCCTTCCGATGCCAGAAGCTTTTCCTCTGCAAAAACGGTACGTTCCCTGAGCGAAGTCGAAGGGAATCCCCAAGCCAGCCCAAAAAACTGGCTTGAGCTTTTTACAGCTTGCCGCACAGACAACACCTGTCGCGTAACATCAGGTTATAATATAAAAAATTACTGGGCGGTCTTGCACCAAGAAAACTGCCAACAAGAGGCCGGTCATAGTCCCGCCCCGGCAGCCGCCAAACCATTAACCCGCTCCGTTTTTTCTTAACCCCGACCTTAAAATGTCTGCAATCCATCAAAATCATACGACAAAACAAACTATGGGCCTGGCATTAAGTGCTATTGGCGTGGTTTTTGGCGATATTGGCACAAGCCCCTTATATGCACTGAAAGAGGTGTTCCTTGCTGGCGTGCCCATTGACCAGGAGCATGTGCTAGGGGTTTTGTCGTTAGTGTTCTGGTCGTTGATGCTGGTCGTCACCGTTAAATATGCCATTTTCATCATGCGTGCGGACAATAAAGGTGAAGGCGGCATAATGGCGTTAATGGCCCTGACGCTTTTTGGGGCCAACAATAACCCCCGACGTAAACAGTATGTGCTTACCGTTGGTCTGATAGGCACAGTGTTGTTTTATGGCGACAGCATGATCACCCCTGCCATTTCGGTGTTAAGTGCCGTGGAAGGGCTGGAGATCATCACCCCTACCTTACATGACTACATTTTGCCCGGCACTATCGCCGCCCTGTGCGTGTTGTTCATTATTCAGGCCAAAGGGACAGGGGCCATCGGTAAAATGTTTGCCCCCGTCATGTGTTTCTGGTTTGCAGTGCTGGCGGTGCTAGGCATTATCAACATTATTGACGAACCCACCGTATTATTGGCCATCAGCCCGCATTACGCGCTTAACCTGCTGCATACCATGGGTTGGCACAGCTTTATGATCATGGGTGCAGTGGTGTTGGTGATGACCGGCGCGGAAGCCTTATACGCCGACATGGGCCATTTTGGCCTTAAGCCCATCCGGCTGGCTTGGTTCAGCTTTGTCTTTCCGGCCCTGTTATGCAATTACTTTGGTCAAGGTGCATTGCTGTTGCAGCACCCGGATGCCATCCAAAACCCCTTTTATTTGTTGGCCCCTAATTGGGCGCTCTATCCGCTGCTGATCTTATCGACCTTGGCAACCATCATTGCCTCACAAGCGGTGATTTCCGGTTGCTTTTCCATCAGCCGACAAGCCATCCAGCTTGGCTACAGCCCGCGTATGCCCATCTTGCACACATCCGGCGAAGAAAAAGGCCAGGTGTATGTCCCCGCCGTCAATTGGATGCTGATGTTTGCGGTGTTCATCTTAGTGCTTAGCTTCAAATCCTCCACTAACTTGGCGGCGGCTTACGGCATTGCCGTAACCGGCACTATGGTCACCACTACGCTGTTGGCATTTTTGGTGATTCGGGAATTGTGGCAATGGAAAACCTCCGCCAGCATATTGTTTTTGGCCTTTTTCTTGTCCATCGACTTGGTGTTTTTATCTTCCAACTGCCTAAAGATACCGTCCGGCGGTTGGTTGCCCTTAGCGGTGGGACTGGTTTTATACCTGGTGATGACCACATGGATTAAAGGCCGTGCCATGCTGTCAGAATATATGGCGGAACGCAGGGTATTGTTTGAAGACCTCGAAGAACAACTGCAAGAGCATGAATTGTGCACTGTCAAAGGCACCGCCATTTACCTGACCCGCCACGTCCACGGCGTACCGCAAGTGCTGTTGTACAATTTGCGCCACAACCATGTCTTGCACGAGCAAATCATTGTGCTTACCGTGGTGACCACGGATGAACCTTATGTGGAAGAGGCGCGCCGGGTAAAAATCCGCACCTTTGGGCATCAACGCAAATTTTTCCGCGTCAAACTTTATTACGGCTTCCAACAAACCCAAGATGTCCGTAGGGCTTTAAAGCTGGCGGTTGAAGAAGGCTTGGGGATAGACACCAAATTTGTATCGTTTTTTATCGGCAGCGAAAAAGTGTCGTTCAAGCGCAAAAGTGCCATGCCCAATTGGCGACGGGCTTTATTCCGCTTCCTGATCCACAACTCATCCAGTGCCATTGAATTCTTTAAAATTCCGGTTGATCAAGTGGTGGAGATTGGGATTAGGATTGAGTTATAAAAACCATAATGAAGTTATCGACAACCCATAATGCCCAGCCCAAAATTTCAATTTTAGGCTGACAATTCAAAGCTGAAAATTAAGCGGCGGCTTCAATATCCCAGCCAAGGAAAACTAACACAGCAGGATGACATTTAAGGGCTTTTGCTAGAATTTTTGCCTGTTCAAGGTCTAAACTGACTTGGTTATGCGCAATTGCTGAAAGGGTTGGTTGGGAAATACCAGTCAGTGCAGCCAACTGATGTTGGCTTAGTTATTGGAGTTCACGCATAATCCTGACCGATTCACCGACAGAAACCGCAATTCATTCGTTGTTTTTAGGGGGAGCTGCTGTCATTTTGTCCAGCACTTCAAATACTTTTGGCAAATGTTCGGTATATGTTGCTACATAATTAAACGTAAAAACAGGCATTTCCTTATTTTGCAGATTTCTCCCCTTAATATATGGGCCGTGATTTTTCCAGTATTCATGCAGTTTTTCTGGAATAAGTCCAGTACTTAAACTCTTCCCTGTGGCGGCATACCCTTTCACGTCCTGATCAGCACCAAAAAAACCGCTGCTTAGGTTACGCAAGCAGTGGTCAGTAAAATGATAGATGTTGTCCTCGTCAACCAATGGGTTAAAGCACAAATCAAAGATATAGTCGTTCATTATAGAGCTAATGCCCGATAAATTACCGGTACCCGACTCATCATATACACCGACTCCCACACCTGAACCGTGACCATCTTCTCGATTGGCAAGCTGGTATATAACAAAGCTTTTTATAGCCGAACGGGTGGCTAACAATTGATCTTCCAGCCGATTGCCATCTTCAACTTGTAAACTTTGCGCTTTAAGCCACTGTTCGGAATCTCCATAAAATTCATGGTCAGGTGTGTTATCAACCTCGGTAAAAAAATTAATATTACGTTCAATATAGGTCTCTTTAAACAGTTTAAACACCGATTGGGAAATTGTTCGCATACCTTTTAACGCGAGAGTGGAAACCATGCCATCCGTCTGGGCATTTATGTCATCATGAACGATCAACGCACTTTGGAGATTGCGTGTTTGTCCTAGTCGGTCAGCCGAACAATGCAATCTGAATTGCATTAAATCGTGCCAGCCAAGTGTCCCTCGTTTCGCCGATGCCAAACGACGGATCAATCCTTCATTTTTGAAATTACCTTCACCGTAGATACGCTCAGCAATTTCGAGTATATTTTCTTTGGTATTTTCTAATCTACGTCCTTGGGTGCGGCCCCACCCAGCACGATCCAACAGGTAGATTAAGGATAATATCGTGCTTTTTCTCAAAGATATATATTCGCCGGAGTCGGGAATTGAAGAATAACGCGGTAAATATTTCACGAGGGTATTGATAGCATCTTTGGCTGGATCTTTTGTAAGTTCGTATGACTGGTTGACCAAAACCTGCCAAAATTTTTCGTGTGCTGATCCACCTTTTTGCAGGTTGAACTCTACTTCTTTTAAAATGGCATCAACTGAATTGCCATTCTTAACGCGATTGACGGCATCTTGGTAAAACTTGAATGTATCTCGCTGTTCTGGCTTAGCTAATCTGACGATTAGCTTCAGGTACTTTTCTAGATTCCGGAACGGCGCCATGTTGAAGCAGGCACGGGAACTTAGGAGGCTTTCATTAGCTAGATCGATTTTCCCAAGATTTAGCACTTCCACGTCGAATAACTGTTTTAACAAGAAGCTTGCGGTGGCATCGTATTCTTTCAATACTTGCTCAAATTTCTCATTGTTGAAGAATGTTGCTGTTCCCGCTTCAATACTCCGTTTTGCTGAAAATATACCTTGCCTTCCTTCTGTTTCTTCTGCATAGATATGTCGAAACACTCCTGGATAGTTAAGATGCAAAAGCATCAGGTTGACGAGGTCATGCACATTGAAATCTGTTTTACTTAAGTCTGATTTCTCTATCTGCATCATAAGAACTGCATTGACAAAACGCTTCAGTTTACGCATATCGCCAATTAATGGGAAATAATTCGGCGCAAAATCCCAGTCCAATATCTCAGCTAGTTTGCTCAAAACGGCCTCGAGCTTGTTCAGGTTTTCTATTGGAATGGTCGGAATGGAATGCTCATTTTTTCGCCAGTCCGTTTTCAAGAAGTCTCGGAGCATGGCACTGTCAACAAATAGGCTTAATTTCACAGTTACAAACTTCTCAAGAAACTCACGTGCATTGCTGCCATCGTCTTTTCCCTTCACTAGATTTTCAGTGTCGTAGCATAGGATATATGTTGCTTGCGATAGGTTGAACGTGCGTCTAACAGCAAATAATACGTTGTTGACCGTTTTAGGTTCAAGTCGATCTAGATCATCTATAACGACGATGATGCGCCTGCGAATACTTTTAAGGACATCGTCAATATCTTCCATTAATTCATCAATGGTTTCATTCAGTGGTTCAATAGACAGCCTGAAGCCAAAAAGCGAGATGCTCTTAATCATCCGCGAATAACGCGAAGCGGCTGGTAGGAACTCTGGTGCATAAACCTGCTGTTGAATAGCAGCTGTAAGGTCGCGTAAAAAACGCTCCGATAGATCGGGTTCGGCAGCGTACCGTAAAGGTTCAAAACGAAAAACGATTACCGAATCTCCCCCAGCCTTCTTCCAATAGCGTTCCGCAAGATTGACAAAGCTGGTTTTGCCTATACCCCAGGGGGCATCAATGCCAAACACGAGCCCTGAGTGCGCTCTACTTGCCAATACCGTCTCAGCGAAGTTCCTCGCCAGTTCATTATTTTGCAGGGTATTTTCATTTTCGGTCTTAATTGCATCGTCACCAAAAAAGTGGAATTGGGAGGGTGGCGGTTTTTTCAGTATCCAGTATCCCCTAAATATGGACGATAGAAGCATCAAAAACAGGGCTATCAAAATGGTAGGAATCCACCGAGGGTCTATCCCATCAATGACGGGCTGTACTTTTAACAGCCAAGGCGATGCCAAATAGTTTGACCAAACTCCAATAATTGCGAAAGCGAATATGTCGAAGCGGTAACTACGCAAAAGGCGGCTTATGGTTGATTTAACATCCCGCATCCAAGCGTAGGCTAAGCAAACAATCAGGCAGACGATAATGCCTACTGCTTGAAAAGTACAAGCAACGCCAGATAATAAAGGTAAAGACTGTTGGCCTGCGTAGTAGGCGATACGGAAGCATCCTGCTAAGATAAACCATAGTGCTGAAATTCTAATGAAAACAAGCAACTCTGGTACTTTTAATTTCTGGCGCGATTCAGGCATCTATTTGCTCCCATTTACCTTATTGTTACCAAATTTCAGACAACAAAAAAACCCGCTGCCAACACCAGACAAGCCGGCATCAACAGCGGGTTTTTTTAGAAGGCTATTTAGATAACAGTGACGTTTTCTGCTTGTGGGCCTTTTTGGCCTTGGGTCACTGTGAACTGAACGTTTTGGCCTTCGTCTAAAGATTTGTAGCCGCCTGAGTTATTGATGTTTCTGAAATGTACGAAAACATCTGGGCCAGATTTTTGCTCAATAAAGCCAAAACCTTTTTCAGAGTTAAACCATTTGACGACGCCGGTGGTAGTAGACATGATAAGTCCTATAAATTGTAAAGATAAATAAAGCCCTAGGGCTGATGGAGCTGGTAAAAATGGGAGATTACTTTGAAAAACCGGACGAGAAACAACACAGATACATCGAAATGGTAAACAGAGGGTAAATCTTATTTTCAAGCTGGATCAGAGTATGGGCTTTAATATCACGCAAGTCAAGGGCTATTGAAAAAAATACTAGGGCAATGGCTATTTTTAAAAATCCAATAAGAAATTGGCTTGTGGCAGTGCCAAGTCTGCTTCGGTCGATTGGTCTTTTAAGGCCACGCCCGATAGCTTGAGCTGTTCCGCACCGGCTATTAAAAACAGCAGTTTATGTAAGGCTTGGGCATAGCTAAGGCCGTTGCTGTGGATGTTGGAAATACAGTTGCGGTCGGCATCGGTGCTAAAGCCGGAGCGGGCTTGGTAGGTGAAATAAATGCCCATACTGTCCGGCGAGCTTAAACCGGGGCGTTCGCCGATCAACACAATGCATAAACGGGCGGCAAAGTGGTCGGCTATGGCATCACCAATGGCAACCCGTCCGTGTTTGACCAAACACACGGGCGGCATCCGGTACTGTTGGGCTTGTAGGCTGGGCAGCAATATGCTAAGGAAAGCTTCGGCATGATGGGTTATGGCGGTTGATGACAGGCCGTCGGAGATAATCACAACCGCATCGGCAGCAGAAGGTTTCAGTTTTTGTAAGCTGCGCTGGCTGGCAGGGCTTAACAAGCGTCCCAAATCAGGCCGTTGCAGATAGATTTGTTGGTTGGCGGCTTGGCTGTGCAGGCACAGCGAGGCAATGCCCTGCACGGACAGGCTGTGCGCCAGCTGGTCAAAATCTAACGGCAGGTTGACAGCATCCCGCGCCAAGGCATGGGCTAGCTGAAAATCCAAACAAGCACGGGTGGGCAGGCTGATACCCGCCCGACCTAAGGCAATCCGTGCGGCGGTAAATTGGCTTAGGCATTGCCAAGTGTCAGGGGTGGTTGGCGGGTGTTGGGACATAATGTTAACCTTGGCTGGCCAATGCCGAACGGAACAAAGCGGGCAGTTCCGGTCGGGACAATTGGTTGTGGTGGTTAAAAATCTGGTTATTTTGCAGCCAAGCCTCAAATTCTGGTGCCGGGCGTAGCCCCAACACCTGCCGGATATATAAGGCATCATGGAACGAGGTTGATTGGTAATTCAGCATCACAT
Organism: uncultured Methylococcaceae bacterium; assembly: GCA_903945605.1. Taxonomy (GTDB): domain Bacteria; phylum Pseudomonadota; class Gammaproteobacteria; order Methylococcales; family Methylomonadaceae; genus Methylovulum. The sequence goes on along the minus strand of CAJAWH010000096.1, from coordinate 3,070 downwards.
CATCCGCCCCCGGCACACCCATGATAAAGGTGCCGCCCGCCACGGCAAATTGCGTCAGTAACATATCCATATCGTCTTGGTCGGCTTCGGCGTGGTTGGTGTAGCAAATGTCACAGCCCATCGGCAAGCCCAGCAGTTTGCCACAAAAATGGTCTTCCAAACCGGCGCGGATGATTTGCTTGCCGTCGTATAAATATTCCGGGCCAATAAAGCCCACCACGGTGTTGACCAGCAGCGGTTTAAATTGCCGTGCCACGGCATAAGCGCGGGCTTCGCAGGTTTGTTGGTCCATGCCTTGGTGGGCATTGGCGGATAGTGCGCTGCCCTGTCCGGTTTCAAAATACATGCAGTTGTTGCCAATGCCATCAGCAAATTGGCTGCCCCGTTGCAGGGATAAGGCAGCTTGGTGCGCTTCTTGCAGCAACGCCAAGTTAATGCCGAAACTGTCATTGGCCTTTTCCGTGCCAGCGATGGACTGGAACACCAAATCGACCGGCACACCTTGCGCCATTGCTTGCAAGGTGGTGGTGACGTGTGCCAATACACAGGCTTGGGTGGGTATTTGGTAACGCTCGATCACGTCATTTAGCATATATAAAAGACGTGCGGTGGCTTCAAGGTTGTCAGAAGCGGGATTAATGCCGATGACGGCATCCCCGCAACCATACAGCAAGCCATCTAAAATGCTGGCAGCGACTCCGGCAGGGTGGTCAGTTGGATGGTTGGGTTGCAGGCGTGTCGATAAGCGGTTTTCCAGACCTATCGTGCCACGGAAACGGGTGATCACCCGGCATTTTTTCGCCACCAAAATCAAATCTTGGATACGCATGATTTTGCACACGGCGGCGACCATTTCCGGTGTCAGGCCAGCCGCAATGGCGGTTAAGGTTTCGGTAGTGGCCTGTTCGGACAATAGCCAATCGCGGAAATCACCGATGGTCAAATGGCTGATGGCTGCAAAAGCGGCCGGGTCGTGCCCGTCCATAATCAGCCGCGTCACTTCGTCGGTTTCGTAAGGCACTACGGCTTCGGTCAAAAATTGCTTGAGCGGCACATCCGCCAACACCCATTGCGCCGCGACCCGTTCCAAATGGCTGCTTGCCGCCACGCCCGCCAAATAATCGCCGGAACGGGCAGGGCTGGCTTTTGCCAGCAAATTGCGTAGGCTGACAAAATTATAAGTTTGTTGGGCGATATGGGTGGTGTACATGGCGGCGGCTTGGCGACAGGGGCGGGCTTGGACAGGGCAAGATTAGCATTTGCTGGACAAAACTGCCAGTTTTGCTGTGGGTAGGATACGGCACGATATTACCGTTTACGTCTGCCTTCAAACCAGGCGACGCTTAACAGGTAAGCCAGCAACAGACCCGATGAAACCAGCCAAGGGTGCGGGTAAAACTGCAAGGCTTGCCCCTGTAGGCCATACAGCACCAGCCCCCAGACGATATAACCGGTGATAGTCCAAACTGGGTAAGCCACCGGATAATAAATCTGCCCCAAACCATAGGACAGCAAGGCCATATAGGCATAACAGGCCAAGGTGGCCCAAGCCGAACCGACAAAGCCAAACAAGGGTATCCACCAGATATTTAAGGCAATGGTCAGTACTGCGCCCGCTATCGACACCCACGCGCCCATTAAGGTGCGGTCAGTGAGCTTGTACCAGACTGACAGGTTGACATAAATGCCCAAAAATAAGTTGGCCAGCAACAAGATAGGCACTACCGCCAAACCGCTACGGAACGGTTCGCCCAAGAAATATTGGAAAAAATCCAAATATAGCGCCACCAGTAAAAAGATGAACACGCAAAAAATGACAAAATAGCGCAGCACCTTGGCATAAACGGGTTTGGCATCGTTGTGGTCAGCGTAAGCGAAGAAAAACGGTTCGGCGGCATAACGGAAAGCTTGGATAAACAACGACATCAGAATGGACAGCTTATAGCAGGCTGCGTAAATGCCCAGCATCTTCAGGTTGGTTTGGCTATCGTAAGGCAGCAGGTATTTCAACAGCACGCGGTCAAGCATTTCGTTGATGATACCGGCAAAGCCGATGACCGCCATCGGTAAGGAATAGCCCAGCATTTTTACCAGCAGTTGGCGGTCAAAGCCCCAGGCAATGCCCAGCAGTTGCGGGGTCAGCAATACCGTTTTTATGGCGCTGGCAATTAGGTTGGCTATGAAAATATAACCCACGCCAATGGAGGGCAAATAAACCAAGGCCACGGCCTGTTGTTGCCAGGTTTGTGGGTGGGCGGAAAAAAATGGCGGGCAATAGACAATAAAAAACAGGCTTAACAATACGGTGATCAAAATCTCCGTTAGTTTGATACCGGCAAAACGGAACGCGCGGTTCTCTGCCCGCAACCGTGCAAAGGGCAGGGCTGCTATCGCATCCAGTATTAAAATGCCACTGAAATATAAAATATATTCTGGATGTTGCGGGTAGTTGAGGCCATTGGACAGTTGGCTGTTGGCGCTTAAAATCAGTGCCAAAAAGCCCACGTTCAATAACACGATGAAAATCAGTGCGGTGGAATAAGTGATATCACGGTTAGCTTGCTGTTTGTTGCGGAAGCGGAAATAGCCGGTTTCAAAACCCAGCATTAACAGCACCGAAAAAAAACCGGCATAGGCATAAAATTCTGACACTATCCCGTATTCTGCCGTTGAGAAATAGTAGGTGTACAGGGGCACCAGCAAATAATTGAGGAAGCGCCCAAAAATGCTGCTGAGGCCATAAATGGCGGTTTGTGATGCCAGTTTGCTGATAATGCCCATGGGGAGGGAGGGTGTTGGCTGTTTGGGCTTAGGGTAAGATTAAGGGTAAAAGGACAGGCGTATTGTACTCTACAAAAAATAAAGTTTCCGCGTGGGCACAAACAGCTTGCCCACTTTACAAAAAATTTGACATTGCTTGATGAGATGGGTTAAATAACCCTGCCTGTTAGGGCAAACCCACTGTATTTAATAAATATTTGAGGCCAACCATGAAGCAAAACCGCACCCGACCCAAGCCCATCAGCCAGCTCGCCGCAGCGTTGTTGCTGGTGGTCTGTAACCTGACCGC
>CAJAWH010000095.1 GCA_903945605.1 uncultured Methylococcaceae bacterium | reverse complement strand
TGTTTGTGCTGGATTTCTTGCGCGGCCAGTTTGGCAAGGTCTTGCTGGATTTGGATGCGTAAGTTGCTGTCTTCGGCCACTTTTTGCCATTCGTCCATGGTTTGCGCCAGCATTTGCGGTTGCAAGCTGGCCTTCACTTTTGCCAATGGGCCGGGCAAATCCCCTGTGATCAGTTGCAAGTTGCGTTTGGCGATTGCCACGTTGTTTTGCGCGGCCAGTTCTTGTGCGGCAATCAAATCAAAGCGGGCTTGGGCTTCGTTGCTGTCGGTGATGGTGCTGCTGCCCACCTGAAAATGGCTTCGGGCTTGCTCTAGCTGGCTTAAAATGGCGGCTTTTTGCGCTACAATCAAGTCCAGTTTGTCTTGCGCCAGCAGTGCGTCAAAATAGCTTTGCGTGGTGCGTAGCATGAGGTTTTGCATAGTCAAATGCAATTGCTTGTCGGCTTGGTTGACTTGCGTCAGCAATTGTTCCATTTGCACCAGATTTTGCTTGCGGAACAACGGTTGGCGGGCTTCTATGCCGTATTGGTAGCCTTGGTAGGCACGCACGCCATTAGGGAAGGGTACGCCGTTGCCTTTATAACGCACATCGGCTTGGCTATCCGATGCCCCTGCCTTAAAACTGACCACTGGGCGGTATAAGGCTTTGGCCTGTTCGATCAGTTCTTGTGCCGCTTTGTTGGCGCTCAGGGCAGAAGCCAAGGTGGCATCGTGGGACAGTGCTTGGTTGTAGATGTCGAGCAGGGATTGTGGTTTTTGCGGCAAGGCATTGGGGCCGGCATGGGCGACCGTTGCCAACAGCACAGCGGTTATGAATAAAGTTATTTGGCGCATAGTGGGTAATCCTGTGAAGTGATGGATTGGCTATAACGTTACGGGGGACAACTATGGCAACCGGTTGGGTTTGGGTATGGCAACCCTGAACCAAAAAGCATACAGCGCGGGCAAAAACAGCACCGTCAACAAGGTCGCCACTGCCAACCCGCCCATGATAGCCACCGCCATCGGCCCAAAAAACACGCTTTGGGTGAGTGGTATCATGGCTAAAATGGCTGCCGCTGCAGTCAGTACAATGGGCCGGAAACGCCGTACTGTCGATTCAACCACCGCTTGCCAAGGTACTATGCCACTAGCCCGGTCTTGGTCGATTTGGTCGACCAAGATCACCGAATTACGCATGATCATGCCCGATAGGGCGATGGTGCCGAGCATGGCGACAAAACCAAACGGCTTGTCAAACAGTAGCAAGGCGATAGTCACGCCGATCAGCCCTAGCGGCGCGGTCAGCAGCACCAGCAGCACCCGCGAGAAGTTTTGCAGCTGGATCATCAGTACAGTCAACACCACCAGCAAAAACAGCGGGAAGCCTGCCGCGACCGAGGCGCCGCCCTTGGCGGACTCTTCCACCGCCCCGCCGGTTTCTATGCTCACGCCCATTGGCAAACTTTGTTTTAGCCCGTCCAATTGCGCTTCAATTTGCGCGGATACCCACGGGGCTTGCACATTGCCGTTCAAATTGCCGCGCACCGTTATGGAGGGAATGCGGTTGCGCCGCCAAATCACGCCTTCTTCAAATGCATAGCTGATGGTGGCAATTTGTGCCAGCGGCACGCCGACACCGGCGGGTGTGTTGATCATCAAGTCCGGCAAATGCGACAAATACAGGCGCTGTTGTTCGGCGCCACGGGCAACCAGATCAATGCGTTCAATGCCTTCGCGGTATTCGGTGATGTACAGCTCTTGGATGCCGCCATTTAATACGGCGGCAATGTCCACGGAGCTGATGCCCAATAGCCGCGCTTTCATCTGGTCGACACTGACTTTAACCACCTTGCTGGGTTCATCCCAGCTCAGTTGCACATTGCTCAGGTGGCTATTGCCGCGCATGATGCCGGCAATTTGATGGGCAATGTCACGGATTTGTTGGATATTGCCGCCGTTGACGCGGAACTGCACCGGAAAACCCACCGGCGGGCCATTTTCCAAGCGCAACACGGAAGCCCGCAAGGCCGGAAAATCATGGTCGAACAGGGCCAGCAGGTCTTTACGCAAGGCTTCACGGTCTGCCAAGGTATGGGTCAAGACAACGACTTGTCCAAAGCCACGGTGTGCCAATTGGATATCCAGCGGCAAATAAAAACGCGGCGAGCCGGAGCCAATATAGGCGACAAAATTATCAATGCCGTGGTGTTGCTGGTTCCACGCCAATAGCCATTGCTCCAGTTTTTTAGTTTCGGTTTCGGTGGCGGCATAAGATGCGCCTTCGGTCAGGCGCAAGTCGACAATCAATTCCAAACGCGAGGAATCAGGAAAAAATTGTTGCTGAACCTTGCCAAAACCAACAATTGCCAACACAAACAACGCTAAGGTGATTGCTATTGCCGTTTTGCGGTAGCGGACACAGGCGGTGATGATGGTGCGTAAGTGTTGGTAGAACGGTGAGCTGTAAATGTCATGATGGTGCTGTTCTGCCACTTTGGTTTTGCTGTTAAAGGCTGATCTGAACCAGCGGCTCAGTTTTGACGGTTGCGGGGCTTGCCCATAATCGGGCAATAGGTGATAACCGATGTACGGTACAAAAATCACGGCGGCAAACCATGACACCAATAAAGCAATCGCTGTGACCTGAAAAATGGAGCGGGTGTATTCGCCGGTTGACGAAGCAGCCGTGGCAATCGGCAAAAATCCGGCTACGGTGACCAGTGTGCCGGTCAGCATTGGCATGGCGGTGGAGGTGTAGGCAAAAGAGGCGGCTTTTAATCGGCCCCAGCCTTGTTCCATTTTCGCCGACATCATTTCTACGGCAATAATGGCATCGTCCACCAATAAGCCCAGCGCCAAAATCAACGCGCCCAAGGAAATTTTATGCAAGCCAATGTCAAAATAGTGCATGAACAGAAAGGTGATGGCCAACACCACAGGAATGGTGATGGCAACCACGATGCCGCTGCGCCAGCCCAGCGAGAGCAGGCTGACCGCCAAGACAATCAACAAGGCTTCCACCAGCGAGTGGACAAAGTCGTTGACCGAATGGGCGACGATATGCGATTGCAGGGTGACAGGCTTAAGTTCCAGGCCAACCAAGGCGTTGGCTTGAATGCGGCTGACCGCTGCATCCAGCGCATGGCCCAGCTCAATAATATCGCCACCTTCGGTCATGCTAATGCCCAACAACAAGGTTTCTTTGCCTTGGTAGTGGATTTTGTCATGGGGTGGGTCTTCGTAGCCGCGATAAACTTTGGCGACATCGCCCAAGCGGAAATCTTGCCCATGGGCGCGTAAACGCAATTCGCGCAAGTCTGCCAATTGGGTGTAACGGCCTGAGACGGCAATGCGGATACGCTCATCCGGCGATTCGTAAGTGCCGCCACGCACCACTGCGTTTTGGTTTTGCAGGGTTTGTATCAGCTCGGGGGTGCTGATGCCCAAAGCGACCAATTTGGCATTGGCAATTTCAATAAACAGGCGTTGTTTTTGTTCGCCGAAAAATTCCACTTTGGCGACATTTTTTACTTGCAGCAATTCGGCACGGATCAGTTCCGCCTGTTTTTTTAACTCGGCATAGTCGAAACCATCGCCGGTCAGTGCATACATACTGCCGTACACATCACTGAATTCATCATTAAACGTCAGGCTTTCCAGTTGTTCGGGGAAGGTATTGCGGATATCACCGATTTTTTTCCGCACTTGATACCATAGCTCGGGTACTACAGTAGAGGCCGTGTCATCTTTAATGGTGATAAACACCATAGCTTCCCCTGGGCGGGAAAAGCTGCTGATATAGTCCAAATGGGCGATTTCCTGAATTTTTTTCTCCAGCTTGTCGGTGACTTGTGCAGCCATTTCCTCGGCACTGGCACCGGGCCAAGTGGCATGGACCAGCATCACCTTAAAAGTAAAAGGCGGGTCTTCCGATTGCCCCAGTTTGGTGTAGGAAAACAGCCCCGCCAAGGTCAGCACCAGCATTAGATATAACACTAAGGTTTGGTGTTGTAACGCCCAATCAGTCAGGTTAAAGCGGCTGCTGGCTTCAGTATCTGTATTTATATTCATGGTGCCTCCGCTGCATCCACCGGACGCACCAGTTGGTTTTCGGTAAGGGTATGCACACCGGCAATGGCAATGGTTTCGCCGGCATTTAAGCCGCTGCGGATAACTACGCCATCTTCCCTAAATGCCCCTGTGTCGACTGCCCGCGCATGGACATGGTGGTCATCCGCCATAACCCAGACCTGGCTTTTGCCATTGCTGGCCGTGACAGCGCGGCTAGGTATCATCACCGCACTGGGGCTGGGTGACGAGGTGGCGGCAAATCCAACGCCCACCGTCATGCCAAATTTAACGGCGGCATCCGCTTGTTGCAGGG
>CAJAWH010000094.1 GCA_903945605.1 uncultured Methylococcaceae bacterium | reverse complement strand
TCCTTGGCAGCCAATTCAGAGGCCGAATACACCGAAGCGCCTGCTTCTGACACGGTCATTTTATTGAACAACAAATCGCTGTGCCGTTTCATTAAGTCGGTCACCCATTGGTCGGTCTCGCGTGAGCCGGTGCCGTTGCCAATACTGACCAGATCAACGCGGTAGTGCCGGATAAGCTTGGCGAGGGATTCAATCGATTCGTCCCATTGCTTGCGCGGCGGATGCGGGTACAGGGTATCGGTCGCCAATAATTTGCCAGTGTTGTCGACAATGGCAATTTTGACCCCTGTGCGTATGCCCGGGTCCAGCCCCAGGGTAGTTTTGGCACCTGCTGGTGCCGCCAACAGCAAATCACGCAAATTGCACGAGAACACACGGATAGCCTCCTGTTCGGCGGCTTCGCGCAAACGCTGTTTCAAATCCAGATCAATACGGGTGAACAGTTTAGTTTTCCATGCCAAACGGGCGGTTTCCGCCAGCCATGCCGCAGTGGGTTGTTGGCTGTCGGTAATTTTTAGGTAATGCGCCACCCGACCCGCGCACAAAGCATGTTCTTCCTTCTCTTCAGCCCCCGGCAGTAGATGTAGGTTTAAAAAATCCTCATTACGGCCCCGGAACAAAGCCAAGGCGCGGTGCGAGGCGATTTTATTGATCGCTTCGCGGTAATCAAAATAATCCTTAAACTTTTCTGCCGCCTGGTCCTTGCCCGCCACAACGGAGGCGTGGACAATGCCCTGTTGCCAGATATGTTCACGCAATTGCGCCAACAACTCAGCATCTTCAGAAATGCGCTCCATAATGATTTGCCGTGCACCATCCAATGCCGCCGCCACATCAGGTACGCCTTTTTCGGCATCGGTATAAAGCTGGGCGGCTTGCTCGGGGATTAAGCTGCGGTCGGCAAGCAAGGCATCCGCCAACGGTGCCAAACCGGCTTCGCGGGCAATTTGCGCCTTGGTGCGGCGTTTGGGTTTATAGGGCAAGTACAAGTCTTCCAGCAAGGTTTTACTGTCCGCCGCGTTAATGGCTTGCTCTAATGCAGGGGTCAGTTTGTCTTGGCTTCTTATACTGTCCAGAATGCTGGTGCGGCGGTCGTTCAGCTCACGCAAATAACTTAAGCGTTCTTCCAAATTCCGCAGTTGCGTATCATCCAATCCGTCAGTGGCTTCTTTACGGTAGCGGGCAATAAACGGCACAGTTGCGCCTTCGTCAAGCAATTGCACGGCGGCACAGGCCTGCTTGAGGGTAATAGTCAACTCTTGGGCGATACGCTGTATGACATCCATTCGGGCAATCCTTTTAATCGAATAAGGGGGCTAGGTTAGGTTAGGTTAGGTTAGGTTAGGTTAGGTTAGGTTAGGTTAGGTTGTGCATTAAAACCCGAAACGCATGGGCAATTACAAAATATTAGCGTTTTTAAAAAAGTCATAACCATACTATAATATAAAATTGCCGAAGAGTACCATCCGGCTGTTACTCTGCAGGTTTTACAGGGTTAGGCAACAAATAGGCTTCTTTGGCCTAGAGTGCCCAGCAACTGGCAGTGTGCTTATGCATAGGCTTTTTGGAGGCACTTTGTTGGTGCTTAAAAGCCTTGGCTATGGAATAACCGGAAGCGGGGCTTTATTCACCCCCGATAGTAGTAGGGGCTAAAAGGTTGCTGTAATGGCGTGTCGGCAACCGCCAAGGCTTCACACGTTTGAGGCAGACATTCCAATCCCCTGATCGGGGCAGGGAATGCTTATTTTTGCATCCGCTCCGAGTGGGCTTTTATGTCCAGAAAATTATACAAAAGGTCAGGCGATTATTATGAACCAGGTTACTCTTTCTATCCAAAGCAAATTGGCTAATGCAAGATTAGCGGCATTATGTGCCAAAGAGATGGCGGCAAATTATTTTACCGAGGCTGAACAAGCGGAAATTGAAATAGCTGTCGCGGAAACCATCAACAATTCCATAGAGCATGCCTGTGCGGGTTCGGAAGATCATACGATAGCCATCACTTATTCGCTGAACAATTTTTATTTGTCCATTGATGTAAAAGACAATGGCAAAACCTTCGAAAGCAATGGCCTTGAAGATTTGGATGCAGAGTTTAATTTTGACCCTGATGATTTTGACAGCTTGCCCGAAAGCGGTATGGGGCTAAAAATCATTAAATCATGTATGGATAAAGTCCTGTACCAAAATACGGAAATGCAAAATCACTGGCTATTGATCAAATTTCG
>CAJAWH010000093.1 GCA_903945605.1 uncultured Methylococcaceae bacterium | reverse complement strand
TAAAAAGAGCGGAAATACCGCACTAACCCGCAAGACATGTTAAAAGTAGGGTAGGGTGGTTTGCTATCGAGAAACCACACTATGGGCTGTGACGACAAACTGGCAAGCCGTCACAGCACCAGGGCAAAAAAATCGCCCGCTTCGCGGGAAAAGCAAATGGTTAAAGGGTTGAAGTGTTAAAAAGCCCTAACAGCGCGCACTGCCAGCGTGCTGAACTTATTGATGCCGTTCTGGCCGCCATAGCCAAAGGCCTGGCCCCACGCGCTGCCGTAGTCGCCCTCACTAGAACTCCAGTAAATGTAATAAGCAAAACCACCCACAACGGCTTGGTTGAGGTACAGTTGGTTCAGCTCATCCTTGGACGGCAAATACCAGTCGCTGTAACCGTTTAGCACCAGGTCGTCGCATAGCTTGGCGGCGTAGCTGCCCGGCCCTTGGGCTGTGACAATGGCGGTGGTGTTGGCCTGACCCGTGCCAATGGCGGTGCCGATCGCGCCGGTGGTGATGTAACTGCCGTTATACCATTGGATGTCATTCGGATAAGCTCCGGTTTGGTCGTACGGCGCAGCAATCAGGCCGTGTTTGCCCGTGCTGTCAATATAGGCAATTTTGCCGCCTTGGTAGCTTTGGCCAAGGGTCAATTTGGAAGCGGTGTAACTTGCGAAAACCACTTCGCCGACGCCCAGTTGCTGGCTGTTGGGGATGCCGCTGGCGTTGGTGCTGACCAGGCCGGTTTTAGTGAACACCCAGCGGGTGCTGGCCAGGTTGTTGAGCATCAGCTGTACCCAACCGTTAGTTGCCATGGTTTGGTCAACGGTCACTTGAAAACAAGGGTAAGTGGGGTCGGTGCTGGAGCAGCTGGTGTTGCCCACGGCATTGCCTTTGGGGTAAACATTATAGATAGCGTTGGTCGAGCTGCTGCTGGCGGGTATTTGTACCCACAGTTGGTAAGTGCCAGCTTTAGGGGCTGTCCAACTGACGTTGCCGGGGCTGCCGCCGACCAGTTCGACGGTCTGCAGCTTGCTGAATGCCGGGTAGACCGGCGTGCCGATGGGTGTTGCCGCCACGGCGGCGGTCAGGTTGAAAACCACCAGCAACAGCGTAGCGGCTAGGCGGGTGATGGGGTTTAGTCGCGCGGTGTTTTGCTTCATAAGTGGCCTCAAAAAATTTTTAAAAACAATGGGTTTACCCTAACGGGCAGCATCTTTATAACCTATTCCATTAATATTTTAAAGCTTATTGTCGCTATGTAGCCCGTAGGGTAATACGGGGTAACTGTGCCACGCAGCCCTGGATTGCGCTATGCGCCATCCAGATCACCTGGTTTTACTCAATTTTCAATAACCAGCCATCCGCTCCCCTACATTTATGCGTACTGTCTGCGGCTATATTGATGCGCACAAATTCATTGTTAAGGCTGTCCGGCAGTTGCCCTTGCACATAAAACACTTGGTTTTTAGCGGTGATGGTCAGTTCCACCGGTTGCCCTTTAACCGTAACCTGTAAGCTATCCGGAAGGGTTTGTTGCGAGGCAATAAAACTAAAAGTGGCATGGGGGGCTACGGTGCTGTTATTGGCCGGTTCAAAATGGCTGAATTTGGGCTTTTCGCAGGCTTTGCTGCTGCTGTCGCTGCCGTAAGGCCATGCTTGGCTGGATGCCAACATTAAGGTTAAAGTGATCAGGCTTGGGGTTTTCATGAGGGTTCTCTTTAAAATTAGGCTATCCGCTGCAATTTACAATAAACGGCAACAATATAGTTTATAGTGCTTCCCTGTACATGACAAATAAGAGCCTCCAAAGCATGAAACACAAACTAATCGGGCCGCTATGGCTTTTGTGCTGCCTATCCCTCCCCGCACCTGCACAAACCATCACCCGTCCCCTGAATTTTTGCCTCAACCCAAGCGAACAACAAGAATTTGCCGATCTGCTCGCCAAACACCCCAAAGATAAGGGCATCATTCGGCTGATCGCCATCCGGCAAGGCTTGTGCGATATGATTGGCAAGCACCAAATCCCGCTGTACGTGGGACTGGAAATGTGGGCGGTTGAACGCCAAAAGATGCTGATGGAGCGGACTAAAAAGCATCTGAACCGCATCACCCCCAAGGGGCCCTGACCTGTACTGCTGATAAAAATAATCATTGGTATTGCACAAACCAAATCAATTGCTATAATAGTAGATCAAGTTTGCAGGCACGTAGCTCAGTTGGTTAGAGCACCACCTTGACATGGTGGGGGTCGTTGGTTCGAGTCCAATCGTGCCTACCAGATTTCAAAAGCACTGGCTAGCCAGTGCTTTTTTTATTCTATTAACCCAAGAACACTAAAAGCCCATGCCGCAAATTACCCTGCCCGATGGTTCGCAGCGCGAATTCGCCCATGCTGTCACTGTGATGGAAATTGCCCAATCCATTGGCACAGGCTTGGCTAAAGCCACCTTGGCAGGTAAGGTGGATGGTCGTGTGGTGGATGCCAGCACCGTCATTGAAGGCGATGCCCATCTACAGGTAATTACCGCAAAAGATGCCGAAGGTGTGGATATTATCCGCCATTCCACTGCCCATCTTTTGGCCCAAGCGGTCAAGCAGCTGTTCCCCGACGCACAAGTCACTATTGGCCCGGTCATCGACAACGGCTTTTTTTATGACTTCTCCTACCATCGGCCGTTCACCCCTGATGACCTGACTGTCATTGAAAAAAAAATGCAGCAGCTGGCGGACGAAGACCTTGCCATTAAGCGTTCGTTGCTGTCTCGGGATGCCGCAGTAAAGTTTTTCCAAGATTTGGGCGAACATTACAAGGCAGAAATTATTGCCTCCATCCCCGCCAATGAAGACCTGTCCTTATATGAACAAGGCGGTTTCACCGACCTGTGCCGTGGCCCGCATGTGCCCAGCACCGGTAAGCTAAAAGCCTTCAAGCTGATGAAAATAGCCGGGGCTTATTGGCGTGGCGATGCCAAGAACGAAATGTTGCAACGCATTTATGGCACGGCTTGGGGCGACAAAAAAGAGTTGCAGGAGTATTTGCACCGCTTGGAAGAAGCGGAAAAACGCGACCACCGCAAATTGGCTAAAACTTTGGACTTGTTCCACACCCAAGAAGAAGCGCCGGGCATGGTGTTCTGGCACGAAAAAGGTTGGGTCATCTACCAACAAGTGGAGCAGTACATCCGCGAAAAATTGCGCCTTAATGGCTACGGCGAGGTTAAAACCCCACAAGTGGTTGACCGTTCGTTATGGGAAAAATCAGGGCATTGGGACAAGTTCGGCAGCATGATTTTCACGACCCATTCGGAAAATCGGGATTATGCCATCAAGCCAATGAACTGCCCCTGCCATATCCAAATTTATAACCAAGGCATCAAAAGTTACCGCGACTTGCCCATCCGTTTGGCGGAATTTGGTTCTTGCCACCGCAATGAGCCATCCGGCACGTTGCATGGCCTGATGCGGGTCAGAAATTTCGTCCAAGACGATGCCCATATTTTCTGTACCGAAGGGCAAATCCAAGAGGAAGTGGCCACTTTTATTGATTTGCTGTTTGATGTTTACAAAGATTTTGGCTTTGATGACATTATCATCAAGCTGTCCACCCGGCCTGAAAACCGCGTTGGTGATGATGCCGTTTGGGACAAGGCAGAAAGCGCACTGCAACTGGCCTTGGACACCAAAGGCCTGAAATGGGACTTGCAACCGGGCGAAGGTGCGTTTTATGGCCCCAAAATAGAATTTTCGTTAAAAGACTGTATCGGACGGGTTTGGCAATGTGGCACTATCCAAGTGGATTTTTCCATGCCAGGCCGCTTGGGCGCCACTTATATTGCTGAAGACGGTTCCAAACAAGTGCCGGTGATGTTGCACCGCGCCATCTTGGGTTCGTTGGAGCGCTTTATCGGGATATTGATCGAACAATTTGCCGGTACTTTCCCTGTTTGGTTGGCACCTGTGCAAGTTATGGTCATGACCATTGCCGACCGCCATGCCGATTATGCCAGCACCATTCTGCGCGAACTGGAAGTGGCTGGCATCAGGGCAAGAATCGACTTGAGAAATGAAAAAATCGGGTTTAAAATCCGCGAGCATTCTATGTTGCGTGTACCTTATCTGCTATTGGTTGGCGATAAGGAACTGGAAGGCCAACGCATCACCGTGCGCACCCAAAAAGGCCAAGATTTAGGTAGCCTGTCAATCACTGAGTTTACCCACCTGATAAAACAAGAGATTGCAGACAGAAAACAACAAGCATTGGAGGATTGAGATATCGCTGCAAAAAAAGATGAAGTTCGTCTGAACGACACCATCACGGCAAGACGGGTGAGGGTAACAGGCGCAGAAGGGGAATCATTAGGCATTATGTCGTTGGACGAAGCCAAGCAAATTGCCTATGCTGCCGATTTGGATTTAGTGGAAATATCGCCCAATGCAGACCCTCCGGTTTGTCGGGTGATGAATTATGGCAAATACCAGTTTGAATTGAACAAGAAACTGCAAATTGCCAAAAAGAAACAGAAGCAAATCCAAGTCAAGGAAATCAAGTTCAGACCGGGCACCGACGAAGGCGATTATCAGGTCAAGCTCAGAAGCCTTATCAAATTCCTTAATGACGGTGACAAAACCAAAATCACCGTGCGCTATCGTGGTCGGGAAATGGCCCATAAGGACTTGGGCATGGATCAGCTAAAACGTATCGAAAAAGATTTGGAAGAAATTGCCATTGTTGAGCAATTCCCCAAATTGGAAGGGCGGCAAATGGTCATGGTCATGGCCCCCAAAAAGAAAAAATAAAGGCGGCAAGCCGCCTTTAAACGCACAGCACAGGATGTGGCTGTAGCACGCTGGCAAAACCACCGTGCCGCTAATCTTTCAAGGCCATGCATTTTGCCTTGCCAGGTTTTTCTCAGGGATTTTTTTATTATTCGTTGGAGCAAACAAATGCCTAAAATAAAGACCAACCGTGGTGCTGCCAAGCGTTTCAGACGCACTGGCAACGGCGGTTTTAAGTGTGGACACTCATTCAAGCGTCATATTTTGACCAAGAAATCCACCAAAAGAAAAAGACAGCTGCGCAAGCCAATGTCGATTCATCCATCTGACGTGCGTATGGCCTTACGCATGATGCCTTACAGTTGATTAGGGAGCAATCATGCCTAGAGTAAAACGTGGTGTCACCGCTAGGGCGCGGCACAAAAAAATATTAAAACAAGCCAAAGGCTATTATGGGGCGCGTAGCCGCGTTTATCGCGTTGCCAAACAAGCCGTCATCAAAGCCGGTCAGTATGCGTACCGCGACCGCAAACAAAGAAAACGCCAATTCCGTGCCTTATGGATTGTCCGTATCAATGCGGCAGCCCGTCAATTTGGCATTTCTTACAGCCGTTTGATCAATGGCTTAAGTAACGCCAATGTGGCCATTGACCGTAAGGTGTTGGCCGATATTGCCGTGCGTGATATTGAAGCATTTGGTAAAATCGCCGAGATTGCCAAAGCTAACCAAAGCCCATTGCAATAATACGCACTATAAAGAATCATCGGCCCTAAGACCGGTGGTTTTCATCTTGCTGGGCTAACAGCCCAGCAAGACTAGGCAAAAGCTCCCTGTCGGCAGCATAAAAGTATGCCCGGATCATTTGCCTAGTCTTACTGTTGGCACTTACTGCAAATGCAAATTTTTGCTAGGCAAGTAGCCTAACCACCGCCCTTTCCAATTTAAACTTAAGCGAGCGAAAACGTGTCCGCTACTCCAGAAGAAATTCTCGCGCAGGCATTGGCAGCGCTTGCCGAAGCCGAAGACCTAAACCAACTTGACCAAGTCCGCGTCCACTATTTGGGCAAAAAAGGCTTGTTCACGCTGCAAATGAAAGAACTGGGCCGATTGGACCCAGAACAGCGGCGCTTGGTCGGGCAAGTGATCAACCAAGCGCGCGACAGCTTTCAGGGGCAATTGGAACACAAAAAGACCTTGCTGGAAAATGCCGCCCTAGCTGCCCGTTTGGCTAGCGAACGCATTGATGTCAGTTTGCCGGGGCGCGGGCAAACCATAGCGGGGTTGCATCCGGTCACCACCACTTTAAGGCGCATCAACAAAATTTTCGCCAGTGTCGGCTTTCAAACGGTCGAAGGCCCTGAAATTGAAGATGATTACCATAATTTCGGCGCCCTCAACATTCCCGACCACCATCCGGCACGGGCCATGCACGATACCTTCTATTTTGACGCGCATACCCTGCTCAGGACACATACATCCCCTGTACAAATCCGCGCCATGGAAGCGCAAAAACCGCCCCTGAAAGTGATAGCGCCCGGGCGCGTCTACCGGTGCGATTCCGACTTGACCCATACCCCTATGTTCCACCAAGTGGAAGGCTTTTTGGTGGACACCGATGTCAGCTTTGCTGATTTAAAAGGGGTGCTATACGAATTTTTGCGGGCGTTTTTTGAAAAAGACAGCCAAGTGCGTTTTCGCCCTTCCTACTTCCCGTTCACCGAACCCTCCGCCGAAGTGGACATAGAATGCGTGATGTGCAACGGTGCAGGTTGTCGCGTATGCGGGCAAACAGGCTGGCTGGAAGTGATGGGCTGTGGCATGATTCACCCCGAAGTGTTCAAATCGGTCAACATTGACAGCGAACACTACAGCGGCTTTGCCTTTGGCATGGGGGTCGAACGTCTTGCCATGCTCCGTTACGGCATTAACGACTTGCGCTTATTTTTTGAAAATGACCTTAAATTCCTAGAACAATTCAATTAAGCCGGAAAATTGGAACATGCAAATTAGCGAAGCTTGGCTACGGGAATCCGTTAACCCTCCCATCGACACCGAACAATTGGTGGCCCAACTGACCATGGCAGGTTTGGAAGTCGATTCGGTCGAACCTGCCGCCGCCCTTTTTAGCGGCGTGGTGGTCGGGCAAGTGTTGGCACTGGAACAGCACCCCGATGCCGACCGCCTGCGCGTTTGCCAAGTGGCGGTGGGCGCTGCCGAAGCGCTACAAATTGTTTGTGGGGCCAGCAATGTCCGTGTTGGCCTAAAAATACCTGCCGCCTTGGTGGGTGCCAAATTGCCCGGCGATTTCAACATCAAAAAATCCAAATTGCGCGGCGTGGAATCGTTAGGGATGCTCTGTTCCGAAAAAGAGTTGGGCTTGGCTACCGAAGCCAATGGGCTAATGGAATTGCCCGACGACGCACCGGTTGGTGTGGACATCCGTGATTATCTTGCCTTAAACGATTCACTGATCGAAGTTGACCTGACCCCCAACCGCGCCGACTGTTTAAGCGTGGAAGGAATAGCCCGCGAAGTGGCGGTGCTGAACCAACTGCCTTGGACGGCACAGGCAATAGCAACACCTCCGGTCAGCCATAACGAAACCCTTGTGGTAAATGTAACCGAACCTGCCGCATGTCCGCGTTATTTGGGTCGCCTGATCAACAACGTCAATGTTCTTGCCGAAACGCCGTCATGGATGAAAGAACGTCTGCGCCGTTCCGGCATCCGTAGCTTAGGGCCGATTGTCGATGTGACCAACTATGTACTGATGGAGCTGGGCCAACCGTTACACGCATTTGATGCCGACCAGCTCAAAGGCGGCATCACCGTGCGCTATGCCCATGCCGCTGAACCGCTGGCCTTATTGAACGGGCAAACCATCCAATTAGACCCTGACACCTTGGTTATCGCCGACGACCAACAAGCCTTGGCCTTTGCTGGCGTAATGGGCGGCAGTGCATCCGCAGTATCGGACAGCACCCGCAACGTATTTTTGGAATGTGCCTTTTTCACGCCGCGCAACATTGCTGGCAAAGCCCGCCGCTATGGCTTGCATACCGACTCATCACACCGCTTTGAACGCGGCGTGGATGCCACTTTGCAAGAACGCGCCATTGAACGGGCCACCCAACTGATCTTGGATATAACGGGCGGCGCAGCCGGTCCGCTTAGCAGCCACACCTCAGCTGAACACTTGCCGCAACGCCCCGCCATCCATTTAAGAAAACAACGCATCAGCAAGCTATTGGGTGTGACTTTTGACGACCCGATCATCTCCGGTATTTTGCAACGGCTGGGCATGGTGCTTGAACCGCAAGCTGACGGCTGGCAAGTCACACCGCCCGGTTTTCGTTTTGACATCAGCATCGAAGCCGATCTGGTCGAAGAAATTGCCCGCATCCACGGTTACAATAACCTGCCTAACAGCCGTCTGCTGTTACACGCCCCGCTGGGTTTGGCCACCGAAACGGTTGCCGATCTGGAGCGGGTTAAGGATTTGCTGGTTGATAGGGGCTATCAAGAAGCCATCACCTACAGCTTTGTTGACGAAGACATCCAACAAGCCATTGCCCCCAATGATGAGGTTGTGCGCCTAAAAAATCCCATTTCATCAGAATTGGCGGTTATGCGAACTACTTTATGGTGTGGCCTGTTAAAAGCGGCATTGCACAACACCAACCGCCAACAAACCCGTGTGCGCCTGTTTGAAACCGGCTTGCGCTTTGTCAAAGAAAACGGGCAATTGCAACAACAAAAAATGCTCGCTGGCTTAGCTTTGGGCAGCGCCTACCCAGGGCAATGGGGTGAGGCTAGCCGTAAAGTTGATTTTTTTGACATTAAGGCCGACATCGAAGCCCTGTTCAAACTTACCGGACAAACCCCCAGCTTTGTCCCCGCCACGTTATCTGCCTTACATCCCGGGCAAAGTGCGGAAATCTTGTCCGCCTCCGGTCAGCGCATTGGTTGGCTGGGCATGTTGCACCCGTTATTGGAAAACCAACTAGGCTTTGACTGTCAGGTTTACTTGTACGAACTTGACCAAAACCTGTTGTTGGACAAAAGCATACCGGCATTTAAAGCACTCTCCAAATATCCGGCGGTCAACCGTGATTGGGCCTTGATTGTTGCCGAAAACGTCACCGCCGATGACATCATCGACTGTATAAAAAGCAGCCATGAAGCCACCTTGAAAGGGATCACCCTGTTTGATATTTATCGCGGCAAAGGGGTTGAAGAGGGCTGCAAAAGCATCGCGCTAAGCCTAAATTTACAAGACGACACGCAAACGCTCACCGATTCTGAAGTTGAGGCTATACTAAGCAGAATCTTAGCAAAACTGACCATTACCATTAATGCAAAACTGAGGGATTAAACCATGGCATTAACCAAAGCGGATTTCGCTGAAACCTTATTTGAAGAACTGGGCCTGAACAAACGGGAAGCCAAAGAAGTTGTAGAGTTGTTCTTTGAGGAAATAAAAAGCTGTTTGGAACAGGGTGAACAGGTCAAAATATCCGGTTTTGGCAAGTTTGAGCTGCGCGACAAAAACAGCCGCCCAGGAAGGAACCCAAAAACAGGCGAAGAAATCCCTATTACAGCCAGACGCGTCGTCACTTTCCGCTCAGGCCAAAAACTCAAGGCTCGGGTAGAAAACTATTCCGGTGCAGAGCAATAACAAAACTTCACTAAGGGAACAGCAACAAAGCCAAGGAACGGCTTTAAATATTTAACCCGATTACAATTCAACTGTTGTATAATTAACCGTTTAACATCTTAGGCTGGTAAATCTTACCAAGCCACCATCTATTATCGGGGCGTAGCGCAGCTTGGTAGCGTACTTGTCTGGGGGACAAGTGGTCGCAGGTTCAAATCCTGTCGTCCCGACCAACTTTTTCAAGGGGTTATGAATTGGCTCTTTGGCGAAAATCTTAAAAATGGCGTTTCGGGTACACTAGCGGGTACACTTTGGCGGTTGATTGCCGCCTTTTTGGCCTTGTCGCCCGCCGCTTCACTGGCTTAACCTGCCCACACATAACGCCGCCCATGACAGGTTGCCACGGGCTTCTGTCTATGCGGGTGGCTGTTCACGGCCGCCTTGTGGCTTGGCATAGGTCTTGCTGTGCTTAGGCTTCCCTGTGCCGATTGGCATAGGCCTTGCTAGGTGTTGGGCTTTACTGAACGGCTTGGCATGGTCATTGCTAAGGCTTCAGGCATACGCTGATGGTTGGCATGACCTTTGCTAGGATTTAGCCCCACTGTGCAAACTGGCACGGGTCTTGCTAAGTTGTGGCGTTCATTGTATTACTTGGCATGTTTATTGCTTAAAGTGTGTGCCAGCCTGCTATGCCGTGGGCATAGCATACACCGTGCCAGTGTGCCGAACATGACCCCACCCCTCCCAATTGCAGCCCAAAAATAAAGGGGCTTCACAGCCCCTTTACGCAAATTTTTACAGCCTCAAAACCACAATGTTAGCAGTGCCTCCTAGGTAGGATGAAGCAGTCATCATCCGCCACATTTGCGGGAAACTCCGCTGCAAACCGGCTAAGCGGTGAATTGGGGTTGATACCATATTTGCGACACTCCAGCCGCGCTTGAGACCTAAAGCACATCATTCCCGCCGCTGCAAGGCGGGTACTCAGCGCGCCTATACGCTCATCTGTGGGGTAGGGCGGCGTGAACCTACCCCTCAACCACAATTTTGCATTGTGTGCAGTCATGCCTGCAATTTCAGGGAATAATGCGGCTAGGTGGTGCAGCCTCGCCGCCGCCTGTGTCGCGGTAATTGCCGGTATCTGGTGCAGCTCAGGGTGGTAGTAAGTGGGGTCGAACTTGTGTAATTTTTGCATAGTGACTTCCTTGGTCATAATTTCGCCGAACCTTGGCGGTGTTAATTTACGATTTTTTCTTCGTCTTTGGCCTTTTTGGCATTGGCCGCCACCAGTGGAGCGGCCAAATTCTTCAAAACAAATTGTGCGGCGCTTAGCCGCCTATCAGCAATAGGGTGTTCCAGCTCGGCTTGCAGCACCAGCAATGCGTCGGCCACCAGCTTAGGCAATGCTGCCGCCAACACTTCTTGAGCCTGTAGGGTCAGGCGGGCTATTTCTGCTTGGCCTCTGTCAGAATGCTGCAATCTGCACGCATGGTGCAAACTATAATTTGCATCGGCCGCCGCTTCAGTCAGTTTATGTCCTGCCGCTAGCCTCGCTAAAAGCCGCCGTTGCCGTGGGTTTAAGTTGTCCCCAGTTGACATAATGTAATTCCCTTATGATTTATAGGTGTATAAGGTGTATAAGGTGTAGTGGTTTTTGGTAAAATCCCCTATAGAAAACCTTTGTAAACCATTAGTAATGCACAGCTACTACACCTTATACACCCGTGTTGTTATATTGTTGATTTTTAATTGAAATTTTTTTGTGCCTACTACACCGTTGTTACGTCTTTTGGGGTCTGGGCCGTGATAAGGTGGGCGGGTACGTGTTGCCAGTCTTGTCGCGTTTCGATGGAAAGCCTTTATCTGCCATTTTTTGCCCGAATTTTGGGTTAGACAGTGGGTGCATACCCTCTTCAGTGGCCCACTTTTGATACGCTTGGTAAATTTCCCGTGCCTTCAGGCCACCCGTGTACGGGTTGCATATTTCATCCAAGAAGCGTCCGATTGTGTCATTTTCGGTACGGTATTCTTCCGTCGCCGCCGCCACCGCTGAAGGTATCACCAAGCCGTCACGTTTCCAGATACGGCAACCTTCAACCGCCCAATTCAATATCCCTGAGCTTTCCGCTTTAAGCTTCTCGGTCAGGTTCTTGTCAGGATTCATCACATTCGCCCGGCATGGTACTAACAATAACCGCCGCCAAATTCCATTATCTGTGCCGGACACCCTGGGCTTGCAGTTCGTTGCCAACACCAGTTTGAATTTTGGTGTAAAGGTCTTGAAGTTTTCATAAAGTTCGCGGCACACTACGCGGTCACCACCCGTAATCGCCTTTAAGCGTCCTTCAGCAAGGGCCTGGCCTTCCTCGGTCTCAGTGGCCACGGCCAGCCGTATGCCGTCCAAGGCCGCGATATCGTTGGATTGTTCGGACTTTCGTTGTAGCAGAGTATCGGCTGGGGTCACGGCCGCAAACGCACCCAATACATGGGATATCACCGCCAATAGCACGGATTTTCCGTTGGACCCGCCACCGAACAACACTAACGCTTTGTGTTCTGAAGTGTACCCCGTTAAACAATAGCCAAACCAAACTTGCAGGAACTTGACAAGTTCTTGGTCGCCTACACAAAAATCATCCATGAATTTCAACCACATGGGGCAGGCGGCCTGTGCGTCAAAGGCAATATCCGCCTTGCGGGTAAATTGGTGGGCTGGACTGTGTGGCAAAATTTCGCCACCGCCGCCTAAGTTGATAACGCCATTGCGGACACATAGCAAGTCATTATAACTATCTGATTTTTCAGGTTTAAACTCAGGCAAACCTTGCACCACAAAGGTAGTTATGTCTCGCAAACCTCGCTGGGTCTCCAACTTTTTGGTTAGGCCATACAAAGCATCGCGCCGTGCCGGTGCTGGCTCTTCGGCCATTTCGGCAAGAATCACTTTAGCCAACGCCCCGACCTCCTTCATCAAGCTGTGCTGGTGATAATCCTCGACCCAAATACCAGCCCTGTACCGCATGACTCTAGCGGCACGGCTCTGTCTCAGGGTCCGGAACTTTGCCGCAGCCGGTGACTCCAGAAAGCGTCTAGCAGCCTCCTTCTCAGTAACCCCGTAGGTTTGTCCAGGCTGTGCCGTTTCCGCCTCCTCTGCTGTACCTCTGGGTTGCCACGCACTCATTAATCCTGCCAAGGCTTTGCTGATGGTGGCTTCTCGGTAATCCGGCCGTTCCCACTTGGTGCGGTACAGTTTTGAAGCCCGCAACAAGCCGTCTATCTGGTCAGGGTCTTGTGTGTAAAAAGCTACTATAGAACAAAGCGTTAGATCATCGGTTGAGTGGTCACCCGTCAAGCTGCCATCGTCAAAGAGTTTTGAAAATTCAGGGCCGCGTTTAGACCTACGACATTTTTCAAGAACTTCAGCATCGGTCAATTCTGGGGATTGTTCCCACTTGGGTTGGGGTTCGGGTGGGCGCTGATGCTGTTGTATGTATTGGCGAAAAAACCAATCTAGGCCGGTCTGGCAGGTTTTTAGTGTGTTGCCGCGCAGCACCTCGTTGTGAAGAGTATTGCCCGTGATGCTTAGGAAGTGCAGTCCCTTAGGGCCTCTGCCATAAATTTCAAAGTGGTGGAACTCCCCACGCCCCTTGCCAAAATGGGGTAGCGTCCCGTGTGTGACAATTCTCAGCCCTGTGCCGCTGGGGCTGATTTCTTGGTATGTGCCAGCGAACGCCGCCACAATAACCTGTGCTTCGTGTGTCAATTGTCCGGTATCAGGGTCGCGGCACTTGTCAATATCAACACCTATCAGATCGTCGTAACCAAACGCGTAGTTTAGGCCGTCATACCCTGCACCTAAGCCAGCAATCGCAGACTCAAAGCTGCAAAACGTGTCGGGGTCGTTGACCTTGGCTTTATGGCGGGTTATCGGGTTGTAGGGTATTTTGCGGGGCTTGCCGCCATCGGGGTCGGCTTCTAGCTTGTAACAGCACCAATGTGGTGCGTCCTTTAAAATTTGGGGTATGTTTTCGGGGTATGCCATGATGTTGAATCCTTTCAACTTATTGCTTAAAAAGCCAAAATCCTATGGCTTGGGTTGGTTGCCCCGCCATTGTGCTGATGACGGGGCTTCACAAAACCCCCGCATTACTGTGGGGGACACCCGCCATTGTGTTGATGACGGGGTTGTTGTCTCCGGTTAGCCGCCGGTTAATGTAGTTTTTTGGGCAGGTTGGCCGCCCATGCTTCCAGCTCCTCGCGCCGCCACGCCACGCATTTGGCGGATATTTGAACAGGTGCAGGCAGGTGGCCCGCCTTGACCATCGTTAAAAAAGTGGTGCGTTTCAAACCTGAAAATTCCAATGCTTGCGGCAATCGCAGCAATGTGGCCATGATAATCTCCTTTGAATGGCTAGCGTCCTTGGTACGGGGCTATCGTATCGAACTCTATCGCACCTTGTCAAACAATTTTTTTATGAAAAACCAAAATATTTTCGTTGTCCGTGCGAACCAATAGGTTAAGTCTGTCACCCAACAATTGCCACGCCGCCGCTTGTTCAGCTTTCAGTTCTTGCCTCTGGTAGATACGTTTAACCTTGTTCTCTTCTGTGTGGTTCAGGCATTTCTCAATCACATCAGGCCTAACGCCAAGGTTGCCCATCAGGGTTGCGCCTGTGCGTCTCAGATCGTGCGGTGTCCACTTGCCGCCCTGCAAAACCAATGCCTGATTGCATCGTGAACGGCCGCTTAGCACCTTATCGGTTTGCCGCCCTTGTATCTGCTTGGTGATAGACTTCTCGCACACATGCCCGCTATCGTCACGGTTTGGGTATAACCAAGTGTCGCTGGCCGCACAATCCTTCAGCACCCTGAGCTGTGCTTTGGCAAAGCCGCTTAAGTGTATTGTGTGGGCTTTGCCGTTTTTGCTGTTGGCTTCAGGTATCCGCCACTTGCTGCCCTCAATATCCACATCAGCCCACTTGGCTCTGCTCAACTCACCGATACGGCACAATGTGCTTAATGCAAGCCAAATAGCACACTCTGTGGGCTTCAAAAGGCCTGCATCAGGCATTTGCCTTGCCAACGCCTTTATCTCGTCCTCACACAATACCCTGTCACGTTCCACCTCCTTACCGCCTATCTTGGCTTTGCTCAAGCCTGCCGTGGGGTTGGCGGTGATGATGTCCTGATCGACTGCAAACTGGAACATCTGTCTGACCATGCCAAACACACGGTTAGCCATCACATTAACCCCGCGCTGCACTAATGGGTTTGTGACTTGTGTGATGTGCAGCTTTCTGACCTCTTCCACAAATAGGCCACCAATAACAGGCAACACGTGCCTATAAAACGTGTGTTTGACCTCTTCCTTGTCCTTGCGGTTGGTTAGGCGGATGTCATACCACTGTGTGAACAGGTCGGTGACAGTTAGCCGTGCGTTAAGCTTGGCTAGTGCTGCTTGTTCGGCAAGCTGTGCTTGTTTGTTTCGGGTCTTTTCAAGTTTCAGTTCTAGTGCAGGGTTGATACCCTTGTTGACCTGCTTTTGGTACCCCTCAGCCTTTGCCCTCGCTTCCTTCAGGCCTTCAGCCTCAAAGGTTAGCCATTGTTGCTTACCTTCAAGCTTAAACCGGTATCGAAAACTTACCCCGCCCCCCTCGGCTATCGACCGAACGCGCACATAAAGGCCGCCACCATCGTTTAACGCCCGTTCTTTGTCGGTGGCTTTCTTGAAGTGCTGAAATTCCAGCGGGGTTATTTTTTTGGTAGCCATACGGGTGAACTTGTCAAACTGACAATAGGTTGCGGGTTGAAAATATCAGGCACTTAGCTGCATTTTATCGGGTACACTAGCGGGTACACTTTCCGGTTGAATTTAATGGTACTCTATTGGCTTTGGTTGAACAAATTATTTTTACAACTGTTTGGTTTTTTGTAGTTTTTTTGTTGGTGGCTTTGTGGTTGGCCTGTGGTGGCAAGGCCGGTTTACTGTGCTTCACCTAACTGGGGGACAAGTGGTAGCAGGTTCAAATCCTGTCGTCCCGACCAACTTTTTCAAGGGGTTATGAATTGGCTCTTTGGCGTGAATCGTAAAAATGGCGTTTCGGTACAACTCTCGGTACAACAAATTTTAGCCATATCCAATTAGGCCATTTACTACTATGTATGATGCCTAATTGCTATCCCCTTGCGCTAACAACCTGCCAATTTCAAGCGAACCACCCACCGCCACCGCTTATGCCAACTCTAAAAAACACCGGCACAGCGGCCAAACAGCACACCGGCCTTAGCCAGTGCGCCGTCCAGTCAAACACCCATTTTTTAATGACCACCAAGTTGTTTCTGTTGAAGCGATTGCCGTATCGGCTCACGTCTTTGCCCTGTAGCAATACCTACAAACCAGCATCCTTGTCATAAATTATGCATCGTTTGAATTTTTGGTGTAAATTTTTAGCGCAGTTTCTATTAACCCCGCAACAGAGTCGAGGCAATTGGAAGCAATGGGACACTCAAAAAATACAATTCGAGCCTTACACGATTATTTAATAGCCCTGCCTGATGGCAAAGCGGCGATAGTTGATAAGCCTAAATCGGACATTCTCATGTTATTGGCAGAATGCTGGCAGTCTCTAAAAGGCAGCGATCAGCACAAGACTTTCCCGGAGAAAGTTTGTCGAGCAGAAAACTTAAAGTGGAAACCTCCTGTGTTATGTTTTGAACTGGAACGCCACGGAGCACTGATCAATGGTTCAAGCAGAGCTGATGTCCACCACTGGGAAATCAATCTTGATCGAGAAACCGCTGCTATTGTGAAAAATGGACACCGTCAGGTTGATAAAATGTCACCAAGGATGGATACGCAAGCAAAAGCTTTGGAAACAGCGAATAAAATCCTCTCAGGTCTAGACGACCCTACATTGACTTGGAAAGGCAATCGGGATTACGTCATTATAAATATCGGTAAAATTATTCCTGAACAAGTCCTTCGAACCACACAAGACCGAAGAACGCGTTTTAAGGGGCAACTTGAAAAATGTATGCTCGAACAAGGATGGGTTCGTAAAGACCAAGGAAATAGACAGGGCTTCTTAAAGCCCGATGGTATTCATGAGGAAATCAAACCAACAACTTAGGCTATAAAACGAGAGCATAAAAAAGAAATTCAACAGAACTATGAGGTCGAAAACAATAAAATCAACCTGTGGTTGTGGATCATTTTGATTGTAATCACTATGCGGATACTCAGCAGAGATAACAAAGCGACAATAGCTAGTCCTGATAACTCAGGGCATATCTCAGGATATGCTTAAGCTGATGAAAAAAGTTTTGATGACGATCAAGCCACATTTGAGGGCTACCCACACTCTAAATCTCGGATTTCCTTGCATGGCTTTGAAGTTCCTTCAAGCCCGTTCCCTGAATCATGGTCAATGCAGAAAAACCAAGTACGTCTTTTCTGGCCATTGCCCATTCTTTTAGTTATTGATATTTGCGGATCAATGGATTTAGACCTAAATTCTTCTCGAACGCGAATCTTGATGAGCGAAAAATGGCTCGGGTTTGAGACAAAATTCGCGCATGAAATATTTTCCGCAATCATGAAATCTGTGGCAGTGGAGTATTGGGAAAAGCTTAAGGAAATTTTATTGGGATTGTCAAATAACGAAATAATTCTCTAAGTGTTGAATGATCTCGTTCTTGAGTGGTTGTGAGGTCGGTGGTGCGGGCATGGGGTCGGACCGGTTCGCCCGACACCGTCAAGAGTTCCTGTTTCAGATTGGAAACCGATGCCGTGTTGGCGGCGAAACAGTGGCAGTTGCGGAAGGCCAAGGACGGATACCGGCCTTTGGATTAGGGCGGGGCAGCTCAAAACTTAAACGCAGTGGAAGCTTAGCGTACAATTTTTTCCGTTTCGTGAAGTCACCTCTCTAAGTGAGTTGCCTCGACAAAGTTTTGGTTGATATAAATATCATCGTGGTCATATAATTGATCATCATTTTGTTTGTTGGTTTCTTAGATTATTTTTAGCGCATCATGCAACAACAGCTACTTGAGAATTTAAGTCAAACCCAGAAGGAGCGTCTGTTGCATATAGACTTCCGCTTGTTTTTTCTTGGATCGGTCAATCGTAATGACCTTGTTGCACGCTTTGGCATTAAAGAAGCCGCCGCAACCAGGGACATTACACTCTACAAAGAATTAACGCCAAAAAATCTGGAATACGACACCAAAGCTAAAGCGTACATCCAGCGTGATAGTTTTTCACCACTATTCAGCTATTCCAGTCATCAAGCATTGGCAGCGTTACTCCACGGCTATGGTGATGACTTTGTATCTACAAGCCGTACCTTCGATGCCGCCGAAGCGCCAACTCAATTACATTTTCCGGCCTGTTATATTTTGGCGTCCGTTACCCGCGCCATCTACTGCAAGCAAGCAATCTCAATTGCTTATCGATCGCTTTCCAGTGGTTTAACACATCGTGAAATCATCCCGCACTCACTGGTCGATAACGGTTTGCGTTGGCATGTCAGGGCGTTTGACCGGCGTAAACAGCACTTTTCCGATTTTGTAATAAATCGTATCGAACAACCTTGTTTGGCTGAAAATCGGACTGTTTCAGATACAGAAACGAAGGCTGCCGATCAACAATGGAATCAATTCGTAAAGCTTCAATTAGTTCCCCATCCTTCACTGGGTTATCCTGAGACCATAGCTCATGAATATGGTATTGAAAATGGCAAACTGACGCTTTCGGTACGTGCCGCTGTTGCTGGTTATTTGTTAAGACGGTGGAATGTGGACTGCTCAGAAAACCATGCGCTCGTTGGCCCTGAATACCACCTCTGGCTCACAAATCGCCAAGAACTAACGTCTATAGAAAATCTTATCTTAGCACCTGGTTATTGCCTACCCCATAAGGAAACTGGGCTTTGAGTAAACAAGAACTTGATAAAGCCAAGCACTACATCCGCGACTTAGTCAGCGGGAGTTTGTTTCTTGCTGAAAGCAAAACCGTTGCCCAAAGCCTGTTATTGGATTGCTCTGAAGTCGATTGGGTACAACTCATTACCCAAGATAACGTGCTACGAAAAAAATCGCCGAACACCGCTATCCGATATGCACGGACGATAAAGCGGCGGTTGTTACCCCTAGGTACGCCATTTTCGGAGGCTGTTATCGATGCCGCCGATCCGTTATATACACAGCTTTTGATGCTGGCTTTACTGATTTACACACCGGTAGTCGCCGATTTCATGAATCACGTCGTTGCCGAAACCAAACGTGTTTATAAACCCAATTTGGCTGCGGATGCGTGGGGCATTTTTTTATTGGATCGCATTCGCACACTATCTGGTTTGTCCCAACTGTCAGAGGCTACGCTACAAAAAACAGGCACCAATGTCATCCGGGCTTTGGTCGAAGCGGGATATCTGGACAACAACAAAAGCCGCCGCCTACAGCCCGTTTACTTGCTACCGGAGACAAAATCATGGTTGCAGCAATTAAATCGCGAAGACCTCGAGCCGATCATGAAATGCACCTTATGAAATCGCTACAAAACCGACTCGATCTCATCCTTGAGCGTATCGATAACCCGCAGTTTTTAAACAATGATGGCTTGGGTAATGATATTGGCTTTTGGATTTTCGACTATTCCGCAAATCATGAGCTCATCGTCAGAGACTATGTTAAATATCTAACCGAAAAGTTGGAAAAACGTGGCTTCAAATTTAGGCATGTAAACCTGTTCCAAACCCTGATCGACATGCTCAATTCAAGGGGGCTTTTAGAACGTACCTTTGCCCGTGAAAAACAGGTCGGCGTAAACGCCATAAAATCGACATTGGCCGGCCCACTTAACCAGAAAAAAGTGGCTGAATTTATTGCGGCGGATATTCAGCCAGAAACCTTGGATTTTGTTTTACTGACAGGTCTGGGCAATGCTTGGCCGTTAGTGCGAGGTCATGAGTTATTGAGTGCGCTGCAAGACGTGATGGGTAAAACGCCGTTGGTGCTGTTCTACCCTGGCGAATATAGTGGCCAAGACCTACACCCGTTTGGCCGGATCGATTCAAAAAATTATTATCGTGCGTTCAAACTTGTGCCCGAATCATTTAATAAATAAGTCAGCAGGCAGCCATTCGTGAACATCGAACAGATTTTTTCAAAGCAGCTCAACCGAGACATTAACGGCGTAGTCAAAGCCGAACAGCTTGATGATGAGTGTGTGTTTGTTGAGTTGGACGAATACGTCATCACCAACGAATTGGATCGCCATTTCCGCCATTTTTTCGAAACGTATGTCCCAGCAATCAAAAACCGTAATCCTGCGGTAGCCGGAAAAATCGGTGTCTGGGTTTCTGGATTCTTCGGTTCCGGCAAATCGCATTTCATCAAGATTCTGTCATACCTGCTCGAAAACCGTGTTGTGCAAAATGCAGGTGAGAACCTCCTTGCCATTGATTTTTTCAAAGACAAAATCAATGATGCGATGCTGTTCGGCGATATTCACAGCGCTGTATCAAAACCCACCGATGTCATTTTGTTTAACATCGATTCGCGTGCTAATACGGACGATGGCGACAACGCGATCCTGAAAGTTTTCCTCAAAGTGTTCAATGAGCGCGTCGGCTATTGCGCCGACTTCCCGCATATCGCGCATCTTGAGCGGGAATTGGACAAACGTACCCAATACCAAGCGTTCAAAGACAAATTCGCAGAACTCACTGGTTCAAGCTGGGAAGCCCAGCGTGATGCCTACGATTTTTACCGGGATGAACTTGCAGAGAGCCTTGCGGCAGCCAGCAAACAAACCATTGAATCCACCAAGCAATGGGTCGAGCAGCTAGAAAACAACTTCCCGCTCGATATCCGCAACTTCTGTAAATGGGTCAATGACTACTTAGAAAGTCATGATGACCGAAACCTATTGTTCCTCGTCGATGAAGTAGGCCAGTTTATCGGTCAAAACACGCAAATGATGTTGAAGTTGCAGACCATTACCGAAGACTTAGGCACTTTTTGCGGTGGTCGGGCTTGGGTTATCGTGACGTCTCAAGCGGACATTGAAGCGGCTATCGGCCAGCTGAACAAAAACAGTGGCGATGACTTTTCCAAAATTCAGGGCCGGTTTTATACCCGCCTACAACTGTCAAGCTCCAATACCTCGGAAGTGATTCAAAAACGGCTATTGGAAAAAACCGAAGCCGCTACTGAAGTGTTGGCGAATGTATTTGCCGAAAAAGGTGATATCCTGCGCAATCAGCTGGCATTCGACACCACGACGACGGCCTCGCTCAACAGTTATAACGATGCGCCATCATTTATCGACAACTATCCGTTTATCCCCTACCACTATCCGCTGGTGCAAAAAGTCTTTGAATCGATTCGCACCAAAGGCGCTACTGGCAAGCATTTGGCTATGGGCGAGCGCTCATTATTAGATGCCTTCCAATCCGCCGCCAAGCAAGTCAAGGATCAAGGCATTGGCGTACTGATTCCGTTTTATTGTTTTTACAGTCCGATCGAAAGCTTTCTGGAACCTGCTGTCAAACGCACTATCGACCAAGCGTGTGAACTCAATGTCTTAACTGAGTTCGACGGCAAATTGCTGAAAACCCTATTTCTGATCCGTTACGTAGATGTCCTCAAAAGCACACTTGATAATATTGTTACCTTGTGTATTGATCAAATCGACACCGACAAAATCGCCCTGCGTATACAGATTGAAGAAAGCTTGAACCGTCTGGAACGGCAAATGTTGATTGCCCGTAACGGCGACGAATTTGTATTCCTGACGAATGAAGAAAAGGAAATCGAAAACGAAATCCTACACACCGATGTTGGGTCATCGGAGTTGACCAACAAGCTTTCAAATCTGATCTTCGATGGCCTGTTGTCGCGGCAAACCACTTACCGTTATCCGGTCAATAAACAAGATTTCAATATCAGCCGCTTCTGCAATGGCCACCCCAGAGACGGATCGACATTGGAAGACCTCGTTGTAAAAATCACGTCGCCTTTAGATAGCCATTACGACGCGTTTCTGAGTGACCAATATTGTTTGAACCACACCTTGGAAGGTGACGGCTGCGTACTGATCAAATTGCCGGACCATCCCATGTTATTCGGCCACAAGGGATTGGATGGCGACTTAGCCCGTTACCTGAAAACCGACCGATTCTTAAAACAGAATTCCGGCCAGAGGCCCGAACAAGAACATTTGTTGCGGGAGAAACAGCTTGAAAACATCGGGCGCGAAAAACGCCTGCGCCACGATCTGGAACAACTGTTTGCCGAAGCCCAGCTGTTTGCCATCGGTGCCAAGCTGATACCTAAAACGGCTTCGCCCTCGGCAATGTTGGAAGAAGCCTACCGTTATGTCATTGAAAACAGCTTTGCCAAGCTCAACATGCTGCACCTGACCCCTGGTGAAGTGTTGCGCGAGCTTCACTCGGTCATGGTCTCTGATGATGTTGTGCAACTGGGTATCGACATGGAAGCCATGGAATGCAATCCACAGGCGACCCGTGAGATCGAGTTGTTCATCACTTTGAAAATCGAGCGCAATGAAGCGGTTTATTTACGTGACATTATCAATCGCCACAGCCGTCGCCCTTATGGATGGCCGGTAAACGAAATCCTGTTATTGGTTGCCCGACTGGGTCTGGCAGGCAAAATCAGCTTTACCTTAGGTGTCAGCGAGCTGCCGCTGAAAAAAGCCTATGATCCGTTTACCAGTGTGCGTAAACACGGCGAAATCCGTGTTCAAAAGGTTAGGCGGCACGATGAGCGTCAACTGAAAAATGCAGCGGCGTTGGCTAAAAATCTGTTCAATAAAACCTTTACCGGCTCAGGCGAAAAAGAACTGGCAGAGCTACTGAAACATGAAATCGGGGTATGGTATGACGACCTTAAATCCTTCAGCAGCAAAGCCCAAACCGGCCATTTTCCAGGTAAACAACACATCCAACAGGGCTTGACACTGCTGGCTGATCTGCTCCAACAGTCCAACAGCTTTGCGCTGATAGAACGCTGCCTGGAACAAAGCAACGCCTTGGAAGATTTTGCCGAAGATTTTGAAGACCTGGACGACTTCTACAAAAGCCAATTCCAAACTTGGCAAGCACTCATCAATGCCCTGAACGATCTGTTCAAAGCCAACCGTCCGGCTCTGGAAAAAGGCCCGGAGGCTAAAAATGCCTTGGACGAATTAGACCGTATCTACAACTTGGCTTCGCCCTATGACCAACTGCGTCATATTAATCCGCTGATTGAGCAAATCCAGAAGATCAATAAACAGTTGGTACTTGAAAAACGCCAGTTAGCCCAAACAGAACTTGATCAAAGAATCGAGCGCGTGCAATCCGCTTTGAAACAAGCTGGCGCGCCTGACGACATCCAAAACAAAGCGTTGCGCCTGTTGCAATTATGCAGACAGGAGATCAGCCACAACGAATCCATTCCGCAAATCGTCAGTGACCAATCTGAAGCGGCTGCTTACGAAGACGACGCTTACGAATTAATCAATCGCCATATCGAATCGCTTAGGCAAAAGCAAGCGCCAAAACCAGTTACGCCAACGCCTGGCGATAACAAAGTGGCCGAACCCGCCCCCGCCCCTAAACGGACTATCACCATCAACCAAGTCGAAGTTCTAAACACCGTGTCGCCAAAAGGATTCATTGAAACCGAAAATGATATTGACCGTTACTTGCATGCCCTTCGTGAGCGTTTGGCAACAGCAGTTAACGCCGGTGATCGCGTCAGAATACGCTAAGGACAACAACATGAAATTCATCCACACCTCGGATTGGCATATTGGGCGGCAATTCCATAATGTTTCATTATTGGAAGACCAGCGCCACGTTCTGGAGCAGTTAATCGAACATATAGAACGTGAGGCCGTCGATGCCGTGGTGATTGCGGGCGATGTTTATGATCGCTCGGTTCCACCAGCGGCGGCGGTAGAGTTGTTGGACGATGTGCTCAATAAAATTTGTGCCGAACTTGGCATCCCCGTGTTGCTCATTCCAGGCAACCACGACAGTGCCGAACGGCTACGTTTCGCTTCCAGGCAATTACGACAGACTGGCCTGCATATTATCGGCGAGTTAGGTCAAATTAACCAACCGGTGAAAATTCGTGGAAACTTGCTCGAAGTCAATTTCTACGGCATTCCTTACAATGATCCCGAATCGGTCCGCAATCATTTTGGCGTCGACGTTTCTACCCACGACGAAGCGCACCGCTATCTGGTCGAGCAAATCATCAGCTCAAAATCGGATGACTCGCCCACTATCTTAATCAGCCATTGCTTTATCAATGGTTGTGACGAATCGGATTCCGAACGTCCGCTGTCCATTGGTGGTGCTGACCGAATCAGTTACGAAGCGTTTACCGCGTTTGACTATGTCGCACTAGGTCATCTGCACAGTCCGCAGCATAAAGGCGAGCAACACATCCGCTATTCAGGCTCGATCTTGAAATACAGCTTCTCCGAGCAAAACCAACGCAAGGGCATCACCTTGGTCGAAATGGCCGCCAACGGTATGCAATCCGCCACCCATTTGCCACTGCATCCGTTGCGAGACATGCGCATCTTGGAAGGCGAATTGGATACACTGCTCGAACAAGGCAAGACAGATCGCCAAAACGAAGATTACCTCCTGGTTCGCTTAACTGACAAGCACGCGATACTCGATCCAATGGGTAAATTGCGCCAAGTTTATCCCAATGTTTTGCACATCGAAAAACCAGGCATGTTGGATATGTCGGATCAGCCCATCAATCGGGATAAGTTAAAACGCGGTGAATTGGATATGTTCCGCGACTTCTTCAAACAAGTGCATGGCGACGACTTAACACCGGAACAAGACCAAGCCATTAAAACCACCATTGCTGAAATTCATAAGCTTGAGGGGGAGCGGGCATGAAGCCATTGAATCTGACCCTGCAAGCATTTGGCCCGTTCGCCAGCCGTGAAACCATCGATTTCACGCGACTGGGATCCAATCCGCTGTTCCTGATTAACGGAGCGACGGGTGCGGGTAAAAGCTCAATTCTGGATGCCATCTGTTTTGCCCTTTACGGACAAACTACGGGCGCGGAACGCGAACCGGCACAAATGCGTTGTGATTATGCCGCTCCAGCCCTTTTGACGGAAGTTATACTGGATTTTCAATTAGGCCAAACTGGCTACCGTGTACGGCGAATTCCGACTCAAGAGCGCCCGAAAAGTCGCGGAGAAGGCACTACGACCCAACAAGCTGAAGCACAATTGTGGCTGCTCGATGGTTCTGAGGACGGCTCATTGATTGTCGCCAAAAGCGTCGGCGATGCCAGCGATGAAATCCGTAAACGCATCGGTCTGGATGTCGAACAATTCCGTCAGGTCATGGTCTTGCCACAGGGTAAGTTTCGCGAACTGTTGATGGCGGGTTCGAGTGAAAGGGAAAAAATCTTCAGCCAATTATTCCAAACCCAAATCTACAAGCGTATCGAAGATCAACTCAAAGCCCAGGCTACCGGTATTAAACAAGCGGTTGAGCAACATCAACACCAGATCAAAGGTATTTTGCAAAGTGTTGAAGTTCATTCTGAGGCGGACATTGACAATGAGCTGACTCATCTTGAACCGGAATTGACAGCGGCTGCTCAAGACAAAGAACAAGCTCACGAAGCCCAATTACGAGTAACCAAGGCCAAAGAAACTGCCTTGGCAGTCAAACAACGTTTCGACACATTGACTGGCAAGCAAGAAGAACTGAATCAAAAAACCGCTCTGCAACCACAAATCCAGGCTAAACAACGCCAGCTCGACCACGCCCTCAACGCCCAGAAGATTCAACCGGTTTACCGTTCTTATCAGGAAAAATCGTCAGCACTACAAAAGCTGGTTTCCCAAATTGCCAGCAGCGAAAAAACACTGGAACAGGCGACTGAAGATAAAAACGCAGCCGAACAACGATTGCAGGCAGCCCAGGCCGCTTTTGTCGAAGTGGATCAATTAAACATACAGCAGGTTGAACTTAACCAATATCAGGATCGTGTCATCGAGTTAACTCAAGCTAAGTCTATCTTGGCTACTGCCGAACAACAGCTCAAAACCAGTCAGGACAATCTGGATAAGCAGTTAACAACCAGCGATTCCTTATCCACTACGCTGAAATCTAACACCGTCCAAATCGATCAAATTGCTCTGGCCTTGGAAGCATTGGCTCCCAAACAAATTGAATTGGAAGCCTGTCGTGTTCAGTTCGAACAGCGCAAACTGCTCGAACAAAAACGCGCTAAACAAATCGAATTAGAGCAGCTCGAAGCTCAATTGCTGGCGACTTTCCGAAGCAAACAAAGCGACTTTGAAGCGGCTCAGCGAAAAGCTCGTCAAACAGAATTGGCTTGGCACACTGGCCAAGCCGCATTGCTCGCTCAAGAGCTCAAAATTGATGAGCCTTGTCCTGTGTGCGGCAGCAAGGAACATCCAGCACCGGCTCATGCCGTCAACGATGCCAAATTAGTCACCAAGCAGCAAGTGGAAAATGCCAGAGCGCAGGAAGATCAGGCGCGTAAAACCTTGGACATAGCCAAGGACAAGTACGATACTGCCCATCTGGAAACGGCTGGTGTCATCAAAGAAATTAACCAATTGGTCGAGCAACTGGCAGACATCGCCCAGCAGCCGTTAAATGCAGTCGAACAAACTTACCAGACCAAACAATCCGAAGTCCAAGGCTTGTTACAGCAACAATCCCAACAAAGACAACTGACCCAAAGCAATGCCGAATTTAACCAGCAACTCGCTAAACTGGCTGAAAACATTGCCGCATTGGAAGCCCAAGCAAAATCCGATAACGACCAAGTGCTAACCGCCCGTGCACGTGTTGGACAATTGGAAGAACTGGTACCGGAAGCGTATCGCGACGCTCAGATATTAAGCAAAGCTATCAGCGATGTGGCTACCAAAATCAAAACGCTGACCGATGCCGTCAGCAACGCACAGACCGCCTTTAACGAGAAATCCAACGCTCTCGCCAGCGCACAATCCAGTTTACAAACCCTAGGCCAGCAACGTGATGCCTTGCAACTGGCATTCAGTCAAACTGAAGCCGCTTGGAACGATGGGCTAACCAACAGTCCTTTCGAAGACCTTGATGCTTTCCTGCTTGCGTTACTCGGTGATGAGCAACGACAAGACCTAAAAAAACAAATCGAAACCTATCAAACTGAACGGGCTACCCTGAAAGGCGCAGTTGAACAACTGCAAACCGAATTGGCGGATCAAGCCATACCCGATTTGGAAAAACTCGATTTGGAGCTTACCGACAAAACGAACGCCTTCAATGCCTATGATGCAGCTTGGCGCAAACTGCAAGAACGCCATAATCAGTTGCAAGGCGTAAAAAACAAGCTTGCCAAAGCCCATGAAAAGAACGCAGAGTTGGAAGCCCAATACCGGATTGTCGGCACCTTAAGCGATGTCGCCAACGGCCAAACCGGCAATCGCATCAGTCTGCAACGCTTTGTGCTCAGCGTGCTATTGGACGATGTATTGATCCAAGCCTCACAACGGCTGCATATCATGAGCAATGGTCGCTACCAGTTGGTACGCAAGGAAGATCGAACCAAAGGCAATAAGGCATCCGGTCTCGATCTGGAAGTGGAAGATGGCTACACAGGCAAAAACCGCCCTGTTGCTACACTATCCGGCGGCGAATCCTTCATGGCCGCCTTGTCCTTGGCGCTGGGATTGTCGGATGTCGTCCAATCTTACGCTGGCGGCATTAAACTCGACGCCTTGTTTATCGATGAAGGCTTTGGCAGTCTCGATCCTGAATCGCTGGACTTGGCCATCAGAACCCTAATCGACCTGCAAGCCAGTGGCCGCATGATCGGCATTATTTCGCATGTCTCGGAATTGAAAGAACAAATGGCCTTACGGCTGGACGTGATTAGCTCGAAAAATGGCAGCAGTATCCGCACCATTGCGGCTTAACCAAATAAAAATAAACGGCAGCAATACAGAATGAACACCAACAACCTCAAAAAATACGCCCCGCAAGCCCGCCGCGACTTCATAGCAGCTGTCCGCCAACGGCTTAACCAGTTTGGTATTCATGCAACCAGCAAAGGCCAGCTCACCATCAACACACCCGTCATTTCCGGCTCGGTGATGCAGATCGAAGGCTTGAGTTTTGATGCCAGTTTAGCGCGTGCCCGTGAGAGACTGGTTCAGCGGGCCGAGCAGATGGGCTTTGAAGCATTAGTAGAACAGATGGCTTACACCTGGTTCAACCGCTTGTCCGCCATTCGCTTCATGGAATTGCATGGCTATTTGGAGCATAACCTGCGGGTGTTATCGCATCCTGAAAAAGCCGGAACATTCGAAATCCTAGCCCACGCCCAAGATGTTGCCGCCGATCTGGGCCTGGATCGCAACCGCATAGTCGAACTGAAACTGGCGGGCAATAAAGACGAAGACCTCTATCGCACCTTACTGTTGGGCCAATGTCATCAACTGCATCAAGCCATGCCGTTTTTGTTCGAAGCCCTGGATGATGAAACCGAACTGCTGCTGCCCGACAATCTGACCCGCACCGATTCGATCCTGCGCGGTCTGGTGGACAGCATCCCCGAACACGACTGGCAACCCGTCGAAATTATCGGCTGGCTGTACCAGTTTTATATCTCCGAAAAGAAAGACCAAGTCATAGGCAACGTGGTCAAAAGCGAAGACATCCCCGCCGCCACCCAGTTATTCACCCCCAACTGGATCGTCAAATACCTGGTGCAAAACTCCGTCGGTCGCCAATGGCTGATGACCTATCCCGATTCCGGCCTGAAGGCGCAGATGGACTACTACATCGAACCCGCCGAACAGGAACCGTCGGTGGTCGAAGCACTAGCCGCGATCACCCCGCCCAGCATCGATCCCGAAACCCTCAAAGTGCTCGATCCCGCCTGCGGTTCCGGCCATATCCTGGTCGAAACCTACGACATCCTCAAAGCCATTTACATTGAGCGCGGCTACCGTGTCCGCGACATTCCCAAACTGATTCTGGAAAAGAATCTCTACGGCCTGGACATCGACGACCGCGCCGCGCAACTGTCCGGTTTTGCCTTGATGATGAAAGCCCGCGAAGACGACCGCCGCATTTTTACCCGCGACATCAAACTCAACGTGTTGGCGATTCAATCCACGCAAAATCTCGATCTGCTGGATTTATGGCAAAAGTTGGGGTTAAACGAAGGCGACAAACGCGGTAGAACTAATACTCTTATCGACGAAGAGATACAAAGCAACCTGGCAAATACGTTAGACGACATCGAGTTTAAGCAACTGCGGGCTATCTTGGTCTTATTCGAACAAGCGAAAACCTTGGGTTCATTGATTCAAGTACCGCATGAGCAGGCGGAGTTTTTGCGGAATTTGACCAGCCAGTTACAGGAGCTGATTGAGCAAGGCGACAACATGCAAAAGTTTGCGGCAACGACCTTGTTGCCGTATGTGCAGCAGGCTTGGTTATTGGCGCAGCAATACGATGCTGTGGTGGCTAATCCGCCGTATATGGGCGGTAAAGGCATGAATACCGCATTGAAAGAGTTTGCCAAAAAGCAGTTTCCCGATAGCAAGTCGGATTTGTTTGCGATGTTTATAGAACGTGGTTTTGAATTTTGCAATCTATCGGGATTTAACGCTCAAGTTAATATGCAAAGTTGGATGTTTTTGTCGTCTTATGAAACTTTGCGGGAGAAGTTGTTAGCAAACAGAACGATATGCACTATGGCGCATTTAGGTGCACGAGCCTTTGCGGAAATTTCAGGGGAAGTGGTGCAAACAACTGCATTTGTGTTTCATCAGAAAAAGATGAACGGCTACAAACCTGCTTTTTTTCGCTTGATTGATGGTAACGAAGAGCAAAAAGCCGCCGTTTTACGAGCAAATCAAAACCGTTTTGATGCCACCGTTCAAGACGATTTCAAAAAAATTTCAGGTAGTCCGATTGCCTATTGGGTGAGTGATAAAGTTCGGGATATTTTTGCAAATAGTCCGGCGTTGGGTGATGTTGCAGTTGGGAAGCATGGTATGTCATCGGGAAACAACAATAAATTTGTTCGCTTATGGCATGAAGTTAATACAAAAAATCTTGGTATTGGCTTTTCTACAAGAAAAGATGCAGAGCAATCGAAACTAAAGTGGTTCCCTTATAACAAAGGAGGTGCTTTTAGAAAATGGCATGGCAATTACGATTTTGTAGTCAATTACCAAAATGATGGTTTTGATATGTTGGAAGGGGCAAAAAACGGAAGCAATACAGGATTTCGTCACGATGGCAGAGATTCATATTTTAAATCCAGTGTAAGTTGGTCGTTTATAAGCTCATCATATTTTGGGGGTCGTTATTATTCAGCAGGTTTTATTTTTGACGTAGCAGGTTCATCTTTATTTCCTGAACAGCAAAAAATTTTGAAGGTTACAGGTTTTTTATGTTCTGCAATCGCTCCAACACTAATGAATACATTAAACCCAACTTTAAATTTTCAAGTTGGTAATGTTATAGCTCTGCCATTTATTGATGCTGAAGTTGATGAATTTGTTAAGAAAGCAATTGAAATTGCAAAAACCGACTGGGACAACTACGAAACCTCATGGGATTTTGCAACCAATCCACTCATCGCCACAAAAGAAAAAAACCTGGCAACCGCCTACTCCAAATGGCAAACCCAAAACCGTGCCGCATACGCGCAGATGAAACAGCTCGAAGAAGAAAACAACCGACTATTCATTGAAGCCTACGGCCTACAAGATGAACTCACGCCCGAAGTCCCCGAAGACCAAATCACCCTAACCCGCGCCGACCAAGAAAAAGACATCCAACGTCTGATTTCCTATGCCATCGGCTGTATGATGGGACGCTACAGTCTGGATGAACCAGGCTTGATCTACGCAAATGCCGGCAATGTCGATTTCGATCCGTCCCGTTACCCAAGCTTTCCCGCTGACGAAGACGGCATTTTGCCGCTGACCGATCAGGAATGGTTCAAAGATGACGCCACTAACCGCTTCCGCGAGTTCTTGGTGACAGTGTGGGGCGAAGACACTTTGCAGCAAAACCTGGAATTCGTCGCCGAAAGCCTGACCTTGAGCAGCTTTAAACCCAAAAAAGGCGAAAACAGCTTGGACACCGTGCGCCGCTACCTGTCCAACCAGTTTTACAAAGACCACCTGCAAACCTATAAAAAACGCCCGATCTACTGGCTGTTCAGCACCGGCAAGCAAAAAGCCTTCGAATGTCTGGTTTACCTGCACCGCTACAACGACAGCACCCTCGCCAGAATGCGTACCGAATACGTCACGCCCTTACTGGGCAAATACAGCGCTTATGCCGATCAGTTAAACCAACAATTGCAAGACGCCAGCAGCGCCGAGGCTACGCGCATCAAAAAAGATATCCAAGCCCTGGAGAAAAAACAAACCGAACTCCGCCAGTTCGACGACAAACTTAAACATTATGCCGATAGGTGGATCAAAATCGATTTGGACGATGGTGTTAAAGTCAATTACGGCAAATTTGGTGATTTGCTCGCTGAGGTTAAGGCGGTGACCGGTGGAACGGGAGATTAATGATGACTAAAATTAAATCAATTTGGATTGATAACTTTAAATCGTTAGTTGATTTTAAGTTGGAATTTACCGCTTTCAATTGTTTGGTTGGGCTTAATGGCTCCGGTAAGTCTACAGTACTTCACGCCTTAGATTTTTTGTCACAACTAATGAGAGGTAACTTAGACGAATGGCTTAAAGTACGTCATTGGGCCAAGGATGATATTAGCTCTAAATTAACAAGGAAAAGCAATATTGAGTTTAAAGTTGTTATTGAGTCTGGCCCTTTGGGTGAAATAATTTGGAGCGGAAGTTTAAATCGTAGTAAATTGAGGTGCACACAAGAAGAAATTACAATTCGCGGAACGTGCTTTCTTAGGGTGGAAGAAGGTTATTTATTTTTAACTGGTCTTTTTAAGTACAATGAACTACCAAAATCGTATAAAGTTGTATGGGACTATTAAGGCTCAATTATTTCATCCCTGAGAGATGATCAAATAAATAAAGCTTTAAAGGATTCTAAGTCGATTATTCTAAATATAATTTCACTCGACTTGTTGACACCAGAGTTGTTGCGTAACAGGGCTAAATCTGCCGATGGAAAATTAGGGTTGGGTGGAGAAAGACTGTCAGCTTTTATCCATGAGTCAGGTAAGAATGGTCAGGAAAAATTGTGTGAGATGCTAAATCATATCTATGGTCAATTAAAATCAATTGAAACACGCTCACTACGTTCAGGATGGAAAGAGTTAGATATAGTTGAGCAATTTGGTGAACATAAAATTACATCAACAGCACGTCATATCAATGATGGCATGTTAAGGCTAATGGCAATTATTTC
Source organism: uncultured Methylococcaceae bacterium (assembly GCA_903945605.1). Taxonomy (GTDB): domain Bacteria; phylum Pseudomonadota; class Gammaproteobacteria; order Methylococcales; family Methylomonadaceae; genus Methylovulum. Next base: position 7,488 of record CAJAWH010000093.1, on the reverse strand, counting down.
ACAACTCGAAAGTGATCCTGCCTTTCTGTTATTTGATGAGATAGAAAATGGCATTAATCCCGAGGTTATTGAATATTTGATTGACTATCTAGTACAGGCTCATCATCAGATACTAGTTACAACACATAGCCCTATGATATTAAATTATTTAGAGGATGAGGTTGCAAAAAAAGGCGTTATCTATTTATATAAAAATAGCCAAGGCATGACACGATCAATCAAATTATTTGATATACCGTCTATGGCGAAAAAATTGCAATTCATGGGGCCTGGAGAAGCGTTTGTCGATACCGACCTAACGCTATTGTCTCAAGAAGTTGAAGCCTTTAAAGCATAGGGACTTGCTATGTACGTGCTATTTAGCGGCGAAGGGCCCAGTGATTTGGGGCTGTGCGAGCTTGGCTTGGATCGGTGTAACGCCGAACACTTCCGACCAGGACCGATGAGTTGGTTTGTAGACCAGCTTATCGAAAAATTTCAAGGTTTTGAGTGTTCATATATTGAATCAAATTGTGTCGGTTTTGTTTCCGAAACTTATTTGGCTAAAAACAAAGCGCCAGCGACTCAAAAAGCGAGTCTGCCAGGCAAAAAGAAGCAACCGGAAACCCAATACTATTTTGAAAACGCAAGAGCATTAGCAATTGCCGCGCGGTGCAAATCGGAAGAATTAAACGATGACATGGTGATTGCAGTGTTATTTCGAGATTCGGACGGCACGGCGTCAGCGGGACGCGGCGATTGGGAAAATAAACGCAAGTCCATCCTTGCAGGATTTACCAAGGAAAATTACGAGTACGGAGTTGCTATGATTCCCAAGCCTAAATCCGAGGCTTGGTTGCTTTGTGCCGTGAAAGTCAACCCCTATCAGCATTGCCAACAGTTGGAAGATGAAAGCGGTAACGATAATGGCCAAAATCCTTTAAAAGTGCAGTTATCCGAGGCATTAGAAGGTAATGATTCCGCCGAGTAGCTTAATGACATGGTCAAAAACTGCCAAATCGATACTCAACAAATCGATATGCCATCGTTTAATGCGTTTAAAGATAACTTGAGGCAAGTTGTTAAAAGCGCATTAGGGTTACCTTTGGGGGATTGATCGTTGCCTGCTTATCAGCCCCCGTTTCAAATTACCCCATCAATCCTATCGCTGGTCGCCGAGATCAGCGAACAGCTTGGTCGTTGGAGTTACAGCATGGGCGAAGGCGATGAAGTCTTGTCACCACAATTGCGCCGAGGCAATCGCATTCGCACCATCCAGGCATCATTGGCGATTGAGCACAACAGTTTGACCTTGGAACAAGTTACGGCGGTGTTGGACGGCAAACGGGTGCTGGGTTTGCCACGCGAAATTCAGGAAGTCCGCAACGCCTTTGCCGCCTACGAGCAATTACCGCAATGGCAACCACATAACCCAAACCATTTATTGCTTGCTCATGGCTTACTGATGCAGGGCTTGGTGGATGATGCCGGACGTTGGCGAAATTCCGGCGTGGGTATTTATCGGGAGCAACAACTCGTGCATATGGCACCGCCGCCCAGCCAAGTGCAACGTTTGATGACGGATTTACTGGCTTGGTTGAAACAAAGCACCGTACATTCGTTGGTTACCAGTTGCGTGTTCCATTATGAATTTGAATTTATCCATCCCTTCAGTGATGGCAACGGTCGCATGGGGCGCTTGTGGCAAACCTGGATTTTGTCGAACTGGAAACCGGCATTGGCTTATTTGCCGGTGGAGACAGTTATCCACAATCAGCAATCCGAATACTACGCCGCTTTGAGTGCCGCCGATCAAGCCAGCGATGCCACTGGCTTTGTCGAATTTATGTTGCAAGCCTTGTTGGTGGCAATGCAGGAAGTGGTTTTGGCGGCATCAAGTCGGCACTAAGTTAAAATTAACGGCTGACCAGCTACAGGTCTTCGAACAGATTGAAGGCGAGATGAGTTTGATTGATCTGATGGCCTTACTGAACCGCAAAGACCGCACCAAGTTCCGGCAACAAGTTTTGACTCCGTTGATCGAGTTAGGCTTAAGTGGAAGCCACCATACCCGATAAACCGACCAGTTCCAGGCAGAAATATCGGCTAAAAAGAGAAGATGATTAATGGATAGTGTACAGTTACAACAAGGCATAGCCGCTAAATTTGGCACTGCTGCCGATCAGGGTTGCCGTTTGCTGTTTTGGTATGACCCTGAACAAAGCTTTAAAAACGCGATTGCCGAATTGGATTTGCTGGATATTACGGTGCTGGACATGACGGAGGTGTCGATATTCGAAACCAAAAAACGCATCGAATTGGATGAGCCGCAAACTCGGTTTTTGCTGTACTTCCCTTATGCCGAACCCGCGCCGGATAATGATTGGTTTTTGGATATACGGCTGTATAGCGAACAATTCTTTGCCGATGCCAGCTCGATGCTGTTGACTGAGTTGGGTATTAACCAAATGGCTTTGCGTGGTCATATCCGTAAACGGCAGGCGTTTTTTGCCAACAAGCAGCGCGTGGCGGCATTGAAACGCTTGGTGACTGAAAACGAAGATGAAACTACGCTGGACCGCAAAATGTTAGCCGTGGTGGTTAAAGCAGATTCGGCTGCATTGAACGATAGCTTATTGAGCTTGCTTAAAGATTATGCCTTGAGTTTGGATTCCGACGATGGTGAACTAGCCATGATGGAAAGTTTGGCCAAATTCGGTCTTAACGATGCCCTATGGCAAGGCTTAGCAGAAAACTTTAGTTATGATGCTAAAGAACCCAGTCTTGTTGATTTTGTTCTTAAGCTGTTTTGTACTGAATTGTGGAGCCAGATCGAAGGTGCTGAACGCGACTGGCTGCTGAATAATGTCCTAAAAACGCCGTCTGGCCGGGCCACGGCGGTGGCGTTTATGTCGGGTTGGCGGGATAGCCGCAGTTATGCCGAGTATCACGATAGTTTGTCTGGCCTGCTGGCGCAGAAACTGGAAATCGGCCAGAAATGCGCCAAGTATCTGCCGCACCAACTGGCCGAATGCAAGGGCTTTGAGGCAATCGAGCAAGCCATTATTCGTGGCCTGGTTGGTGATTTAACCGGCAATGCCAAAGGGCTGGATCGGGCGCAATTTGAAAGTTTGTTATCACGGCGCTTGCTGGGGCATTGGTGTCTGTCCCGCAAGGAATATGCAGCCATTTATGACGCGCTGCGGAATGCGGAATTGTTGATTCATCTTCGGCAACAGTATATTAATGGCTTTCATTTTGATTCCTGCAAGGCCATGTATCAAGCTTATACTCAGGAGCTGCATCAATTTGACCAAGCTTATCGGATATTCAATGAACACGCTCTGACTGTTGCCAGCAAAGGTGCGGAAATTCTGCGGCAACTCGATGACGCCATTGAAAGCCTTTACACCGATTGGTATTTGTACGAGTTGAGCATCGCTTGGGAGCGATTGTTGGACAGCGAGCAGCGTTTACAGCAATGGCAGTTGCTAGGCATTCGCAACCAATACCATTTTTATGAAGGGCAGGTTCGCGAGCGGCTTAAATCGACACAAACCAAACGCATTTTTGTGATTGTATCAGATGCCTTGCGTTATGAAGTTGCTGAGGAATTGACCCAAGTGATTAATGCTGAAAAGCGTTTCAGTGCCGAGCTATCGTCGCAGTTGGGCGTGTTGCCGAGTTATACCCAGTTGGGTATGGCGGCTTTGTTACCGCATAAGACCTTGGAATATCAGGTTCAATCGAGTAACACGGTCGTGTTGGTCGATGGGCAATCTTCGGCGGGATTGGACAACCGCAGGACCATTCTGGAACGCGTGAACGGTATAGCGGTTAGTGCTAAGGATTTGATGGCCTGGAGCAATCAAGACGGTCGGGAAGCCATTAAAGACTGCCAAGTGGTGTACATCTACCATGACACCATTGATGCCATTTGCGACAAGCAAGCCGGAGAAGATCGAACGCCACAAGTGTGCCGGGAAGCTATTGTGGAATTGAAAGATTTGATCAGTCGGGTGATCAATCGGCTAAACGGCAGCCATGTATTGGTGACGGCGGATCATGGCTTTTTGTATCAACAAAAGGCATTGGAAAAGTTGGATAAGACCGAATTGGCAATAAAGCCCAACGGCGCAGTTGAGGCTAAGAAACGTTATATCTTGGGCGAGAATTTGCCTAGCGACGACCACTACTGGAAAGGTATGGTCAGTGATTCTGCAATGGCCAATAGTTCTATGGAATTCATGTTGCCCAAAGGCGTGCAACGTTTTCATTTTGTCGGTGGTGCCAAGTTTGTACATGGCGGCGCGATGCTGCAAGAGATTTGCGTGCCGGTGCTACACATCAAAGTCCTACAAAAAGAACAGGCCGCGAAAATGGAAAAGCAACGGGTCGGTGTGGTGGCGGCTGGTTTGCCGATCAAGCTGGTCAATAATATCGACAAGGTGCGTTTTATCCAAACCGATCCGGTTGGCGAACAATTTATCCCCAGGCAGTTGGATGTCTTCATCGTCGATAGCCAGAACCAAGTGGTGTCGAGCCGAGAGACACTGAATTTTGACAGCAGCTCGCCAGTGATGGATCAACGCATCCGCGAAGCACGGATTAAGCTGGTGGGTTCAACGTTTGATAGGCTAGCTTCTTATTCGCTAATCCTGGAAGACAGCGAAACCAAAACCCAATATCAACGCTATGCGGTGACCATTGATCTTGCATTTCAGGATGATTTCTTTTAAGCGGATTAGGCATGAATGACTTTACCGATTTAGACGATAGCACCGTTGATCCCATTCAGGCTGAAGTGAATGAGATGCGTAGCGAAGACTTGGATGACTTGCTGAACAAGCATTTTGCCGGGCGGGTGGTTCGCAAGGATTTGACCAAGCAGCTCAAGGAAGGTGCGAATGTACCGGTCTACGTGCTGGAATATTTGCTCGGGATGTATTGTGCGTCCGATGATGATGAGGTTGTCAGCACAGGACTTGAAAACGTAAAACGCATTCTGACCGAAAACTATGTGCGGCCTGACGAATCGGAAAAAATCAAATCCCTGATCCGCGAACGTGGCAATTATCGGATTATTGATAAAGTTACAGTTAAGCTGAACGAAAAGAAGGATGTCTATGAAGCCATCCTGTCCAATCTGGGCATTAAGGATGCCTTGATCTCAACCCATTTGGTCAAGGAAAATGAAAAGCTTCTGACGGGTGGCATCTGGTGCATCATCACGGTGAATTACTTCTTCGAAGAGGGACAGAAAACGTCGCCGTTTTCAATTAATACCCTTAAGCCGATTCAAATGCCGTCCATAAATATGGATGAGATTTTTACTGCTCGGCAGAATTTTAGTGTCGATCAATGGATGGATGCGCTGTTGCGCTCCGTGGGTATGGAACCCACTAACCTGGAAACTCGGGCTAAATGGCATTTGCTTAACCGAATGGTTCCGTTCGTTGAAAACAATTACAACGTCTGCGAATTGGGGCCAAGAGGCACGGGCAAAAGCCATGTTTACAAAGAATGCTCGCCCAACAGCTTATTGGTTTCAGGTGGCCAAACGACCGTTGCCAATTTGTTTTATAACATGAGTTCCCGCCAAGTGGGTCTGGTCGGGATGTGGGATGTAGTGGCATTCGATGAAGTGGCAGGCATCACCTTCAAAGATAAGGATGGCGTGCAAATCATGAAGGATTACATGGCATCCGGCTCGTTTTCGCGCGGACGTGATTCGATTGAGGGAAAGGCTTCGATGGTGTTTATCGGTAACATCAATCACAGCGTCGAAACCCTGGTTAAAACCAGTCATCTATTGGCACCGTTCCCTGAAGCGATGATTGATACGGCGTTTTTCGACCGCTTTCATTCCTATATCCCAGGTTGGGAAATCCCGAAGATGCGGCCTGAATTTTTTACCGACCGTTACGGCCTGATTACCGATTATTTAGCCGAATTCATGCGGGAAATGCGTAAACGCAGCTTTGCCGATGCGATTGATAAATACTTTAAGCTTGGCAATAACCTGAATCAGCGCGATGTAATCGCGGTGCGCCGCACTTTATCCGGGCTATTAAAGCTGTTGTATCCACATGGTCAGTACGAAAAAGATCAAGTCCGCGCTTGCCTGACTTATGCGCTGGAAGCTCGTCGCCGTATCAAGGAGCAGTTAAAGAAACTGGGTGGCATGGAGTTCTTCGATGTGCATTTTAGCTATATTGATAATGAAACCTTGGAAGAATTTTTCGTCAATGTGCCAGAGCAGGGTGGTAGCAATTTGATACCTGAGGGTTTGCCAAAACCTGGTGTCGTGCATTTAGTGATTAAAGGTGCAACCGGTCAGTTGGGCCTATATCGATTTGAGACGCAAATGACTGCTGGGAATGGCAGGCATTCGGCATCAGGATTCGGCTCCAACACATCTGCAAAGGAGTCTGTGCGTGTCGGCTTTGATTATTTCAAAGGCAACCTAAACCGTATTAGCGCAACAGCGAATTTCTCTGATCATGAGTATCACCTTCATGCCATCGAACTGCATAACACAGGGCCGAGCAACAAAATCAGCTTGGCGTCACTGATCGCCTTCTGTTCAATATTGATGAACAAGCCGATTCAAGAGCAAATGGTCGTGCTCGGCGATATGACTTTGGGCGGCGTGGTCAATCCGGTTGAAGACCTAGCTGGCAGTTTGCAATTAGCGTTAGACAGTGGCGGTAAGCGGGTGTTGTTGCCTATGGCATCAGCATCGGACATTCCTACTGTACCGGCTGAAATATTTTCGAAGTTTCAGATTAGCTTTTTCGCCGATCCTGTGGATGCGGTTTATAAGGCATTGGGGGTTCAATAAATCTGCCTAAGTTTATCTAATCGATAAAATATGGACGATATATCAAATTAATCTCAAGAGGTTATCGTGGTGAAATAGGTTTTATGATAGTGATATGATTAATTGTTGGTTGGCCAATGAAACGCTATATCCTTATTCCGGCATTGTTAATTTAGCATAGCATCGAGTTCGCCATTCCATTTGAGCATCAAAAGCATGACGGAATATTTGGGCATGTCCTTGCTTTTGCTGTAACATTTCGACTTTCGCCGTAGCCAGGCCAGAAAATGCCGGAACAGGCTGTTATAGCCTTCCACTGTATAGGTTTCGGCTTTGGGTTGCGTATGCAGCCCTGGCGGGACGAACTTTTCATAGGGTTGCCAATAGTCACTCATGACATCCGTTATCCTGTCGTTTTTGATGGCGTCCCAGCGTTTTTGTCCGGTTTCCGTGTCGCGGGCACCCACTTCGCAGCCGGGGAAGCGCCTCCCATGTCGATCAACAGCAATCCCTATCCGGCAATAGTTTTTTTGGGGCCGACATAGGTGTGCATTTCATCCAGCTCGACCACGTCAACGCCAGCGGCAGGGCGGATGGCTGCGATCGGCTCGCCATGCGCCTTGATCCAGTTGTAAACAGAAACATGGCTGCATTTCAGAAACCGGCCAATAGACCGGAAACCGAGG
>CAJAWH010000092.1 GCA_903945605.1 uncultured Methylococcaceae bacterium | reverse complement strand
TGACCAAGGTGCTGATCCCAACAAGTTGGTTGTGATTAAAGACGTGTTGAGCGCGACCACTGTGTCTGCTGCAGAAAGTTTCTGGACACTTAAAACAGCGGCTTATGGCGAAGTGTTACGCGGTGTTTCTTTTACACCAGGCACACCTGAATAAACGCTTTGAAGCTTAAGTAGTGCATAGGGGCGGGCATGGTTCGCCCCTATTTTTGATGCCCATCAGTCAGGGCGCTTGTCCGATATTCCCCTCAATTAATACCGCAAAATTTTGCCAGGACATTAGCACATGTGTCCTGTGCCTGTGGTGTATTATCCCTACCGCTATTTATAGCATTGGTTCAAATAAACCACTATTCTGCTAGGCCAGATGGCCTATAAATACCACTATATTGATTTTATTAGTTATTATAATATGGTCTATATATTGCTATATTTTTATTATGCGGGATTATAGTCTGTCCTGCTGATAAGCGGATTAATTGTCGCCAAACTCCCCCGCTGCCTATTTGCCATTGAGTGCTTTTCACCACAGGAGTGTCGGTTTGAAACCATTGCGACGCAGACGCAACGCGCTTAGCCCCATTTTTTATCGCCCGGCACAATTGCGTGGCTTGATATTTTTGGGTTTGCTGCTGTTGGCCTTGGGTATTTTAGGCGGCATGATTTGGCGTAATCTGCATCATTTTGAATCAGTGTTGTCGTATGTCGATTATTCCCATCGTATCCAACGCGTTTCGGCAGGCTTGCAGCAAGTGCTGATTGGCTATTTGACCGAGCAAGCACCGGCATCCGCCCCGCTGGCATTGACCCAGACATTGGCGGAAATGGATGGCTTGGTGTCCGATAACCACTATTTGCTCAACACCACGCAGACCCGTTTACAGGCTGTAAAGGCCATGCTCATTGATCTTGAGCAAGTCAACAAAGAAGAAAAGCATAGCCGATTGATTGAGTCGCTGAAAATTATGGGCAGCACTTTGGATTATGAAACCCTGCAACGGGAAAAGTTGCTGGAAGACATCAACCGGGACACTCAAAATGAGCTTTATGCGGCACTGGTGACGTTCACACTGATTCTGTTGGGTGCCATGCTGTTCCTTAAATTTAGGATATTGCAGCCGCTCAATGATCTCAGGCGGTTATTGGAGCGATTGACCCAAGAAAACTACACCCCCATCACCACCGACCACCTTGATCCTTTGCTGTTGCCGGTGTTTGACAGTTATAACGATATGGTCAACCACTTGGCGGATTTGGAAGAGGCAAACCGCCTTCATGCCCAATCTTTGCAAAAAGAAGTCAAGCTCGCCACGCAAGCCCTGCTGGAGCAACAATACAGCTTGGCAAGGGCGGAACGTTTGGCAGCGATAGGCGAAGTGGCAGCTGAGCTGGCGCATGAAATCCGCAACCCTCTGGCGGGCATACAAATGGCTTTCAGCAATTTGCGCCGCGAACTCAATAATGATCTGCAAAGCCAGCGTATGGAGTTGATCAGTGATGAGCTGAAACGCTTGGCAAGATTGCTTAACGACATGCTTGACCAAAGCAGGCACACCCCCGAGACTTCCACGGTGTTTGACTTGCCTCGGCTGATTACTGATTTAATAGTACTGACCCGCTATCAGATTGCCGATAACATACAGGTGCAGGTCGATGCTCCGCAGCATTTACCGGTGCATTTGCCAGAAAGCGGCACCCGTCAAGTGCTGTTGAACCTAATCCTTAACGCCGCCGATGCTTTGGAAGGTGAGGCCGGAAAGATTACTGTGACGGTCATGTCCCATCAGGAAAATTTGCAATTGTCGGTACAAGACAACGGCCCGGGTTTTTCAGAAATCATGCTTAAACAGGGTATCCGGCCTTTCCGCACCAGCCGCAAGCACGGCACCGGGCTGGGGCTTTCGATGGTGCAACGCTTTGTCAATGCCATAGATGGCACCATTGTGCTCAGCAATACCTACCCGCATGGCGCCAAAGTATTGATTGCCATTCCCCATTGTATTGCCGGAGATAAATTATGTTGAACAGCCTGTTGATTATTGAAGACGAAAAATTATTGGGTACGGAGTTGGCGCACCATTACCAACAATCGGGTTGGGAAGTGACGTTGGCCACTCATTTGGAACAGGCCAAGCAATTATTGCTCAGCAAAGCCATTGAGCCGTTGCTGATCATCTCCGACATGAATTTGCCCGATGGCAACGCTTTGGATTTTATGGAGACCATGAAAAAAAACACTTTTTTTGCGGAATGGTTGTTTTTGACCGGCTACGGTAGCGTACCGGATTCGGTGCGGGCGTTGCGCTTGGGTGCCTACGATTTTCTGGAAAAGCCTTGCGACTTGGAACGGCTTGATTTGGTGGTGGCCAGCGCGGCCCGCAGCGCCACCATCCAGCGGCGGGTGATTGACCAAACCCGTCAAGGCCATCGCCGCTATTCCCCCGAAGCTTATGCGGGACACAGCCAGCAAGCCCAGTCTGTTCGGGAGTTGTTGGCAAAATTGACACAAGTACCGTTCAGTGCGTTGGTGATCGGTGGCGAAAGCGGCACTGGCAAAGGCTTGGTGGCCCGTATTTTGCACTATGGCGGCAACCGCGCCCTGCAACCGATGATTGAGGTGAACTGTGCTGCTTTGCCCCGCGAACTGCTGGAATCAGAATTGTTTGGTCACGAGCCGGGGGCGTTCACCGGAGCCACTGGGCGGCATCGTGGCTTATTGGAGCAAGCCGATGGCGGCACTTTGTTTATGGATGAAATCGGAGAAATGCCGTTGGATTTGCAAGCCAAATTGCTTAAGGTGATTGAAGACCATAAAGTGCGCAGACTAGGCGGGGAGAAAGAAATCAGCGTCGATGTGCAGATTATTGCCGCCAGCAACCGCGATTTGGCGGCTATGTCAGAAGCGGGTAGTTTCCGTGCTGATCTATACTATCGTTTGAATGTGTTTCGGGTCAATTTGCCACCCTTGCGCGACGCTTTGGAGGATTTGGACGAATTGGTGCCAATGTTCGTTGCCGAATACAATGCCAAAGCGGGGCGACGGGTCAGCGATATTCCTGCTGCAGTGTGGGGTAAATTGAAAGCCCATCATTGGCCGGGCAATGTCCGCGAATTACGTAATGTCATCGAACGTTGCGTGTTGTTTGCCGATGGTGCGATATTCCCCTTGCAATGGTTGCAGTTGCCCGGGCAAGATTTGGCCGCACCGGTCACGGTCAGCCACCAGTCCATGATTTGCTTGCCTTTGGATGGTAGCATGGCGTTGGATGATATGGACAGGTTCATCATCAAAACGGCCTTGGAGCGTTCCGACAATAATGTTGCCGCCGCCTCAAGGGCTTTGGGCACTACCCGTGAAACCTTGCGCTATCGGGTGCGGAAATATAATTTGAACCTACCTGAAACGGCGGTGACAGAGCTGGCTTCTTAGCAGGCGGTCGGTTGTTTTTACCATAAATGCCAGGCAATCCGGTTATGGACTTGCCGTGTGTACAGCCACACCCCCAAATCAGTCACCAAAATGGTGCATGGCAATCCCTGCAATGACCCCCATTGTCCCTATCAATTACCGCTTTTTAGCTTATGTGTATTTCATCGTTGTGGTTTTTTAGGATATAATAAAGCCCAAATTGCCTTGATGGTTTTTTGCATAAGTTCTTCCGCTTTCACTAATTACTAAACGCCTTTTACAGCCGCCTGTTACAGGTAAGAACTTATCAAGCTGTTATATGCCTTGACAAATATCGCGCGTTACCACGGGGTAATATTGGCTGGCAACTCCTGCCCGCGCCACTGGATAACCCCTCCCTGAATAGAACAAGCTACCAGGCTTCTGATGCTGTTTTGCCATCGGACAATTTGTGTTGACTGGAAGCTTTTGCCACTTTTGTTATTTCGGCTTCGCCGTATCCGTCAACATTGTCCGGTTAGATGACACTAGCCAATTATTGCGGGATTCCACGCAACTGCCAGAAGGTCTTGCCTGTAACCGCTGTTAGCGGCTAGCAAAGGTTGGGCTAATCATTTCAGGCACATGACTTTATATTTTACGAAATCATTAACAATATCTAGGCTTAGGAGCTTTTTATGCACAATAAATCTGTCATCGCAGCGATTGCGTTGGTCACTGCAAGCACATTGCAAGGGGCGAATGCTGACGAATCTATGGATAAAAGATGGTATGTGGCACCCTTTGGCAGTTATGTCAATTTAGGCGGTAACCATCTTAACCGTGGCAACACCGATGGTTTCGGTGGTGGTTTGGCTATCGGCAAAGTCATTGATAAGCATTTTAATGTTGAAATAAAGGGTATTTTCCAAAATTCCGGTGGCCCGCAAAATGCTTGGGTACCTCGGGGTGATTGGGATTCCCAAGGGGCCACCGCTGATGTCCAATATTTCTTTACACGTAGCAAATTCTCGCCTTATGCCGTATTGGGCGTGGGTGGCTTAAGCACCACTATTGCCGGTAAAAATGCCGCATCACTTATTGTTGAGCCAGGGGCGGGGTTGACTTACCGGCTGACCGACAATTTTTTGATCCGCAGCGATATCCGAATGCGTTACAACAGTTCTGAGCCTTTGTTTCCGCCTAAAGACCACGCGCAAAATGATTTTGAAGATGTCATTGTCAATCTTGGGTTTGTCGTGCCGATTGGCGCAAAACCTGTGCTTGCCAAATTTAATTTTGCGCCGCCGGTTGTCCCCAAGCCTATCGCAAAAGAAGTTGATTGTACCCAGCTGGATGATGACAAGGACGGCGTGAACAACTGCTTGGACAAATGCCCCGGTACGATAACCGGCAGTAAGGTTGATGTTAATGGCTGCCCGCTTAGCTTGGTGCTGAAAGACGTGCATTTTGAATATAACTCAGCTACCTTGACCAGCAGTTCTGAAGCCGTTTTAGCTGTAGTTGCCACCAGCTTGATGGATTACCCGGAAAAAAACACTATCGAAGTGCATGGCTATTGTAGCAGCGAGGGTTCGGCGGCATACAACCTGAAGCTTTCCAAGCGCCGCGCCCAATCAGTGCTCGACTTCTTGCAAATGAAAGGCATCAACAACCCAATGATTGCTAGGGGTTATGGAAAAGAAAGGCCGATTGCTGACAACCGCACAGAAGAAGGGCGTGCTATGAACCGCCGCGTTGAATTGGTTTGGACAGACAAGTGATGGTGGTAAGTTAATCGCCGCACCGTTTAAAACCCGCTACGGCGGGTTTTATTTTGCCCGTAAAATGCCATCCAAGTAGACATCAAATTCGCCTTGTATCCTATGCCGTATGGATTATGTTGCGAATTTTATCAAGAAACCGGTCAATTCATTCCCTAAAATGGCTTCTCATTGTGTATAATGCTGATAATTATGGGTTGTATAGATAAAAAATGCATCCGCACAGTAGCCCAAGCATAGGCTCATAGGCATTGAAGCACTGCTGTTAAGCTTGCCAGGCATTTTATTGTTTTACGTTAAAGCTTGTTAGCAATTTTTGCTGAAGCATCTTCAAGTGAAACTGACAGCCGATGTTACGTAGCACGTCGGCTGGGCGTAGCCGAAGCCCCTACTCGGCTACGCTGAGGGGACGAACGGTTTTATCTTGCTCACGCTTCTACAAACAGAAAACAGATGGGTCTTTGCTTAACATCAGCTGATGACGCCATGCAATTATCGGCCTTGTATCCGTCCATCACGATGGGGTGCTTATGTTTTTAGAGATATACTGTTACGAAATCAACCCTAATGCTTAAACTAAGGAGCTTTATATGAACAACAAATCTTTAATCGCCATTGTGGCGTTGGTCACGACGGGCGTATCGCATTTGGCGGGCGCTGACGAATCTGTGGATAAACGCTGGTATGCCGCACCTTTTGGCAGTTATGTCAATTTAGGTGGTAACCACCTTAACCGTGGCAACACCGATGGCTTTGGTGGTGGTTTGGCTATCGGTAAAATGATCAACGAGCATTTCAATGTTGAATTAAGGGGCATTTTCCAAGATGCCGGTGGCCCGCAAAACCAGCGATTGCCGCACGGCGATTGGGATTCCCAAGGTGCTACTGCTGATGTGCAATATTACTTTATGCGTAGCAAATTCTCACCATATGCCGTATTGGGCTTGGGTGGCTTGAGCACTACTGTTGCCGGTAGAAGTGCCGCATCATTTATTGTTGAACCCGGCGCAGGCTTGACTTATGCAGTGACCGACAACTTCCTGCTGCGCAGTGATATCCGTTACCGTTACAACAGTTCTGAAGTTTTATTCCCCCATACCAAAGCACAGAATGATTTTGATGACCTTGTCGTCAACCTTGGCTTTGTCATTCCGTTTGGTGCCAAACCCATGCACGCCAAATTTGACTTAACCCCTGCTGCCGTTGCACCCAAAACCGTTGCCAAAGAGATTGGTTGCACACAGCTGGATGACGACCGTGATGGCGTAAACAACTGTTTGGACCAATGCCCCGGCACTATATCCAGCAGCAAAGTTGATGTGAACGGTTGCCCGCTTAGTTTGGAGCTGAAAGGTGTGACTTTTGAATACAATTCAGCCAAACTGACCAGTAACGCTGAAGGCATTCTTGATGGTGTTGCCGCCAACTTGATGGCCTATCCGCAAAAAGACACCTTTGAAGTGCGCGGGCATACCAGCAGCGAAGGTTCTGCCGCATATAACCAGAAACTTTCCGAACACCGCTCACAATCAGTGGTTGATTACCTAAAATTGAAAGGGATTAATAACCGTATGATTGCCAAAGGCTATGGCGAAAGTCGACCGATTGCCGACAATCTGACTGAACAAGGGCGTGCTATGAACCGCCGCGTTGAGTTGGTTTGGACTGGCGAATAATAGCCCTGTTAATAGCCTGATCTTAAAAACCCGCCTATGGCGGGTTTTTTTGTGCCTGTCAAAAAGCCTTTGCCAACAAAAAATTATTTCTGGGTGATGGCGCGGCATGATTGGCAACAACCATGAAATTCAGTGTTTTTTAATTTATGGTGTTACATGAGTTGATGACCCTATCGATAAGCTATTGTTTGCATCCCAAACAGGTATGCAATGTATATTATTGATTATATATAAATACATTCGAATGACTATATAAAGTAAGTTAAAAAAACGCAAAAAGTTAAGTTAGATGGGCAACCAACAACGGCACAAGGCATTGATGGCTTGCCAATAATCAAGTTTTTCAAATGCACTTTTATAGGTGGATGCAATCTAATTATGTTTAGAAGTAATAAACCATTCATTACCCAGGAGGGAAGCATGGCAATTATTGTCATTCAAACCGTGGCTCAAGCTTTGGCCGGTGGTCAAAATTCCAGTAGCCCTATCGCTGTGGTTGACAGCGGCAGTAATATCGCCAATAACCTCGATGCGCTGGTGGCTTTGGGTAGCCAATTGGTGTCTGTGCAAGACAACTCCGGCAACAACCCGTTCAGTTGGCCTATCAGTGTTGCCGATGTGTTAGTGCTGGCACCCAAACTGACCGACCTTTGGGGTAATGCTGACATTTTCAGTAACATTATTGATTCGGCGGCGAATGTGGCCGCGAATGCCACTCAGCTACTCGCCTTGGGCAGGCAAATCCCCGTAGGAGGTGTTCAGGTCACTGATACAGCAGCTAATATCTTGGCTAACGCGGGTGTGTTAGCTACGCTAGGCAATGCGCTGTCGGTTGGGGTTAGTGACACGGCTGCCAACATTGCCAGTAACGCCGCGCAATTACAGGCTTTGCTGGCGCAACTCCCCGTGGCGGCGATAACCGTGACTGACAATGCCGCTGATGTGCTTGCCAACGCCAATGGGCTGGCCTCGCTAGGCACTGCACTATCGGTATGGGTCAGCGACACGGCAGCTAATGTTGCCAGTAATGCCAGCCAGCTGTTGGCACTGGGTACGCAAGTGGCTGCGCTGGGTATAACTGTGGCTGATACGGCGGCTCAGGTGGTGGCCAATGCGCTGGCATTGGCATCGCTGGGCAGTGCGCTATCCTTGGTGGTGACCGATTCGGCGGCAGAGGTGGCCAATAATGCCAGCACTTTGCTGGTGCTGGGTGGGCAAATTGCCGCTTGCAGCATTAACGTCACCGATAATGCGGCCAATGTGGTTGCCAACGCGGCAGCATTGTCTGCGCTGGGCGGTCAGGTGGCGCTATGGGTGACTGATACTGCCACCAATATTGCCAATACTACCAACCAGCTGCTGGCATTGGCGGCGCAAATCCCTACCGGTGGTATCCAGGTGGTTGATTCGGTCGCCCAAATTTTGGCCAATGCAGCTACGCTAAGCATGTTGGGTACTGATTTATCGGTGGTGGTCAGTGACACCGCTGCCAATATCAATGCCAATTTGGCGCATTTGGTGGCGCAGGGCATTATCCCGAACACCTTCATTTTACCTAGCGGCAATACGGTTTATGTACAATACACTGATGGGCAGTCGGTGACACTGGATAGCGCCGATGCCTTGGTGTTTGCCCATGAAAAATTGACTGCACCTATTAAGGTGGTCGACAACGGCGGCAATATGAACCCCGGTGCGCTGGCAAGCCTCGGTCGGCAGTTGGTGTCGGTGCAAGACAATTCCGGCGCCAGTAATTTTTCTTGGGCCGTCAGTGTGGCAGACGTGCTGGCATTAGCACCAAAAATGACCAATAGTGCCGGTAATGCAGAGACTTTCAGCAAAGTCACTGACAGCTTGGCGAACATTATTGCCAACGTGGGCAAACTGGTCGGGCTGGGTGCGCAAATTGCTTCCGGTGCTATTCAGCTTGCCGACACAGCGGCACACATAGCCGCTAATACCACCGCATTGGCGCAATTAGGTGGTGATCTGCAGGTGACGGTCACAGATAGCGCGGGCAATATTGCCAGCAAAGCGGCGGTTTTGGCAACGCTAGGTGCGGCGTTGTCGGTGACGGTTGCCGATTCGGTGGCCAATATTAACCTCAACCAAGCCAAGCTGTTGTCATTGGCCAACGCGCTCAAAGGCTTTAGTTTGCCCGATGGCACTTTGCTGCCTGTGTTGTCCGCTAACAGCACAGGGGTGACAGTCAGTAGCAACACCGCCCTATTATTGGTCAAAGAGAGGCTCACGTTGCCACTCCATGTGGTCGATGCTGGCAACCATTTAAACTTGGACGCGTTGGCGGCAATAGGCGGACAACTGCTGTCGGTTCAGGACACATCAGGTCTTAACCCGTTCCCTTATGCCATTAGTGTGGCGGATGTGCTGGCTTTGGCCTCCAAGATGACCGATGCATTGGGTTATAACAGCGATACCTTCAGCAATATCACCGATACAGCGGCCCATGTTGCCGCAGCGGCGCCACAGTTGCTGGCCTTGGGTAAACAAATCACCCTTGATAAGAGCATCAATGTCACCAGTAGCGTTGCAGATGTTGTTGCCAATTTGACCGGATTGGCTTCGTTGGGTGCCAGGCTGAACTTGACTGTCAGCGATAGCGTAGCCAACATCAACACCAACTGGCCGGCTTTATTATCCTTGGGGACAGCGTTTAATTACCTGGTCTTGCCCGATGGCATACAGATTGATATTGATGGTACCGATGGTCATTCTGTTGTGGTGGATGCCGCTGATGCGGTGGTGTTGGTCGGTGAAGGGTTGACCGTTCCTGTACGGGTAGTGGACAACGGTGCAAATATTAATTTGGATGCCATGGCGGCAATGGGTGGCCAGCTGCTGTCGTTGCAAGACACGTCGGGCATTAGGCCGTTCCCTTTTGCAATCAGTGTGGCGGATGTGCTGGCGTTGGCTCCGAAAATGACCAGTGTTTATGGCATTGCGGAAACCTTCGGCAACGTTACCGACAAAGCAGCCAATATCTCGGCCAATCTTGATGGCTTGCAGGCTATTGCCACACAGCTTGTCAAGATTTTCTTGTCAGACCAAACAACCCCCAATTTATCCCTCAGCGCAGCGCAATTGGCTAACGACAAAACTGTCCTGAACGTCATTTTTAGCCGGTACACCTTCACTGTCAGTGGGGTAGCCGCAGCGAATGTGGTTAGCACCTTGGCAGTTTCGCTAGGCAATAATATCAAGGCAAATCTTATCAGTGTGGCGGATACGGCAGCCAATTTGGGGGCTAATTTAAACACGTTGCAGGCCAATATCAGTAAAATCACCAGCATCAATGTCAGCGACGGCAATCCCGTACCGGTGACCGCCGCCCAGTTGACCAGCAATGCCAGCATCTTAGCTAAACTGTCAGGGGTTTTTAGTTTGGCGGTCAGTGGTGTCAGTGTAGCCACTATGAGCGGCACATTGGCTTGGACTTTAGGCAAAGGGACGGTGACCAGTGTTGCACTTAGCGATACTGCCGCGCATGTTTTTGCTGCGCTGGGTACGCTGGTGGTCAATGTTGGAAAAATCACCGCTATTGGCCTGACGGATACGGTGAGCGGACGGGTTAACTTGCTGACAGGTAGCCAAGCCCAAACGGACTTGGCGGTGCTGAACCTGATCACTGGCAATTACAGCCTGATAGTGGCGGGGGCATCAGCTGGCGTGGCGGTGACTTTAGCGGGCAACAGCCATTTGACCAGCTTGAGTGTGGCTGATAGCACCCAAACCATTAGCGCGCAAATTGACAATTTACAAGCAATGGTGGGTAAAATCACCGCTATTACCCTAACGGACACCGGTACACCTATATTGGCGATCTCCAGCACACAATGGGCTGGTGATAGTGGTGTTTTAAAGCTAGTTTCCGGCAGCTATAACATTGCCATTAGTGGGGTGTTGGTAGCCAATGTAACCAGTTTGTTGGCTGCGCGGCATGTGGTATCGGTGGCGATAGCCGATACCGCCAGCAATGTTGCCTCCCTGCTTGATATGCTTCAGGCCAACGCCGCCAAAATCACCGGTATTGCTTTGACCGATAGTGGTACGCCAACCTTGGCGATTACGGCCGGGCAACTGCTGACCGATGCCAGTGCCTTGTCCAAAATTTCCGGTAATTACACTGTGTCGGTCAGTGGGGTCAATATGGCTAATTTAGCCAGTGTAGTGGCTAATCCCCATGTATTGCCGGTGGCGGTGTCCGATAGTGCCGCCCATGTTGCCGCGCTGCTGGATGTGCTGCAAGCTAATGCCACCAGTATCAGCGGTATTAGCTTGACTGATGGCGGCACGCCCACCTTGTTTGTCAGTGCCACGCAATTGTTGGCTGATGGCGGAGCGCTCAACCTGATTACTGGTGCGTACAATGTGTCGGTCAGTGGTGTCAATGCCGCTAATTTATTGGGCGTGTTGGCTAATCCCGATGTGTTGCCGGTGGTGGTGTCCGATAGTGCTGCCAATATTGCCGCGCAGTTGGATATGTTGCAGGCCAATGCTGCCAGCATTAGCAGCATCACCTTGACTGACGGCGGAGTGCCCACTTTGTCTGTGAGTGCCACACAATTGGGTAATGATGCCGGTGTGTTGGGGTTGATTGCGGGCAGTTACAACTTATCAGTTACCGGCGTTACTGCATCCAATTTATTAACTGTGTTGGCGAATTCCCATGTGTTGCCGGTGACGGTGTCCGACAGTGCCGCCAATGTTGCCGCTAAGTTGGATGTGTTGCAAGCTAACGCTGCCAATATTAGCGGTATTAGCTTGACAGATGGCGGCACGCCAACGCTGGCAATCAGTGCCACGCAAATGGAAGCCGATGCGGGCGTGTTCAACCTGATTGCTGGCAGCTACAATTTGACGGTAAGCGGGGTCAACACAGGCAATTTAGCGAGTGTATTGGCTAATCCTGATGTGTTGTCAGTGGTGGTGTCCGATAGTGCTGTTAATGTTGCCATGTCATTAGATATGCTGCAAGCCAATGCCGCTAGTATCAGCAGCATCACCTTGACCGATAGCGGCACGTCGACACTGGCTATTAGTGCCAATCAATTGGTCGGCGATGTCGATGCGCTCAACCTGATTGCCGGTAGCTACAATCTGTCGGTCAGTGGTGTCAATACGGACAATTTGATCGGTGTGTTGGCTGCCACTAATGCAGGGTTTGGCCTACCTGGGCCACAATTGTTACCTGTGCAGGTGTCTGATAGCGCCGCTAACGTTGCTGCGCAGTTGGATACCCTACAGGCCAATGCCGCCAATATTGCCGGTATTGGCTTGACCGATGGCGGTACGCCGACACTGGCGATTTACGCCAGCCAGTTAACCGATGATGCCAACGCATTGGCACTGATTTCAGGCAATTATAATTTGTCGGTCAATAACATCAGGCTTACTAATCTGCCCGCTGTGCTGGGCAATAGCCATGTCACCAGCGTGGCTGTGATGGACAGTAGCACCAATGTATTGGCGGCATTGGACTCCACCTTGGCGGCAAATATTAGTAATATCAGCAGTATTGCTTTACTTAGTTTTGGCGGTCCCGGTTTTGTCACGACACTGAACTTGAGTTCGGCGCAATTGCTGAATGATGCAGCGGTGTTGGCTAAGATCACTAGCCCTTACCAGGTGTCGCTGGCGTCGGTGACTGCCAATGCTTTGGCAGCGGCACTTGCCAATAACCATGTGATCACGCCGTTGCAATTGGCGGACACTGCTGCCAATGTCGCAAGCGTATTGGATCTGGCACAGGCCGCCGGTAGCCAATTGGGCAGCATTCATCTGACCGATGGTGGCAAACCGGTGCTTGCCATTACGGCAGCACAGTATCTTGCTGATAGCCAAGCGTTGGGGAAGATTTTAGCGACCGATGCTTATCGCTTAAGCTTGGGCAATGAGGTGTTCGCTAATTTTGCTCAAGATTTGGCTAATAGTCGCATTATTGGTGTTAATTTTTTGGACAGTGCAGCTAATTTTGTGGCTGCGTTAACCACTAACCTGTTGCTGGTTAATGTCAGCAAAATTGTCGGTATTGCCTTTACCGATACAGGTACGGCCAATGTTGCCTTGACGGCGGCACAAATGAGGGCTGATACGGCGTTGTTGGGCAAAATCAGTACGCCTTATACACTCGCTATTGGCGGGGAATTGGTGTCCAATGTGGCGGCTGACAGCAAAATTAGCCGTATGGCTGCGATCGGCGTTGTGGATACGGTGGCGCATGTGCAGGCCAATTTGGATACTGTGCTGTCAGCCAATGCCACTTTGCTGAATAGTATTGCCCTGACGGGAACGGGCGTTCAAACCCTGACCGTAAGTGCCGCCCAATTTATTAATGATGCGGCTGTGTTGGGCAAGATTAGCACGCCTTATGCCTTGGCAATCACCGGTGAAACGGCGGCGAATGTATTGGTGGACAGTAAAAATAGCCATGTGGCTTCGATCAAGGTGGTGGATACGGTTGCCAATTTTATGGTCAATCTGGACAAAGCACTGGCAGCTCATGCCGCCTTATTGGGCAGTGTCGCATTGACCGCCTCGGGCACCGCCAATCTTGCTGTGACGGCGGCGCAATTTGCCCAAGATGCAGCGGTGTTCGGCAAGATTACCACGCCCTATGTGCTGGCCATCAGCGGGGAAGCCGTGGCGCAGGTGGCTGGGGACTTAAAAAACAGCCATGTCACGTCGATTGCCGTGGCAGACAGTGCGGCTAATATTGCCGCCAATCTGGGCAGTTTGCAAGTCATGGGCGGCAAGCTTGCCAGCATCTTCTTGACCGACAATGGCACTGCCCAGCTTGCCATTACAGCGGCACAATTGACAGCCGATAGTGCCGTACTGGGCAAGATCGGCACGCCTTACACGTTAAGCATCAGCGGCGAATCGGCTGCGCATGTGGCTAACGATGTCACCAATAGCCATATTGTGTCCATCGCTGTGGCCGATACTGCGGCACATATTAATGTTAATTTTAATAGTTTAGTCGGTAATGCCAGCAAGTTGTCCGCCATTACCCTGACCGACACAACTACGCCAACATTAACGCTGTCCGCTGCCCAGATCAGTAGTGGCTTGGTGGTGCTGAACGCTATCCAATCGCCTTATTTGCTATCGGTGAAGGATACGGCGGCCAATATCGGCAAGTTGGATTTAAGTGGAGTGCATACGGGGCTAATTGAAATTATGCCGACCTCATTGGCGGCAACCCTAACGGTGAATAGCCCTATCACCGATTTGAACTTGTCGCAGGTCAAATTGGTTGGTGCGGTGATTAATGAAAAGGCGTATCAGGCAACTGGCACGGAGCTTGATATTGTAGTCAACGGCAGCGTGGCGGAACAATTGTTTTTTACCCATGATACCGAAAGCCAGTTGCAGTTGTTGGGAATTGGCAATACCGTGGTGCATGTGCTGTAGGTTTTAATGCGCAACGATTGATAGCCACTTGGTCATTTTATTTGCATCCCGAATCGATTCCGCACTATACAGTTAAATTGCATGGACTGGCGGGACTATCTGCACAGCGATAATCCGGTTGCCAGTGCCCTGATGGCGAAAATGGCAATTGCCCCTGCTGACCGCGTCAGAGTAAAGGCCGAATGCCTGCGTTTGCTGATTACCTTAAAATTGGACCCAGCGCGTAGCCGTTTCATTTCAGGGTTTATCGACACTTATTTACGCTTGGAGCGCGACGAAGCACAGCGCTTTGAACGCTGGTTCAAAACTGAAATATCCCTTAATGGACAGGAGAAAATTATGGAACTGACCACTAGCTGGAAAGAAGAGGGTCTGCAACTGGGCTTGCAGCAGGGTCTTCAGCAAGGCATAAGGCAAGGCGAAAGCTTGGTGCTGAAGCGCTTGTTGACACGTCGTTTTAAATCCATACCGCCGGACGGACGTGCTGCTGCGCATTGAACAGGCTGTGCCTGAGCAGTTGGAAACTTGGATAGAAAACACCTTGGATGCCACTACCTTGGAAGAAGTCTTTAAAGATCATTAAGCAGGGCAGCCTAAATGGGTGGATTCGCCGTTAGGCAATCCACCTAGGTATGATTATTTTAAGATGATCGCTAGATTACAAAATATTGGCGTAATCTTGCTCAAGTTGGCGAAAATTCAATGACGTCATAAACCGGCTAAAGCTCATGAATGCCGACAGTCCCATCATATCTGAGAATTGTGGCGGCAGGAATTGCGGCCATTGCACAGTGCCTTCTTCGACTAAATCCACCAATACCTTCATGTCTTCAATCATGGTCTTGCCGCAGAACAATAAGGGGATGCGGTCAGGCTTGCCTTTGTGCACCGCCAAGCGCATAAAGTTGTAGGTCAACACAAAGCCTTTGATATAAGTCAGGTCCTTAGTGAACGGCATGCCGCTGGAACTGCTGCCACGGAACACCCGGCTGCTTAAGGTGTAGCTTTCTTCTTCATCCAAACCTTTTGCCCTAAAAAAGGCGAAAATATCCATAAAATCGGCACCTTGTTCAGCCAGGGTAATGGCACGCACCCGATTGATCAGGCGCATCAACCGGTTGGGGGTGGAGCTGAAGGTCAGGATTTCCATCAATACCGCCAAGCCTTCTTGGGTGACGGTGGAGGATGGCGGGCCTTTGCTAAGGAAGGTGCAATACGGTTGCGCCATGCCATTCAGTGTTGTACCCAGATGTACCCAGACTTCATGTACTTCAAGTACACGCAAGTCGCGCATATTGAATTGGGCATCTGCCCGCAGCTTGACATAATCGGTGCCCGCAGCGGCATCGGAGACAATACCGTCGCTGATCATCGCCCTAAGGCCACCGCCAGGAAACACCCCTTGTATCCGTTCGTTAAGAATGGCCACGGCATCGGTGGCACAAATAGTTTTGGCTTCTTCGCTCAGACAATCCAACTGCACCAATTGCGAGAGGGTGCTTTCCATCATGCTGCCCAGTTCGGCAATGTCAGGGTCACCGACATGGAACACGTCCTGGGAGGAGCCATACAGCTCTTGGGAGATATTGGCAAATTCTGGCGTGCCACGGGCCACCAGCATATCCACCACATCTTGATATTCGCGGCAAATACGCCGCATGATCACGCTGAGCGGATTAAGCTGTCCCAGTTTACGCACCAGATCCCGCTCAATCTGGTGGAATTCTTGCTTTTTATCGGCAGGGTCAAAGCCTAATGGGCATTGCAGATAATAATCGGCACTGATGTCAGGCAATTTTTTACATTTGTGTGCCAGAAAAGTTTGCTTGATGGAATCATCCCATTTGATGGAATCAAGGATACGGATGGGTTGTTGGGCTTTAACTATCCTGTCTGACAGGGATTTGACTTCGTTTAAGTAAGTTGAGGGCTTGGCGATTTTGGTGTTCATAGTGTCATCCGTAAACAATGGCTTGTGAGAGTCTGCCAACTACCCTGCTAGGCAGCGGGGCAAAAATGGCGCATTAATACAATCCAAATTAAAAAAGTTTAAAATCCGGGCCAATGTCGCAGTTGTTTTTTGAAGGTACGTTTCCTCGTGGTTAGGGTTATTGGATAGGCAGCGTTTAATAGCCACTGTGCGTGGATTTACACGGGGCTTTATACAAGCGTTGTTTGATTCTACCAAATCCTTTGCTACTGTCTATTAATATTGCACGGATAGTTTTGCAAAAATCGCGTCAATGGTCCTGCCTAATGCGGCGGCGGTGATGGTATATTAAGATGACCCTGCTGTGTTTGCCGCAGCGTATATTGGCGTAGCCCCCGTTTCTTGGAATCTAGTTTAATGACCCAAAAAAATAACCCGTTCAATAACCCCGAACATAGTTTGTTAAGCCATCTGAAATACGATGTGCCTGCCGGAATTGCGGTGTTTTTGGTGGCGATTCCCTTGTCTTTGGGTATCGCCTTGGCATCCGGCGCACCGCTGTTTGCTGGTTTGGTCACTGCGGTTGTTGGCGGCATAGTGGTGGCTGCCTTGAGCGGTTCGGCTTTGGGCATCAGCGGTGCGGCGGCGGGCTTGGCGGTGATTGTTTGGGCCGCCATCCAGCAACTGGGCTTCGATGCGTTTTTGCTGGCGGTGATGTTGGCCGGTGTGTTGCAAATCATCATGGGTATGCTTAAGGCCGGTGTGGTCGCCTATTATTTCCCATCGTCAGTGATCAATGGCATGTTGTCAGGCATC
This sequence comes from uncultured Methylococcaceae bacterium, assembly GCA_903945605.1. Classification (GTDB taxonomy): domain Bacteria; phylum Pseudomonadota; class Gammaproteobacteria; order Methylococcales; family Methylomonadaceae; genus Methylovulum. The sequence continues at coordinate 20,474 of CAJAWH010000092.1, read as the reverse complement.
GGCATTATTTTGGTGCTGAAGCAAATTCCCCACGCTATTGGTTATGATGCCGATTACGAAGGCGATGAGTCATTTTTGCAATCGGACCATTATTCTTCTCTGAGTGAATTGCCACACATGTTGGCCTATTCCTCCAATACTGCACTTTTAATCACCTCGCTGTGTTTAGTGGTGCTGGTGCTATGGGAATGGCCTGTTGTTAAGCGGCAAGGGTTTTTCCGTGACTATCAAGGTGTGTTGTTGGCAGTGGTCATGGGTGTGGTGGTCAATTTGTTGGTGCAGGCTTATTGGCCTGAGAGCGCGTTACAGTCTGGTCATTTGGTTTCGCTGCCCGTTATGGCAGGCTTAAGTGATGTGATGAACCATTTGCATTTTCCCGACTTTACTGCTTTTGCTAATCCTAAGGTGTATTTGTCCGCGTTAACCTTGGCAATGGTGGCCAGTTTGGAGGCTTTGTTGTCGGTTGAAGCGATTGACAAACTGGACCCTTATAAACGCGTGACACCGACCGACCGGGAGCTGGTTGCGCAAGGGGTGGGCAATGTCATTTGCGGACTGGTGGGGGGGCTGCCGTTGACCCAAGTGGTTATCCGTAGTTCGTTCAACATCCACTCGGGTGCAAAAACGCGGGTGGCTTGTTGGGTTCATGGCATATTGATAGGGGTTGCCATTACTTTTGTGCCGGAATGGCTCAATAAAATCCCTTTGGCTACCTTGGCGGCGATATTGTTGGTGGTGGGCTATAAGCTGACCAATCCGAAAATGTATTACATCATGTATAAGGCGGGGCCTTACCACTTCGTCCCTTTTTGTATGACGGTGATCGGCTTGGTATTTACCGATATGTTGATGGGTTTGGCGATAGGGCTGATGGCGGCTTTAGTTTCCATCTTGTTGGAAAATTTCCGTAGTGCATTTTATTTTCAGGCATTGCAGTTGGGCAATAAGACCATCCTGCGTTTGACTGAGCAAGTGACTTTTTTGAACAAGGCCCATATCAAGCACATTTTTAAGGGGCTCCCCGCTGATGCCGATGTGGTGATTGATGCTACCCGTTGCAAATACATCGATTATGATGTTTACGAGATTATCGAAGACTTTCAGGATGATGCCAAGCTAAGAGGCATCCAGCTGACCATCGAAAATTGGCGCGGCTACGGCACATTGGCTCCGGTCGGCAACGCCCGACCGCCCACTTACAATGCCCAGCAGGCATTGTCCCCGGCACAGGTTTTGGTCATGCTAAAAGAAGGTAACCAGCGCTTTGTCAACAACTTGGAGTACAACCGTAATTTGTTGGAACAGGTGAACGACACCCAGCAAGGCCAATACCCAATAGCGATCATCCTAAGTTGCATCGATTCCAGGACATCGGTGGAGCTTATTTTTGACCAAGGGCTAGGTGACGTGTTCAGCGCACGGGTGGCGGGCAATGTCATCAATGAGGATATTTTAGGCAGCATGGAGTTTGCCTGTCAGGTGGCGGGTTCTAAGCTCATTGTGGTGTTAGGGCATTCACACTGCGGGGCGGTCAAAGGGGCTTGTGGCAATGTGCAGCTAGACCATCTGACCGGGGTGCTGGATAAAATCAAACCGGCGTTGGTGCAGGTACAAGCGGAAAGCCTGCCTGAACAGTTGGCGGATTATGATTGGCTGGTGCAACAAGTGGCTGATAAAAATGTGCAGCTGATAGTCGGGCAAATACAGCAAAGAAGCCCGTTGTTAAGAAGGCTGCTTGATGCCGGTGAAATTGGTCTGGTCGGGGCGATGCACGATATAGAAAGCGGGCTGGTGAGGTTTTATGATGGCGGGGCTGATTTGGCGCAAGAGTGCATAGACGCGCACCTGCAACAGGCAGGATGAAGCCGCACGCTCCCTGAGCGAAGTCGAAGGGGGCGGAGCGGCCTCGCTCAGCCCATGTGCTGGCTCAGCAGCAACGGTTAATGCCGCTCCATTTGCTTTCCATGCGCTGTTTAAAATAAGCTTTTTTGCTGAGTGGCAGGGCATTGTCGCCGTGGTGGCTGGCACAGTGCTTAAGATAGCGTTCATAAGCATCGTCGCCGGACAAGCGGCGGACAAACTGCCATAAACGCCGCAATTTTTCAGCCATTAGTCGCGCCCCCATTGCGCCAGTTGCTGTTCAGTCATGCGGTTGGGGGTGTGCGCCACTTCGCTGAGTGGTTGCACGGGTCGCCCCAGCAGGCTGTTGACGCTGACCTTTAGCATATCCAGCACCACCAAGAGCAGTACAGTGACAAAAAACAGGGTCAGGTAAGCATCCAAATACAGGTTAAAAATAAGCTGGGGGGCAATAGCCGTTTTGGCGGCGGGCAATAGTCCCGCTGCCAGTTTGTCGGACAAGTCATGGGCGGCGGCAAAAAAGCCTACCCGTAAGTCGGGGCTGGTCAATTTTTCATAAGCTGCCGTGCCGGTCACTATTATCAGCCAACTGAGCGGGGCGGCGGTTATCCACGCATAACGCAAGCGTCCCGATTTGACTAATATGCCAGTAGCCACGCACAGGGCAATGGCTGCGAGCATTTGGTTGGCAATGCCGAACAGCGGCCACAGGATGTTCACCCCGCCGTTCGGGTCTATCACACCGATATACAGAAAATAACCCCAACAGGCCACCACCACCGTGCTGGTGATTAGCACCGAGGGTGTCCAAGAGGTGTCTGCCATTTTGGGCCAGATGTTGCCCAGCATGTCTTGCAGCATGAACCGTCCGACCCGGGTGCCAGCGTCTAAGGTGGTCAAAATAAAAATGGCTTCAAACATAATGGCAAAGTGATACCACAATGCCAACAGGCTTTCGCCAAACACACTGCCAAAAATACTCGCCATACCCACTGCTAGCGAAGGGGCGCCACCGGTGCGCGCAAACAAAGTGGCCTCGCCCATTTGTTGCGCCAAGAGTTGCATCTGCCCGACGCTTACCGGAAACCCCCATGCGGTAATTTTAGCCACGGCTTGCGCCGCTTCTGCGCCGACCATGCCCGCTGGGCTGTTGATGGCAAAAAACACCCCTGGGTCGAGTACGGTGGCGGCGATCATAGCCATAATGGCGACAAATGATTCCAACAACATGGCGCCATAGCCAATCATGCGGATGTCGCGCTCGTTGGCCAATAATTTGGGCGTGGTGCCGGAAGCCACTAACGAGTGGAAGCCGGAAATGGCGCCGCAAGCAATGGTGATGAACACAAACGGGAACAATTTGCCGCCAAAAATGGGGCCGCTGCCATCAATAAAGGGGGTTAAGGCAGGCATTTTAATATCAGGATGCAAGAACACAATAGCGATAGCCAACAAGCTGATAGTGCCCAGTTTCATAAAAGTGGACAGGTAATCACGCGGTGCAAGCAACAGCCAGACCGGCATCACCGCCGCCGCCAAGCCATAGGCCATAATGCACCAAGCCAAGCTGAGGCCATCCATGTCGAACCAAGTCCGCAAGCTGGGGTTGCCATCCACCCACCCGCCACCCGCCACGGCAACCAGCAACAGTAGCACGCCCACTGTGCTGGCTTCCAACACTTGCCCGGGGCGCAGGTGGCGCATATAAACCCCCACTAGCATGGCAATGGGCAAGGTGGCACTGACGGTAAAGGTGGCCCATGGGCTGTGCTTCATGGCATTGACCACCACCAAGCCCAGCACGGCGATCAGTATCACCATAATGGTGAACGTGCCAATTAAAGCAGCCACCCCGCCGATAATGCCCAGTTCATCCCGTGCCATTTGCCCCAAACTTTTGCCGTTACGGCGGGTGGAGAAAAATAATGTGACCATATCTTGTACGCAACCACCCAACACCGCACCTACTAAAATCCATAATGTGCCGGGCAAAAAACCAAATTGTGCCGCCAGTGTGGGGCCAACCAAAGGCCCTGGCCCGGCAATGGCGGCAAAATGGTGACCAAACACCACCCAGCGGTCGGTTGGGATAAAATCATGCCCGTTTTCTAAACGTTCGGCGGGGGTAGCGCGGGTTTCATCGACCATTAACACCGTGCTGGCAATCCACGCAGCATAAAAACGGTAGGCTAGGGCATAGCAGCATAACGCGGCGATGATAAACCAGAGGGCATTGATGCTTTCGCCGCGATTGAGGGCGATGCCGCCAACAGCAGCCGCACCAGTGACGGCGACCAGTAGCCAGAGGAGGGGGGTTAAGGGTTTGTTCATGGGTATTAGGAATGGCGTGAAGCGTAATTGCCCCATTATAAGCGACATTGGCTTGCTATCGTAGGCTTGCTATTGTGATGGCGGTAAAGCTCAACCGCTAAACGTCATTATAAGCCCTGCCCATACCCAACCACCTGGCTGTTAATGCATGTATGGTGGTGTCAGTTACGTCGCCAAAAAATTGCCCGCTAATACTGTCCATTGCGCCGATCAAATCAGCATCCCTTGCCACATCCGCCACCTTAAATTGCAGGGCGCCGGTTTGCCGCGTACCCATTACTTCGCCTGGGCCACGCAGTTGCAGGTCTTTTTCGGCGATCACAAAACCATCATGGCTGTCGCGCAAAATACCCAAGCGTTGTTTGGCGGTATCTGATAAGGGTGCTTGATACATCAGCAGGCAATAGCTGTCGCCCACCCCACGCCCCACCCGCCCGCGTAGCTGGTGCAGTTGCGAAAGTCCTAGCCGTTCTGGGTTTTCAATAATCATTAATCCCGCGTTGGGGATATCCACACCCACTTCAATGACTGTAGTGGCAACCAATAAATCAGTTTGCTGATGCTTGAAGGCCAGCATGGCGGCTTCTTTATCGGCGGCTTTCATGCGTCCGTGGATTAGCCCGATGCGGATGCCGAGCAACGCTTCGTGCAGACGTGCGGCGGTCTGTTCGGCGGCTTCACATTGCAACGTGTCTGATTCTTCTATCAGTGTACAAACCCAGTAAGCCTGTCGGCCTTTTGCCACCCAGCCACTGATGCGGCTTATCACCTCGTTGCGGCGTTCGGCAGGGATAACGCTGGTGATAACAGGGGTGCGCCCCGGCGGCAGCTCATCAATCACCGACACATCCAAATCAGCATAGTGCAACATGGCCAGGGTGCGCGGGATGGGCGTGGCGGTCATCACTAATTGATGGGGTTTAAGCCCGTGCTGGGCTTTTTCGCGCAGAGCCAAGCGCTGATGCACACCAAAGCGGTGTTGTTCATCAATAATCACCAAACCTAGTTTGTGGAAGTGTACCTGCTCCTGAAACAGTGCATGGGTGCCAATAACCAGTCCGGCCGAACCATCCGCCAAGGCTTGCAGCACCTCGCGCCGCGCCTTGCCTTTTGCTTGTCCAGTCAGATAAACCAAATTGACGGCAAAATCGGCAAACCAGATGCTGAAGTTCCGGTAATGCTGTTCAGCCAATAATTCGGTCGGGGCCATAATGGCGACCTGATAACCGGACAGTAAGGCCAGCAAAGCCGCATAAGCCGCCACCAGCGTTTTACCGGAGCCGACATCGCCTTGCACCAGTCTCAGCATGGGCAGTGCTTTGCCGCAATCGGCGGCAATTTCAGCCATCACCCGTTGCTGTGCGCCGGTCAATTGGAACGGCAGACGGCTGATAAAATGGCGGGTGTGGCGGTCATCACCGGAAAAAATCGGGGCCTGCCCTGCCTTGGCTAGCTGTTTGCTGTGCCGTAACTTCAGATGATGGGCAAGCAGTTCTTCAAGCGCCAAACGCTTTAAAGCGGGCAAGTTGCCCTGTTCTATGCCAGCTATCTGTACGTCGGCATCGGGCGTGTGCAAGGTGTGCAAGGCCGTGGTCAAATCAGGGTAATGGTAGTGGCTAAGCAGGGCTTCAGGAAGCCAGTCGGTTAGATGGTCGGGGCAGAGGCTTAGTGCCTGTTTGATGGTTTTGCGTAATAGGTTTTGGCTAATGCCTTCAGTGAGCGGGTAGACAGGGGTCAGTTGGCTTTCCGGCTTAACGGCATAGGGGTGGCTGAGGATGCAATAGTCAGGATGCAGCATCTCCAGTTCGGCAAAACCATAACGCACTTCGGCAAAGCAACTGATCCAGACTCCCGGCTTAAGTTGGTTGTGTTGATGGGCGTTAAAATGGAAAAAACGCAGCGCAATGCTGCCGCTATCATCAGCTATCCGGCATAGTAGGCTGTTGCGGCTACGTTGCAGCAATTCGGTATATTGCACCTGCCCGCACACTAGAGCAGTCATGCCGCCCGTTAGCGAGGCAATGGGGTGGATGCGGGTGCGGTCTTGGTAACGGACGGGCAGATGGAACAGTAAATCTTGGGTACGGCGGATGCCCATTTTTTCCAAGCGCAGGGAGGTTTGTGCGCCAACCCCTTTTAGTTGGGCAACCGGTTGCTCCAGCGGGTTGCCCACGGTGTTGCTTGGCTTGGCTTGTGGGCGGGCCGGTTTCAAGTAGGCTTAGAGCGGGTATTCTTGGGGTTGCAAATGCATGATGGCATCCATTTCCACCGCCGCCCCTTTAGGCAACGCTGCCACACCAATAGCGGCGCGGGCTGGGTAGGGTTCGGTAAAATATTGCCCCATGATTTCATTGACCACCGGAAAATGCGCCAAATCGGTCAGGAACACGTTCAGTTTGACAATGTCGGCAAATGTGCCGCCTGCCGCTTCGGCAACCGCTTTCAGGTTATCAAACACTTGTGTTATTTGAACGCTGATGTCGCCGTCCACCAGTGTCATGGTGGCGGGCATCAGCGGTATTTGCCCGGACAGATACACCGCCGCGCCAACTTTGACGGCTTGCGAATAAGTGCCGATAGCTTGCGGTGCATGGGGGGTTTGGATGATTTCTTTTGACATGGGGGATTCCTTTAGTGAAGATTGATGTTTTATAGGCGTGGCGGGCGTGCCGTTTTTGCGGCAATTCCCAATTTAATGCCCTAATTATGAATGGGCGTTTGGGTTTTGCCAACTGGCATGAACCGGCTAGTGCATAAAAAACTAGCTGGGCAGCTTTCCTTGCTTTTTAAGCGGCAATACCTTTCTATAGTCGTAGGGTGGGCAGGTTTTTTTGCCCACGCGGATAACCAGCCAAATACGGTATAATTAAGATGTCACGGGTTTTTCGGGTGATGGTTCAGCCCGTATTGTAAGCCGTTAATGCCAACAAAACCCAAGCCCCATTTTAAAAGGCTATTACATATCATGCCAATTATTGCAATTTATCCGGGTACGTTTGACCCTGTCACCAATGGTCATTTGGATTTGATTGCCCGTGCATCCAAACTGTACGGGCAAATCATTGTGGCGGTGGCGGTCAATAAAGGCAAACAACCACTGTTTTCATTGGAGGAGAGGGTAGCGTTGGCGCAAGCGGTCACCCAGGAATTTGCCAATGTGCAGGTGATTGGTTTTGGCAATCTATTGGTGGATTGTGCCAAGCAACACGGCGCCAATGTGATTTTGAGAGGCTTGCGGGCGGTTTCTGATTTTGAATATGAGTTCCAATTGGCAGGCATGAACCGCCGTTTGGCGCCGGAATTGGAAACGGTGTTTCTGACACCGGCGGAGCAGTATGAATTTATCTCGTCCAGTATGATCCGCGAAATTGCCCAGCTCAACGGCGATGTGTCCAGTTTTGTGCCGGAGCTAGTCCGGCAACGTTTACTTGAAAAGTTTGTATAGGAAAACTATGTCCCTGGTTATTTATGACGAATGCATCAATTGTGATGTTTGCGAGCCGGAATGCCCCAACGGTGCGATTTCCCAAGGTGAAGACATTTATGTGATTGATCCGGCTTTATGCACCGAATGTGTAGGTCATTTTGATGTGCCGCAGTGCGTGGAAGTGTGTCCGGTTGAATGTATAACAAAAGACCCGGATAGGGTTGAAAATCATGAAACTTTGTATCAGAAGTATTTGCGTTTGATAACCCCGCGCGGTGTTTAGCTTACAGGAAATGCAAGGCTGTAACTGGCCATCTTGGTGTAGGAGCGGGCCATGCCCGCGCCCCTAATAGTAGAAATGGCTCTTTGTGTAATATCAATCAATTGGTTATATTTCTTCATGGACGAGTAAGAGCCGCTTATGTGATAATCAAAACTATTCTTATAAATCTAATAAAAATTAAATCATGGCACTTAAAAAATATTGGATTGTTCCGGCAAATACATGGTTAGTGGTGATTTTGTTATTTTATGTTGCCTTGTGGTTAATGTGTCCACAAGAATTTATACCCTCCGACCCTTGGTATTATTCGAAGCGGTCATTTGCTATTATCCAAGGGCTTGGGTTTGGCGATAATTATATATTCAGCCATCGCTTAGGTGTCACCGTTCCGGTGGCAGTCATTTATTCGCTTTTTGGGGCGGATATCCTGACCACCAATTTATGGCCTTTATGCACGGCATTGATGGTTATTGTGATTGTGTGGCTAGCACTACCCGACCAGAAAAGCAAAATTATTGGTGCGCTGTTGTGCCTTACTAGCGTCCCGCTATTGAAAAACTCGGTGACATTGTTCCCTGATTTAATTGCCACGCCTTTTATGGCATTTTCTTCTTTACTCTTATTTAGAAGGAAGCAAGGGATGGGTCAAGGGTTTTGGCTGGCCATGCCATTGCTTGCCATTGCCAGCCTATTTTTTGCGTTTCTAGCTAAGGAGAGCGCTTACTGGGTGTTGCCGCTGTGGTTTTTCGCGCTATTTTCAGACCGTAAAGATCATGACTTCGCTTTGTTGCTGCGTCGGTTTTATTGGCCGGTGGTGTGCGCGGGGGCTGTTCTGGGGGGGTCTTATTTGGTTTTTTGCCAGTTTGTTTGGGGCAGTCCGTTGGCGCATTTCCAGGCAGTCCAGAATTTGACAGGCGCGCATCAATGGTCATGGGATAAGGCCACCGCTATGGCGCTTGCCAAGCGCTTGACCATTGACCCGGTTATCTTATTTATTAGGCAATATGGCGGAATATTGTCAATGACAGTGTTAGGCGGATTGTTCGCCCCTAAATCCATCAAACCTTGGGTGTATTATACCGTTTGCTGTGTTATGTTTTTCTGGTTTGGTTCCACCAGTTTTACCCGTTACGAGCCGATGCCCATATTTGAGCGCATGACCGTCCCTGCGTTGCCCGGTTTTTATATACTGGCAGCCTATGCATTGGCAAATATTGCTGTTCCCTCTGACCGCAAGCTTATCAAGCTGTTGTGTCCCGTTTTGATCTTGTTTGGCTTGTCCGGCATCCCCTTTTTTGAATATTTAAATTCTTGGAAACATGAGGAGTTGCTGGAAACAAAAGCAATGTCGATGGTGCAGAAAGAAGTCGCGCTGCATCCTGACCAAAAATATTTGCTTATCGCTTCCGACAAGCGAAGTCCGGAGTCTATGGCCTTCTATTTTGGCATGAAGTACCCTGATAATTTCAAGGTGGTGTATGGGCTTGATCTAACTGAGCAATTGCTTGCCGATGATATTAAAGAAGCTTTTTTGTTTATCAGCATCCAACGCTCAAAGTATCTTGAATCCCAATACCATGAGCCTAATATTGATAAGGAAATTTACCGGCTGGGTCTTACGCCATTATTCCAGTCAGACGAGGTGGTACTGTTTAAAACCAGCGATAAGGCGCAGCTAAGGACGCTGATGCAGCGGGGCGATTAGCGGGCGGTGTGGGTGTGCGGCACTGTTGCCTCCACACAACTATTTGGCTAATGAGGGTAGGGGAAGCATTGAAGCCTCTAGCCCTGCTTGGCTTCGCGCTTACTCCCCTCTACATTTTTGACCTTTTAATTGACCCTCAATCCCGCCGTCGCCCCACTATCAGGGCTAAGCAGCCAAATATCCTTACCGCCGGGCCCTGCCGCTAACACCATGCCTTCAGAAACACCGAAGCGCATTTTTCGCGGGGCTAGGTTGGCAATCACCAGCGTCAAACGGCCTTCCAAGTCTTCTGGTTGGTAGGCAGACCTAATGCCAGAGAAAATGTTACGGGTTTCGCTGCCTATGTCAATGGTCAGCTGCAATAGCTTGTCAGACCCTTCCACGTATCCAGCCTTCAGGATTTTGCCGATACGCAAATCCAGCTTGGCAAAATCGCTAAAATCAATAGTGTCGGCAATCGGCTCACAATGGGTTTCAACGTCCTGGGTGGTTTTTTCAGCAACAGGTGCGTCTTGGCTAACAGCGGGACTGGCACTAGCGTTAACGGTCGGGGTTTTTTCCAGATTTTCTTTCGATGCTTCGATAATGGCGGCGATTTTGTCGCTATCCACGCGGGTCATCAGCGGTTTGAAGTCGTTAATGGGGTGTGCCAATAATGGCGCTAAGGTGTCAATCCAATTGGGGGCAGGGGTGTTTAAAAAGCTTTCCGCTTCGCAGGCCAAGGTCGGCAACACCGGTTTTAAGTACGCAGCCAATATCCGGAACAGGTTAAGCCCCATGCTGCAAATGTCGTGCAATGCCGCTTCTTGCCCCGTTTCTTTAGCCAGCAACCAGGGTTTTTTGTCATCAATATATTGGTTGGCTTTGTCGGCCAATGCCATAATCTCGCGCATGGCCTTACCGTATTCGCGGCTTTCGTAACTGTGGGCAATGCTGGTGTTGGCGTTGATAAATTCTGCCCATAAAGCGGGTTCGGCAAGGTGGGCGGACAATACGTTGCCAAAGCGTTTGGCGACAAAGCCACTGCAGCGGCTGGCGATATTGACCACTTTGCCCACTAAGTCGGCATTGACGCGCTGGCTGAAGTCATCAAAATTCAGGTCAATGTCATCAACGCCGCCGCTGAGTTTGGCGGCAAAATAATAGCGCAGGTATTCGGGGTTGAGATGTTCCAGATAGGTGCGCGCAGTGATGAAGGTGCCGCGTGATTTGGACATTTTTTCGCCGTTCACGGTTAAAAAGCCGTGCGCGTAAATGGCGCTGGGAGTCCGTAACTGGGCACCGCTGAGCATGGCGGGCCAGAATAAGGCATGGAAATAGATAATGTCTTTGCCAATAAAATGGTACAGCTCGGTGGTGCTGTCTTTGGCCCAATATTCATCAAAATCCAGTCCCTGTTTGTCACACAGGTTTTTAAAGCTGGCCATGTAGCCAATCGGTGCGTCTAGCCAAACATAAAAATATTTGCCCGGTGCGTCGGGTATTTCAAAACCAAAATAAGGTGCGTCGCGGGAAATGTCCCATTGTTGCAAGCCGCTTTGCAGCCATTCCGCCAGCTTGTTGGTCACTTCAGTTTGCAAATGGCCGGCATTCGTCCATGCGGACAGCATGTCAGCAAAATTGCCCAGATCGAAAAAATAATGCACCGATTCTTTTTCTATCGGTTTTTCGCCCGACAGAGCCGATACGGCATTTTTTAGATCGGTGGGGGAATAGGTGGCCCCGCACATTTCGCAACCGTCACCGTATTGGTCAAGCGCACCGCATTTGGGGCAATCGCCTTTGATGAAGCGGTCAGGCAAGAACATTTCCTTGACGGGGTCGAATGCTTGGGTGATGGTGCGCGAGCTGATATGCCCCGCCGCTTTTAATTGGCTATACATCATCACTGCCAAGGTGCGGTTTTCTTCGGAATGGGTGCTATGGTAGTTGTCGAAGGCTACGCCAAATTCGCAAAAGTCGGCGTAATGCTGTGTCCAAACACTGGCAATTAGGGCTTCTGGGGTAATGCCTTCTTTATAGGCCCGTAACATGATAGGTGTGCCGTGGGTGTCGTCCGCACAAACGTAATAGCATTGGTTGCCGCGTTGTTTTTGGAAACGCACCCATATATCGGTTTGGATGTATTCCACCAAATGGCCCAGATGAATGGGGCCGTTGGCGTAGGGCAGGGCGCTGGTTACGAGGATTTTTCTTTGGGTCATGGCACTTTTGGGTAAATAGACAAAAAATAAGGTTTATTATGTCATAAAACAGGCCACCCAACAGGCCACAGGCAATCAATTCGGTTGAAAAATAACGGCAGGGCTTATATCCTGAAACAAACCGTGCCCACTGCTGCGGTCGGCGGCGGTTGGTATCTTTATCTTTTAGGAAAAATATTAGGGAACAAACTATGTCAAGTATTGATCGGTCAGCGGTAGAAAATTATTTGAAATTATTTATTGATGCCAGCCACGGCCTCGATTTGGTGTCGGCAAAATCAGTTAAGGCTATTGTGGTTGAGGGTAACAATGTCAGTGTGACCATTGAGCTGGGTTATCCCGCCAAAAGCTATGTGGACGAGTTGGCGGCGGCGGTGACCGCGCACTTGCAAACCCTGCCCGGCATTGGCGAGGTAAAAGTTGAAGTGGGCTTTAAAATTACTGCTCACAGTGTGCAGCAGACTTTGAAGCCGATGGCGAACATAAAAAATATTATTGCCATTGCATCCGGTAAAGGCGGGGTGGGCAAATCGACCAGTGCCGTCAATATCGCCTTGGCGTTGGCGGCAGAAGGGGCGAGCGTGGGCATTTTGGATGCCGATATTTATGGTCCGAGCATCCCCACTATGCTGGGTTTGTCAGGTTTGCCCGACAGTCCCGATAAGAAAACCATGTTGCCGAAAGTGGCCTACGGTATCCAAACCATGTCCATCGGCTATTTGGTCGAGGCCGACCAAGCCATGATCTGGCGTGGCCCAATGGTCACCAACGCCTTGCAGCAATTGTTGCGTGACACCCGTTGGGAAGCCATTGATTATTTGATTATTGATTTGCCCCCCGGCACAGGCGACATTCAATTGACCTTGGCACAGCAAATTCCGGTCAGTGGCGCAATTATTGTCACTACCCCGCAAGATATTGCCCTGATCGATGCCCAGCGCGGCTTAGCCATGTTCAATAAAGTCAATGTGCCGGTGCTGGGCATTGTGGAAAATATGAGCTTGCATATTTGTTCGCAGTGTGGGCACGAAGAAGCTATTTTTGGCGTGGGCGGTGGTGCGGATATGGCACAGGCCAATCGGGTCGAATTTTTGGGTGCATTGCCACTGGATATCAATATCCGTCAAGATGCCGATTTGGGCAAACCCACCGTGGTGGCGGCACCAGACAGCCGCGCGGCACAGCTTTATAAGGCCATTGCCCGCAAAGCCGCCGCTAAATTGGCCTTACGCGCCAAGGATTTTAGTGGGCGTTTCCCCAACATTGTGGTGCTGAACAGCTAGCTTTTGTAGCCTCGCAATGCGTAGCTTGTGTTAAAATTAACCGTTATTAAACAATCAGCATAATAAAAAACTAACATGGGCATCAAGTCGGACAAATGGATACGCCGGATGGCGGCGCAGGGCATGATAGAGCCTTTTGAACCGGGGCAAGTGCGCTATGCCGAAAATGGCAACAAGGTCATTTCTTATGGCACGTCCAGCTATGGCTACGACGTGCGTTGTGCCGACGAATTTAAGATATTCACCAATATCAACTCTGCCATTGTCGACCCTAAGGCATTCGACCCTAACAGCTTTGTTGATTTGCAATCGGACGTTTGCATTATCCCGCCCAATTCGTTTGCTTTGGCGCGGACGGTGGAGTTTTTCCGTGTGCCGCGTAATGTGCTGACCATTTGCCTGGGCAAGTCCACTTATGCCCGCTGTGGCATCATTGTCAATGTGACGCCATTGGAACCGGAATGGGAAGGCCATGTCACCTTGGAGTTTTCCAACACCACCACCCTACCGGCAAAAATATACGCCAACGAGGGCGTTGCCCAAATGCTGTTTTTTAGTGGTGACGAGGTGTGCGAGACTTCCTATAAGGATCGGGGCGGCAAATATCAGGGGCAAACCGGCGTGACCTTGCCCAAAGCGTAACTATTGACACTAACCGGAGTAAGGGCAATGATAGATTGTTTGTTTTGTAAAATGGTGGCGGGTGACATCAAGCCGGATATTATCTATCAAGATGACCAAGTATTGGCTTTTCGGGACATCAGCCCGCAAGCCCCTGTACATATTTTGGTGATTCCCAAACGGCATGTGACCACCCTAAACGACCTTGATGATGCAACATTGGCAGGCCATATCCTGTTGACAGCCATTCAGATTGCCCAGCAACAAGGATTCGCCGAGGCCGGTTACCGCACGGTATTTAATTGCAACCAAGACGGTGGACAAGCGGTGTATCACTTGCATTTACACCTGCTGGCAGGTCGGCAAATGCACTGGCCACCAGGTTGATAAGATATGCTGGGGTAGGCATGTTTTTGTACCCACTCGGAAACTAGCCACGACTTTCATCGAATGGCAACATAGGCTTACGCCGCATGTTCCCTTAGCCACTCCTTGAGGGCTTCGTTGATGCGAGTTTGCCAACCCTTGCCGGTGGGGCGGAAAGCCTCTAGCACATCAGCGTCTAACCGTAAGCCGGTGAAGATTTTCGGCGATTCGGACTTAGGCCGCCCGCCTTTGGGTTTTAGCATTTCGGCGGCCAATTCAGCACCGAACAGTTCCGGCAAGACTTCGGATGCAGCGCGCATACGCCTAAAATTGTCTTCGGCCAGTTCAAATGTGTCAGGATCAGCGGAGATGCCGGCATTAATTTCGGCTTCTTCTTGTTCCGTGGGCAACTCGACCCGTAGGCCAGATTTAGTTTTCAGAAACATAGCGGTTAACCTCCCTTGGGCTTGCTTTTCTCAGGCTAATAATGCGGACGCCTTTATTACGGGGCGTAAACACCAAGCAATAAAGCCTGGTTTCAATCAAGCCGTAGGCGACAAATCGCGGTTCACCGTAGTTTTTGCGGTTATCCGGCTCAATGCTGGCGGTCGTTCAATCAAACTGTTCCGCCAGAGCAAAGTGTACCTTGTGATTGGCAAGGTTGATAACCTGTTTGTTGTTGTCCCATTCGTATGTCATGTTCATAATTGTAAAAACAAAAACAAAAACAAAAACAAAAACAAAAACAAAAACAAAATAGACCAAGTTTTTTGGGCAAATTATGGCGAGCCGTGACAATGCCGCCCATCAACGCTATGCTTACCCCACAGCTAGGCAATTTTGCAGGCAATTAATAAAGAAGGCTTGATATCAAAAACGGCATATTACGCAAAATGCTGTACAATGCCCTGTTTTATATTAAAAACAGCTTTGCTATGTACAAGTATGATGGCCTATTGATCCACGAAAGTCACGATGACGACGGGGTTTTGCAGGTGGTCGACAATTTTGGTATCCGTTCGCTGCATTTCGGCTCGACCGCCATACAAAGCAGCATGTCCTTGGCGCAGCCCGAATGCTTGCAACTGGCCTACGCCAGGGCGATGACCAGTTGCTTGTTGTTTCTGCCGGAAATGGCCGAGCAAATATTACTGGTGGGCTTGGGCGGCGGCTCGTTGGTCAAGCATTGGTTGCACCATTTCCCCCAGTGTCGTTTACAGGTGGTTGAGTACCGTAAAAATGTCGTTAAAATTGCCCGTAGCCATTTTTCAGTGCCCTTTGACCCGCGTCTGAAAATCGTTATTGGTGATGGCAGCCCCATTTTAAGGCAACGCGCAGCAACCAGCCCCGAATCTTACGGTTTGTTATTTGTTGATGCCTTCGACCATGAAGGCATGGCGGAATCATTACGCAACCAAGCTTTTTTTGATGACTGTAAAAACCTACTAAAACCCGATGGCATGATGGTGATCAATTTATGGGGCGGTGTCGCCAACCCCGGTTTTATCGCTTGCACCCATTGGTTAGATACTGCTTTCAACGGACGGATGCTGTATTTGCCTGTCAAGGACAGAAGCAATATCATTGGTTTGGCTTTTAATGCCCAAGTGCCGAGTTTTGATTTTAAAGACCTAAAGCAACGCGCCGAACTGCTCGAATATCGCTACCAAATTGAATACCCTGCTTTTTTGCAGACCTTAAAAAGACATAACGCCAGTACTCTGGCCCATATTATTAAAACATGACTACATCTGTCCTGCCTGACGCGCCTTATCTGTTCGGTTACCGTAAATACTGGGCGCAACGCTTTGGCGTGGCCCCCGAATTGCCCATGTCGCGCGAAGAAATGGATGCTTTGGGGTGGGACAGTTGCGATATCATTTTAGTGACCGGTGATGCCTATATAGACCACCCCAGCTTTGGTATGGCACTGATAGGCCGACTGTTGGAGGCGCAAGGCTTCCGTGTCGGCATCCTGTCGCAACCGGATTGGACGAACGCTGAAGACTTTAAGGCATTAGGCAAGCCCAACCTGTTTTTTGGCGTGACTGGCGGTAATATGGATTCAATGGTCAACCGTTACACCTCCGACAAAAAAATCCGCTCCAACGATGCTTACACCGCCGATGGCGTGGCAGGCAAGCGCCCTGACCGTGCCGTCAATGTCTATTCGCACCGCTGCCGCGAAGCCTACAAAGACGTACCGATCATTATCGGCGGCATAGAGGCCAGTTTGCGGCGCATTGCCCACTACGATTACTGGTCGGACACGGTACGCAAATCAGTGCTGCTTGATGCCAAAGCCGATTTACTGGTGTATGGCAATGCCGAGCGGCAAGTGGTCGAAATCGCTCATCGTTTAGCGAATGGCGAGACTATCGGCGAGCTGAAAGGCATCCGTGGCACGGCTCACTTTGTCAAACAAGTCCCCGCAGGTTTTGCCGTTAAGGATTCCACCGAAATCGACCAGCCAGGCACACTGACGCCCGCAGTCAACCCTTATCAGGAACAACCGGCTTGTGAGTTAAAGCCCGAAGCCACCAGTCCTTTGCTGGCAACAGGCGAATCGGTTATCCGTTTCGATAAACTGGCAATGCGCCAGCAACGCGCCAAAACAGTCATTCGCTTACCCGCTTACGAGACCGTTAAAAACGATCCTATTTTGTACGCCCATGCGTCACGGGTGATGCATGCCGAAACCAACCCCGGCAATGCGCGGCCTTTGCTGCAGCAACACGGTAGCAGGGACGTGTGGCTCAATCCGCCGCCCATTCCTTTAAGCACCAAAGAAATGGATGGCGTGTTTGCCTTACCGTATTCGCGTTTGCCGCACAAAACCTACGGCAAAGCCCATATACCCGCCTTTGAAATGATCCAACATTCGGTCAACATTATGCGCGGCTGTTTTGGCGGCTGCACCTTTTGTTCAATCACCGAACACGAAGGCCGCATAATCCAAAGCCGTTCGGAAGATTCCATTATCAAAGAAATTGAAGCCATCCGCGACACTTCGCCCGCGTTTACTGGCCATATTTCCGATTTGGGCGGACCGACCGCCAACATGTACCGTTTGGCTTGCAAAGACCCAAAAATTGAAGCCGCCTGCCGCAAACCCTCGTGTGTTTACCCAGGCATTTGCCCTAATCTGGATACCGACCACACCCCGCTGATCAAGCTGTACCGCCGCGCCCGTGCCTTGCCTGGCATTAAAAAAATCTTTATTGCCTCCGGTCTGCGTTACGATTTGGCAGTGGAATCGCCAGAATATGTCAAAGAGCTAGTGACCCACCATGTTGGCGGTTATCTGAAAATAGCACCGGAACATACCGAACAAGGCCCATTATCTAAAATGATGAAGCCCGGCATGGGCACTTACGACCGCTTTAAGGAAATGTTCGACCGCTATTCTAAAGAAGCGGGCAAAGAGCAATACCTGATACCCTATTTTATTGCAGCACATCCCGGCACCACCGATCTGGATATGCTCAATTTGGCAATCTGGCTCAAACGCAACGGCTTTAGGGCTGACCAAGTACAGGCATTTTTGCCATCACCGATGGCGACCGCCACCGCCATGTACCACTCGGGCAAAGACACACTGCATAAAGTCAACTACAAAGCCCCCGATATGGTGATACCGAAAAGCGTCAAACAACGCCGTTTGCACAAAGCATTTTTGCGTTACCATGACCCCAAAAACTGGCCTTTGTTGCGTGATGCCTTAAACAGCATGGGCCGTTCAGACCTGATTGGCAACGGCAAACAGCACTTGGTGCCGTCGTTCCAGCCCAAAGGCACTGTGCCGGTGAGCAGCGGCAAAGCCCATGTGTTTAAAACCAAACATACCGGTTTTGGCAAGCCCGCCACCGACAGCAAAAAAACCTATGCCAAGCAGCGGCCCAAAACGTCCGCCAGCCGATAAAGCCAATGTTGTGCAAGTAGTTGGAACTTTAATACTATCTATATCAGACTCTATCAGAGAGAAACAATGCTTACTAAATGTCAACAACAAGAATTTCCGTGCGTAGATGTCGATTATTCACCTTTTAACGACATTTGTGCACAAGATATTAAGGTGTTCAATGCAGACTCAATAGTCAATAAAAGCGAATTTTGTACATTAATACCAATAATTGGTGATATGCGGCTAGAAAACCTAGAGGCTTCGGATTATCTCAAAGGACTGCACGGAAAAATAGGGGTTTACCATTTGTGGGTTGACCACGATAACTGCGATGATCATAAAAAGTACACCATGAAGGGAGTCTATGTTGGAAAGGGATTTGGTGAAAAAAGAATAATTAGCCATATAAAAGATAAATTTCAAAACGTAAATTTTTTATATGCTTCATTTTTTGAATGCGAAAATAGGTTGGCAAAATATATCGAACAATTGTTCTTAGACCAATACAAGTTTGACTTAAACAAAGCAGAAAACCGTGGAGAAAAATATCTCTATGCAGTCTGGGACGAAGATCGACATGATGATGGGACAGAAATGTATGAGATAGCTAATACGCATGCGCTGAAAAGCTTGGAAGCGGAACGAAGAGAAGCGAAGATTTTTAGTCCCCGATAGCCGTAGGGCTGGGCGGGTTGCCATAGCGTAGCGGAGGCAACCTGCAAGGCATCCCGAAACGGCGTAAAGTCATGTGGAACCGCTGTTTCGATCCCCTTGTTGGGTCGAAACCAGGTGACGCGGACGAGGGCAGCCGAAGGCATTTATTGGTTCACGTCAGTTTGCCGCTTGTTGGGGCTGGGATGCCCCTAAACAAGCTTTCGCAAAAATAGCGACTCCCCGCCAAAACTTATTGGTTCAGGCCCTTATGAGGTGTAGCCAAAAAGTGTGGCGATCAAGATGTTGAACGACAGCATACAGTTAAAATTCTGAATGTCGCAAAGTGGTCGGTAACGAGCATTGACAGTCCAACCAACTTTTGAGCAAAATGGCGCTATTAAAAAACATCAACCATTTTGATTTCCAACCCTGAATGCAAATAGCTCTTAAAACTGAACCCAAGCTTTATTACTTTATGTCCAGCCTTGTATAATGCCCTGCTAGCCGGAGCAGCTTTCATGCCGTCACCGCTTTTTAACTTACACTATTAATAACTATTCTTATGGCACTGTATTGCGGAATTGTGGGTTTGCCCAATGTGGGTAAATCAACCTTATTTAATGCCCTGACCAAAGCAAAAATTGCGGCGGAAAACTACCCGTTTTGCACCATAGACCCTAACGTCGGTGTTGTGCCTGTGCCAGATAAACGCATGGAAAAATTGGCGGAAATCGTCAAGCCCGAACGCGTATTGCCGACCACCATTGAATTTGTCGATATTGCCGGTCTGGTGGCAGGGGCATCAAAAGGCGAGGGCTTGGGCAACAAATTCCTCGCCAATATCCGCGAAACCGATGCCATAGCCCATGTGGTGCGTTGCTTTGAGGATGATAATGTCGTCCATGTTGCCGGAAAAATTAACCCCTTGTCTGATATTGAAGTGATCAACACCGAGTTGGCGCTTGCCGATATGGCATCTGTTGAAAAAGCCTTGCTGCGGTCCACTAAAATAGCCAAAACCGGCAACAAAGAAGAACTGGCCAAGAAAAATGTGCTGGAACAAGTCTACAAACAACTGGATGCCGGTTTGCCTGCGCGTACCCTGCCATTAAGCCCTGATGAAAAAGCTTTGATCCGCGATTTATGCCTGATGACGCTGAAACCCGCCATGTACATAGCCAACGTGCAAGATGACGGTTTCGACAATAATTCCCTTCTAGATAGCGTACGCACGTTTGCCGCCCAAGAAGGCGCAATGGTGGTGCCTATTTGCGCGGCGATAGAAGCCGAAATAGCGCAACTGGACGATGAAGAAAAGAAAGAGTTTCTGGAAGATTTAGGGCTGGAAGAACCCGGCCTGAACCGCGTAGTACGCGCCGGCTATCAATTATTGGATTTGGCCACCTATTTTACCGCCGGAGTCAAAGAAGTGCGGGCTTGGACTATTCCGGTCGGCGCATCGGCACCGCAAGCGGCTGGGGTTATCCATAGCGATTTTGAAAAAGGCTTTATCCGTGCCGAAGTCATTTCTTACGAAGATTTTATCGCCTACAATGGCGAACAAGGTGCTAAAGATGCCGGTAAATGGCGTTTGGAAGGCAAGGACTATACTGTAAAAGATGGCGATGTCATGCATTTTAGATTCAATGTTTGACAATTGGCAGCGGGCTATTTATAATTCCCGCTCTTCACAGCTACATGTTCCCACACATGTTAAAAAAGGGTGATATAGCTCAGTTGGTTAGAGCGGAGGATTCATAACCCTCAGGTCGGTGGTTCAAATCCACCTATCACCACCAATAAAACCAAGCTGTTGTAAGCCTTCCAAATCAATTG
>CAJAWH010000091.1 GCA_903945605.1 uncultured Methylococcaceae bacterium | reverse complement strand
TATTGATGTGTTTTAAGCCCATTTTGCCGCAATCGGCCCGTGAACACTTGTTGATTTGACACAACGGACATAGCCAATCACTCAACAAAGCATTTACCAAACCATGACTAATGCCGCCCCAAGCGGGTCAGCACCGTGTGGTCCGCGGGCGATACATTTACCAAGGTGCAATAGGCTTAAACTCGTTCATATTTAAGCTTGGTGCGCCCTACCTTACCAACCATTATCCTGAGCATCATGCAAACAACTGCAGATTTTACCATTATCGGTGCTGGCGTTATTGGCCTTATGACCGCACGGGAACTCCGGCAGTCAGGGGCCACCGTGACCGTCCTTGACCAAAACGCCGCCGGACAAGAATCCTCTTGGGCAGGTGGCGGCATTTTACTGCCCCTTTACCCGTGGCGGCAAGCCGAGGCCATCACCCGTCTGGTGATGCATAGCCTAGCGCTCTACCCGACACTGATGGAAACCTTATTGGCCGATACCGGCATGGATCCGGAATGGACACCCTGTGGCCTACTGATGACGCAAAACCCCGATATCGGGGCCGCCACGGCATGGTGCCAAAACAACCACATCCGCTATGCCGAGGCAACAGCCGCACAACTCGAACCGTTTTGCAGCGCCGCTATCAATCCGCTATGGTTGCCGGATATTGCCCAAGCCAGAAATCCGCGCTTGTTGCAAGCACTTAAACAAGATGTCTTTAATAAAGGTGTGCAACTCATTGAGCATTGCCAAGTCACCGGTTTTACCCGCCAACAAGACCGCATTAACACCCTCAACACCACGCAAGGTGATTTTTCGCCCGGGCAATTGGTGATCGCTTCAGGGGCTTGGACAGGCATGTTGTTCGAGCAGCTACTGCCCAGCATCTTGGGTCAGCCACAGATCGCCCCGATTAAAGGGCAAATGCTGGTGTTCGCCGCAAAACCTGGGCTATTGCCGAGCATTGTGCTTGATGGTGACCGCTACCTTATCCCGCGCCGCGACGGCAATATTTTGGCGGGCAGCACGGTTGAACAGGAAGGCTTTGACAAAACCGCCACTGCCCTTGCCAAACAACAGTTGCACAGCTTTGCCACGGAACTGATGCCAACGCTGGCGCGTTACCCGCTCATTGCCCACTGGGCCGGGTTAAGGCCCGGTACAGCGCAAGGCATCCCTTATATTGGCAAACATCCCGTTATCGGCAATCTGAGCATTAATGCCGGGCATTTTAGAAATGGTTTGGTGATGGCACCGGCATCGGCACAAATGCTGGCGGACATTTTGCTGGGCCGCCCCACCGCACTGGCCAGCAGCCCTTATCAGCTGGACAGCCCGCACTAAACAGCACAGCCAAGATTGTGGGCAATTTTAATGCTATAGTACGCAAAAACATTTCGAGGGGGGATCATTTATGCAAACTAACGAAAAACATAAAATCGTCATTGTCGGGGGCGGTGCGGCAGGACTAGAGCTGGCAACCACCTTAGGCCACAAACTGGGCAAAAAAGGCTTGGCGGATATCACCCTGATTGATGCCACCACCACCCATATTTGGAAGCCTTTGCTGCATGAAGTGGCGGCAGGCACGCTGGACGAGTCGGAACAAGTGGAATACATGGCACAAGCCCACCGTAGCCATTTCCAATTCCGTTTGGGTAAAATGGAAGCGCTCGACCGCAGCCAAAAAACCGTGCATGTCAGCCCCACCTTTAATGACCAAGGCGAAGAGCTGATCCCTAGGCGCTCGTTCCGTTACGACACCTTGGTGATGGCTATTGGCAGCGTCAGCAACACCTTTAACATCAATGGCGTGGACAAGCATTGCCTGTTTTTGGACACCACCCGCCAAGCCTTCAAGTTCCAAAAACAATTGTTCGAATCGTATCTAAAAAACTATATCGGCAAAGACAAGGCCACGGTCAGGCCACTGTCCATCGCCATTGTCGGGGCTGGCGCCACTGGCGTGGAACTGGCGGCACAGCTGCATGAAGTCACCAATGTATTGGCCATTTATGGCCTACAGGAAACCAGTGATGTCAAACTGACCATTATTGAAGCCGCCACCCAATTGCTGCCTGCCTTGCCGGGCAAGCTGGCCATTGCCACCCAGCAGCAATTAATTAAACTGGGCGTTAACTTAAAATTGGGCCGTCGCGTCGTTGAAATCAACGAAGCGGGCATCGCCACCCACGATGGCGAATTTATCGAAGCCGACATTAAAGTCTGGGCAGCGGGCATTAAAGCCCCCGATTGGCTAAAAGAACTGGACGGCCTGGCCACCAACCACATCAACCAATTGCTGGTTGACGACACCTTAAAAACCAGTGATGACGACATTTACGCCATTGGTGATTGTGCCGCTTGCCAATGGCCCGGCCACCCCGGCAATGTGCCGCCGCGTGCCCAAGCCGCGCACCAACAAGCCACTGCTGTTGGCAAGACCTTAATTAACCGCCTGAAAGGCCAACCTGCGGTCAAATTTGTCTATTATGACTATGGCTCGCTGGTGTCATTAGGCAAATACACCACGGTCGGCAACCTGATGGGCAATTTAATGGGCACCGTGAGCATTGGCGGTTTTATTGCCAAAGTGGTCTACCTGTCACTTTATAAAATGCACCAAGTGGCGATACACGGTTATTTTAGGACGGCATTGCTGACCCTTTCCAATGCCTTCAGACGCAGTGTGTACATTAAAATAAAAATGCATTGACAATGCCGCGCCATTGTCTTGGCAACATACCAGCCAGGCTTTTCAGCCGCTATTGCGCCATTGCCCATTGGCACATAGCGCAAACAGTCTGGTTAACTTAACCGCAGTCACTGGCTTGCAGCCCTTACCACCCTCAGCTTAACGACGCCATGTTCGAAATAGAATACGAATTCAAAGAAAATGACTTGGTTCATTTTAACGAAATGCTGTACATGAAAAATGAAGACATCCAAAAAAACATCACTAAAACCCGCTGGATAGTACCGGGATTGATGGGCTTGATTGGCGCGTTTTACTATTTTTATTACCATGACATCAACACGTCCATCTATATTATTGTTATCGCCACGTTATGGGCAATTTTGTCGCCCAAAATCATGCGCTTGGATTTTCATCGGCAAATTTTGAAAAGCTATACCGATAAAGAAAAAAAAGCCATGTTCGGCACTTACACCTTAACCATAGACCCTAGCAACCCTAATTTTTTACTGGAAAAATCACCCAGCGGCAAAAACAAAATGGCCTTTGCGGACTTGGTACGGGTGGAATACGGCAAACGTTATGTGTATATCTTCATCACCTTGGACACGGCACTGGTGATTCCTGTCGATGCCGTCAGCCAAGGCAATCTGGAAAGCTTCGCCGAACAAGTTGACCAAATGATCCAACGGGCCGCCTAAGTGCCGAGCCCCACCCCTTATCCGTATCGCTGAATGTTAAACTTTAAGAATATCGCCCTACGTCGGGGTGTTAAGGTGTTGTTCGAGCAATCCTCGTTCACCTTGCACAAAGGCCAAAAAGTGGGCTTCACCGGGGCCAATGGCGCGGGCAAATCCAGCTTTTTTGCCCTCATCCGTGGCGAACTGCACTTGGACAGCGGCGACTTTACCCTACCGCCCCATTTGGAAATTGCCCATGTTGCCCAGGAAACGCCGCCGGTTGCCTGTTCAGCGATTGATTATGTGATTGATGGCGACCAAGAATTGCGCCGCTTGCAACAACAAATGGATGCCGTCGAACAAGCGCAGGATGGCTTAAAACTAGCCGAACTGCATGGCGCATTGGAGGTCATCGGCGGCTACACTGCCGAGGCACGCGCCTCGCGGCTGATGAACGGCTTAGGCTTTAGGGCGGAGCAAGAAGCCAACCCTGTCAACTCATTTTCTGGCGGCTGGCGTATGCGCCTTAATTTGGCACAAGCACTGATGTGCCGTTCTGATGTGTTGTTGCTGGACGAACCGACCAACCATTTGGATTTGGATGCCGTAATTTGGCTGCAAGATTGGCTGTGCAAATACCCGGGCACTTTGCTGCTTATCTCGCATGACCGCGACTTCCTTGATGCCATCACCGACCATATCGTCCATATCGAGCAGCAACGCGCCGACATTTATACCGGCAATTACAGCGCCTTTGAAAAAATGCGCGCCGAAAAACTGGCCCAACAACAATCGGCCTTTCAGAAACAACAACGCGAAATAGCCCATATCCAAAGCTTTGTCGACCGTTTTAAAGCCCAAGCCACCAAAGCCCGGCAAGCGCAAAGCCGTATCAAGGCACTGGAACGCATGGAATTGATTGCCCAAGCGCATGTTGATTCACCGTTTGACTTTAGCTTCCCCGACCCAGGCCGTATTCCTAACCCGTTATTAAGCATTAACAAAGCCGATATTGGCTATGGCGATAAAATCATCATCAGACAAACGGGCCTGAGCATCTCGCCGGGCGACCGTATTGGCCTGCTGGGGCCTAACGGTGCGGGCAAGTCTAGCCTGATTAAGGTGCTGGCTGGCGAAATGCAGCCCTTGACTGGCACACGTGAGGCCGCCGAAGCTTTAAGGATAGGTTATTTTGCCCAACACCAGCTGGAACAGCTGCATCTGGATGAAAGCCCGTTATGGCATGTGCAACAACTGGACATACAGGCCAGCGAAAAGGACTTACGGAATTTTCTGGGCGGTTTCGATTTTCGCGGCGACAAAGTGCTGGAAGCGGTCAAGCCTTTTTCGGGTGGCGAAAAAGCGCGGCTGGTGTTGGCCTTGCTGGTTTACCAAAACCCCAACCTGCTGCTGCTGGACGAACCAACCAACCATCTGGACTTAGAAATGCGCCACGCCTTAAGTGTCGCCCTGCAAGACTTCCAAGGCGCTATGGTGGTGGTGTCGCATGACCGGCATTTGTTGCGCTCAGTGACCGACCAATTATTACTGGTTGCCGAAGGCAAGGTGCAGCCCTTTGATGGCGATTTGGACGACTACCGTAATTGGCTGACCGAACAGAAAAAAATTGACAACAAAAGCCAAGAGCCTGAAACCATCCTTAGCGTTTCGCGTAAAGACCAACGCAAGCTGGATGCCGAGCGCCGACAAAAATTTAAGCCCTTGTTTGATGCCCTTAAAAAGGCCGAAAGCCAGGTGGAAAAATTACTGGAGCAACAAAAGCAACTGGAAGCGCAACTGGCTGATCCGGCACTTTACGCCGACAACGAAAAAAGCCGCTTAAAACAACTGATCGAATCTAAAGCACAACTGGCTAAAGACTTGGAACAAGCTGAAATGGCATGGTTGGATGCAGAAGAGCTATTGGAAAACGCGCAATAGCGGCTTGTAGAAAACTATAGATTGCATTTTTTGCCGAAGCTGTTAGATTCCCTTGAATAACGGCTAAACCTAGTAATTAATAAGTTCTTATTGGAAAATGAACATGAAACTGGTATTTGATAAGCTGTATGCAATCATCCCAACCGAGCACTTGCAATCGGTGCAGCGGTTTTTTAAATACGCACTGGTGGGTGGCTCAACCTTTGCTTTTGACCTGCTGTTGCTGACGCTATTTACCAGTTCATTTGGCTGGGACCCGGTGTGGTCTGCGGGCATCGCCTTCCTGATTGCCGTGTCCATCAACTACCTGATTAGCCGCAAATTTGTTTTTAAAGGCACGTTGCGCTCAGTCCACGCCGGTTACGGCGGATTTTTGCTGATAGCCGGATGTGGCTTGGCCATTGTCACCGGTGGCATGTATCTATTGGTCAATGTGTTGGCGTGGAATTTTGTGGTGTCGCGCATTTTGATCGCTTTTGTCACCGGCACATGGAATTACCTATTGAACTTATATGTCAATTTCCGCGTTGCGGGCAAACATTTGTAGCCAGCAACTGTTTAAGACATTAGTGCAGCATTTTTACCTGGCAAGCTTAATTATTGCCGTACAATCGCCGTATATGCCAAATGAGCCAACACGGCAAGCTTATCTTCCTTGAAATGTTCCCCCCGTTAGCTTGCTGCCTTGCATTACCCTGACAACCCATTAAAAGATTTAAATCGAGTCCCAATGAAAAGTTTCTCCACGACTAGCACTGCCTACTACTTATTAGCTCTCCTTTCAGTCTTTTTGTTCCCCTCATTAAGCTGTGCAGCAGAAGTGGCCGCCTTGGCACCCGACTTAAAAAATCACTCCATTGGTTATTTTGCCTTAGCCATCACCTTCATTGCTTATGCCATTGCAATGACCGAAGACCTGCATCAAATGAGCAAGGCAAAGCCGATGGTCTTGGGCTCCGCCATTATCTGGTTCGCCATTTTTATCTATTATGCAGTGGTTTATGGCTCGGCAAAAAACGTCGCCTTAGTTTTTCAGAGCAACTTGACGGCTTATGCGGAATTGTTTCTGTTTATCACGGTATCAATGACCTTTTTGAATGCCATGACCGAACGGGGCATTTTTGATGCTATGCGTATCCTATTGGCCAACCGCCAACACAGCTACCGGCAATTGTTTTGGATAACAGGCATTATAGCCTTTTTACTGTCAACTGTTATCAGCAGCTTAACGGTAGGCTTATTAATGGGCTATATCATTTTAGAAATAGGCAAAGGCCAGCCCAAATTTGTCGGCTTGGCGGGCCTGAATGCAGTGGTTGCCGCCAATGCCGGCGGCTCCATGAGTCCCTTGGGCGGCATATCCACCTTTTTTGTCTGGCAACAAAACATGCTGCCGTTCACCGAATTTTTTACCCTTGCCTTGCCCTGTCTGGTCAACCTTGTAGTACCCGCATCCATCATGCACTTTTGGGTCAACAAAGAAAAACCGGCCTTTTCTAAAGGCACCCCCGTTTTGAAGCGTGGCAGCAAGCGCGTGGTGGTAATTTTTATCCTCACCTTCAGCATTACTATCCTGTCGAACGTGTTCCTTGATATGCCCGCCATAGCAGGGATGATGCTGGGTTTGGGTATACTGCAATCGTTCGCCTATTATTTGACAAAATCTGAAAAAGTCGGTCACTTCATAACCGATCTTGACCATCATGATTATGCCGATGACCATGAAATACAGGGTTATATAGAGTCGCAAAAAGGCTTTGACGTGTTCAAATGCATTGGCGGTGTGGATTGGGACACCTTGTTATTTTTCTACGGTGCCATGATGATTGTCGGGGCGTTGAGCTTTTTGGGCTATTTGGAAGCGATGGCACATTATTTGTTCACCGAAATTAGCCCCACTTTAGCCAACATATTGATTGGACTGTCCTCATCGTCAATCGACAACGGCACTTTAATGTTTGCCGTACTCAATATGCACCCTAATCTGCCCAACGGGCAATGGCTGTTGCTGACGCTCACGCTAGGGGTCGGTGGCAGCTTGCTGGCTATTGGTTCAGCACCCGCTTTATCGCTGCTAGGATTAATGAAAGGCAATATGAAAGAAGGCGAAGGCTATACCTTCACCCTGCACATGCGCTGGATGCCCGCCGTTTTGCTGGGCTTTTTCGCCAGCATCGGCACGCTGTTCTTAATTCATGGCGGCACTTTGTAACGGTATTAAAAAACCGCCTTATCTGTCAAATGCTTCTCACTTCGTTGAGTAGTTCAGCATGTTCAGCTGCTTTTGAAATTGGACAATCAATTCGCTATAGCGATCGCCATTATCACGATTTAACAGGACTTCTCCGCAAGCAGGGCAAAAGCCACCCGCTACAGCAGAAATTATGGAAGGTTCGCCTTTGTAGGCGTAGGGTATGTCACGGGTGTCTTCTATCAACTCCGCCGCGCCGCAGCACTGGCATTTCATGGTCACAACCCATTTAAGCATAAGGGAGGTTTAGAAGATTTGAAAAAGGCTTTTTACTACTTACAAGAGCTTATTAACGATTATGAAAAAAATGGCGAGTTTACGGGAACAACGCAAAAGAAGAGTGCTGTGCATCCTGAACAACTACGGGGAAGAGACGAGGGCTTCTTTTAGCAACAGTTTAAAGCTTAGAGAACCCACAATCCAAGGATATATAAAAGAATTGTTGGAAGAAAACAAACTTAACAACCACCTGCTGAATGCAGGTGGGTTAGCGCGGGACACAGGGGACTAAAGTCCACCCACATTGTGTCCCGCGCTTGTCGAGTAGTTTTTTGAGCCTTGATGCTAAAGCTAACCGGCTAAAGCCGGTGGTTTTAACCTTAAGAATTGAAATAAAACTTGCAGACAAGCGATGTGGGAAAAATTATAGTAGGGTTAAGGAGTTGAGGAGAAATATTTTGCCGTTAGAAATAGATCAATCATTTGCAACTTTATGTACCCAAAAAAGACTTGATGGGAACATGTATCCAACTCTTCTTCAACAGATACAGGTCGTTGCTGATGAAATACCAGGTTTAGCTGTTCATTACCCAAATACAGATATAGATATAGATACAGGTGATTTAAGAGTTACAGTTAATGGTGAACAACCTTTACTGCAAGTAAATGTTCTTAACCAAGGATTTATAATTGCCTTGTTATGTGAGTTAGAAGAATTAAACAATTTTGGCAATAGAAATTCTATTATTTTTAATGCAGAAATTAATACCAGCTTTCCAGAACTTACAAGATTTGTTGTTGATAACGAATTTATTAATAATCACCGAATTGTTACTACCGTGCTGCGTTTTGTAATCGATAAGCACATTAATGCCGATGATAAGTTGGATAAAAAAGAGCCAACACACCGTCCTGCTCGTTTTTTTAACTTCGAAGTTACAGACTTCGATGGAAAAATTTTAACTTTCAAACGTAGGCGAATACATGATATCGAAAAGGAACTCGGCTGCAGGATTAGGAACGTAGCAAAACTCCGTTCTAATGCAGCCAAACGGGGCTTTGCGGAGGGTTTTACCAAGGATGACAGAAAGATTACATTAACTTTTGTCTCCTAGCCCCTAATGTTTACAGAAAGTTGCTATTTACAACAATGTTATCGACTTATTCCTGCTTACTGCCTAATACTTGGAAAACAGCGATCTCAGGAATTAAACAGATTTTTTTGAAGCAATATAAAATGGATAGTTATGCCAATTTTAGAACCAATCCGCAGCGGATTAACTAATCTGTATCCAAACATTTATGATGAAATTATAGATCTAATTGAACCCATTATTGATAACGATAAAGGTTTGCGTGTTTGGAAGAATGATATTAATGAAATATGCATTAGCCGAAAAGAACTCAATCAACCGCTATTAATAATTAGTCCTGACTATTGCATTCGTCTGTTTTGCGAGCCTAATGATATAAGTTTGGCATTAGGGGTTTACACTAAACCCGACAATAATAGCGACCTGAAAACCAGATTAAATTTTAAAGATAACATAAGTTTAATAGCTGATGCTTTAAATTATATTTTACAAAAAAACTTGCCGAAACTGGAAGTTCAGACAAATAAAGCTATGCAAAAAAACATCATACTTTACGGCCCACCCGGTACAGGAAAAACCTTCAATACTGTTAACTACGCTTTATCAGCAATTGAAAATTCGTCGATTCATGAATTAGAAATGCAAGAGCGTAAAAATATTGAAATAACGACTGAAGAAAAAATAAAAGCAGAAATTCGACTCAAACTAACAAAACGGTTTAACCAATATAAAGATGCAGGACAAATCTGCTTTATTACTTTCCATCAGTCCTACGGTTACGAAGAATTCGTTGAAGGCTTAAAACCCGTTTTAGCCGATGAAAAAAAGGAAAGTTATGCTGATAATAACTCCGAGGAGCGTTCAGAAAACCACTCTAAGCAATTTAATGCGGTTAAATATCACGTTAAACCCGGTCCTTTTCGCACTATGTGTGATAGAGCATGTGAAGACCCAAATAACAACTATGTTTTGATTATCGACGAAATCAATCGCGGCAATATCAGCAAGATTTTTGGTGAACTAATTACCCTGATAGAGCCGGATAAACGTAAAGGTCAAACTAATGCATTATCAGTAACTTTGCCTTATTCACAAGAACCATTTTCTGTAGCCGAAAACCTCTACATTATCGGTACTATGAATACCGCAGATCGTTCACTGGCACAACTGGACATCGCCTTGCGCCGCCGTTTTGATTTTATGGAAATGATGCCTGATGCACAGGTATTGGCTGATCTGAATATTGAGGGAATTAAGATAGCTGCTATGTTGAGGCGAATCAACCAGCGTATTGAGGCACTGTACGATCGTGATCATACCATAGGTCACGCCTATTTTACCGAACTCAAAGGTTTGCCTGAAGTTCAGCAGTTTTCTAAACTGAAAGATATTTTCAGAAACAGAATTGTGCCACTGCTACAAGAGTATTTTTTTGATGATTGGGAAAAAATCAGTTGGGTGCTGGGAGGGGCTTTTGTTACCCAGCGGCCTTTTAATGCCAATTTGTTACCACCCGAGGCTCAGGCGCAAATCAAAATAACCTATGCTATTGCAGAAGCCGCTTTTGATAATCCTGAATCCTATCAGCAAATTTATAGGCGTAAAAGGAGCTATGAGTAACTCTGTTACGGTTTTTGAGTATGATAAGCTGATTGCCGATGATAACGTTTATGGCTGCATTACTATTTCTAGCCAGGCATTTGCAGAACTGCAAGCCAGACTGGAATTAGACGACACCCATGAGCGTAAATGGTTACGCTTGCGCTCAGTTCAGCATAAACCGGTCTTGCAGATTACCGGCTATGCCGGCGTATTATGTACCAGTGATGGCACCCAGATTGAAGTTTTACCAAAACTGGGACGTAGACTGGAAACGCATGAGCAATCGCGCAGCATCTTGCTGCGCATGGTAAAAGCCTTGCTGGATTGCCCTTGGTATGAATCCGAAGATGCTCGTCTGAATGTTACGCAAATGCCTTTATTGGAGATTTTTATCCATAAATTTTTGTTGGCAACTCGGGAAGTGGTCAGGCGAGGTGTGCGTAACCAGTATGTCAGTCAGCAAGATAATCTGCTGACCTTGAGGGGCAAGTTAATGGTTTCCTCGCATATTGCCGCCAACTTATTTCGCCCTGAACGATTCTATACTGAACATGACGAATTTCTGCCGGATAGACCGGAAAACCGCTTGATACATAGTGCCTTGTCACGAGTGAAACATTTGGCACAACGGATAGACAATCAACGTCTTGCGCGTGAATTGGCTTTTGTATTTGCAGAGGTGCCCCAATCCCAAAATATTGATAAAGATTTACAAAGCAAAAATTTGGATAGAGGTATGCATTATTACCAGTCGGCACTAGCTTGGGCGGAACTGATATTAAAAGGTTATTCGCCTTTAACCGGTATTGGTAAAACACATGCGCCATCGCTGATGTTTCCCATGCCTAAACTATTTGAAGCCTACGTCGCCAAAACTCTGCCAGTACAACTGGCAAGGGAGTGCCGCTTGCAGACCCAGGTTAAAACCGAGTATCTAGTTGAGCATAAGCAGCAACGCTGGATGCAGCTAAAACCGGATTTACTGGTGCAGAAAATGGGACATAACGTTATGGTACTGGATACTAAATGGAAACTGCTGGATCAAAGTAAAGCCAATTCAAAAGATAAGTACGGCATTAGTCAAAGTGATTTTTACCAGCTCTATGCTTATGGTAAATATTATTTAAATGGTAAGGGGGTGTTGATATTGATTTATCCACGCACAGATTACTTTAACCAGCCGTTGCCGGTATTTAATTTCGTGGATATTGGTGAGGAAAATAAATTAAAGCTTTGGGTATTGCCGTATATTTTAGATGAAACGACAGATTATCCATTAATAAACCAACCCAATCAAGATGGTCTCGAGTATATTTTACCAGAAAATTAGTATTATACTCCGAACGGTCAATTTTTCGGTTTCCCATTTTGCGAAAATATTAGACTTGTTTTAACTGAAAAAAATGTTAACAATAAACTAAAACTTATTTAACCAAATGGCCTAAAAAATTGAAATTTACAGTTTCCGGCTTAAAACAAGACAGGCAATGGCGATCTGCAGTTGGCATGGGTCAAGAGCAATTTAAAAAATATTATCAGGCTTATTTGAAAAGTCCTATGTTGACCGTTATAAGGCAAGGCTTTCCACAAGAAAAGTTGAGGCTAATTTTGGCTATTGCATAGCAAATGAGGAAGAGCTTTTGTTGTTCACCCTGTTTAGCCTTAAATCAGGGTTGACCTATGATGTCTTGGGGATTGTTTGCGGCATGAACGGTTCCAATGCAAAACGCAACCAAAACAAAAGAAAATCATAACTAGATTCTAACTAGTTGGTTCAGCCAATTTTCTGGCAGTGTTTTACTGACTATTTCGGGGCATTTCCACAACAATCATTTTTTTGCCACAATCAACTTGATAATATCATTGCTGGCCGGATCCACGCGCACCCATTGGAACGGACAGGACTGCACATGCTTGACCGTGGTACGGTTGATATTGGCGCCCACCAGCCAGACAACCAGCGGGTTTAGCCGCTCCATTAACCAAGCCAGCAGCGGATTGGCGCTTAACACATGCTCCAGCAAAATCACTTGTCCGCCGGGCTTGCAGACGCGGTACAGCTCCTTTAAGCCTTTCAGTGGCTGTGGCACCGAGCAAAACACAAATGTTGCGATAACGGTATCGAAACTGTTATCGGCATAATACAAGCCCTGCACATCCATCTGTTCCAATGCCACGCTGATGTTTTTCCGCTGCTGGTTGCGTTCAGCCTGTTTCAGCATCCCGGGACTAAAATCGATAGCCGTCACGCGGGCATCGGCGGGATAGTAGGGAAAGTTCTTGCCCGTCCCCACGCCCACTTCCAAAATATGCCCACCCTTCGCTTTAGCCCAACATTGCTTGCGCCACGACCTAAACAACAAACCTTCCATCACCGCTTCCAAGCCGTCAAAATAGGGGGCTAGCCGGTCATAGCGCTTTCTGATGGTGGTGCTGTCTGTTTTCATAGCATGAGCGTGTCAGGTTATCAATGGGCAGGGGCCATTTCAAAAATAATCAGTTCGGCAGGGCTTTTGCCGACATTTTCCACCGCCATTAACTGCCCCGTTTCCCAAAACACCTCGCCAGCGGAATAGGTGTGGGTTTTGCCGCCCTCGGTGACAGCTAGCTGGCCCTTAACCACATAACGCGGGCCTGGGCCTTCATGGGTGTGCCAAGGGGTTTTGAATGCGGGCGGAAATTCAACCCGCAAAACTTTGGCGTTGATTTCCGAACTGGGTAAATCAACTTTGTTTTCTAACAGCACGGCTCTTTTCATGGTGGACTGTTCTTGAGCCTGCACATTAAGTGCCAAACCGGACAATAACGCACAAACGGTAAGCAATGCTAATCTTGATGTTATTTTTTGGGGCATGGTGGATTCTCCTGATGATTTAAAGCGGCAAGCGGCGTAATTGTAACCAATCTAACTGAATGGCTAAGCATTCAGGCATACGCCTTGATAAAACAGCAAATGCTGGCCCGGTTCAATTTTATGCCATTGCTCGTTACTTGTCAGTGGCAAAGTGGCAATGACGGTGACAATATCATCGGGGCTAGTCTGATGATGAAAATCGATGGCAATATCTTCATCCAGCAAACGTGCCTCACCAAAGGGCGCGCGGCGCGTTAGCCAATGTAAGGTTGTGCTGCAATAGGCAAACAGGTAATTGCCGTCGGACAACAATATATTGATAATACCCAGCTCGCGAATCTGCGTACAAAAATCAGCAATAGCGGCAAACAACAGCAAGGGATCATCAGGGCGGTGCGGAAATTGTCCGTCCAACTGATTCAGCAACCAACAAAAAGCCAGCTCACTGTCGGTGTCGCCAACGGGCTGGTGCTTGCCCGGCACGGCTAATGACTGATAATTGTCCAATTGGCCATTATGGGCAAAAGTCCAATAACTGCCCCAGTGTTCGCGGGTGAAGGGATGGGTGTTTTGCAAGGCCACCTGCCCGCGGTTCGCTTGACGGATATGGCCTATGACCGTGCAGCTTTTTATCGGGTATTCCTGCACCAACTTGGCAATGGGCGAGCCGTAACAAGGCTGCGGGTCCTTAAAAGTACGGTAGCCCTTGTCTTCATAAAAAGTGATGCCCCAGCCATCACGGTGCGGGCCTGTTTTGCCGCCCCGTTGCATCAATCCGGTAAAACTGAAACAAATGTCAGTGGGGACATTCGCGCTCATGCCTAATAATTCACACATTGGCTATCTATCCAAATGGCTTTACAGGTTAAATTAAGCGTCAGATTAGCGGCTGGGCTTGCTGTGAATCAAGTCCACCGCTATGCCACCTTTGCGGATACAATCGGCGTACGCTTGGTTGTGGTTTGCGGCGCCACGGGCTTGGTCAAGACAGGTTTGCGATTCTTGCAAATAGGCTTGGGGATCCGCTTTAGGCGGCACATAGCCTAAGTTAGCCATGCAATAGCTATAAGCTTCGGCATCAGGGACCAATGGTAAGTCGATGGTGATGGGCGTAATGATACTGGGGGACGGGTAACTGTTGCCGCCCATATTAAGCTGGATTTGCTGCTTATGCATGGTTGATTCAAAGCATTGGGAAGCATCGGCAAAATAGCTGGCGTCGTCAGTTTTAGTGTTGCGTTGCGGCTCTGTTCCTGCACAGGCGACCAATAACAAACAGATTGATAGGACAAATGATTTTGGCATGATGCTTTTCTTTGGCAGGTAATTGAACAATGGCTTTATATTAACA
This sequence comes from uncultured Methylococcaceae bacterium, assembly GCA_903945605.1. GTDB lineage: Bacteria > Pseudomonadota > Gammaproteobacteria > Methylococcales > Methylomonadaceae > Methylovulum. The sequence continues at coordinate 6,275 of CAJAWH010000091.1, read as the reverse complement.
GACTGTCATTCGCTTGCATCAAATAGTAGCCAAGATGATAACTGCACGCGCTAATCATTATGGCCTGACACGCCCTGCCCTGCCGCCGCATCAGCCACCAACGCCTTCAACTCAAGCTTACAGACCGCCAAGTTTTCTTCGACACGGTCATTGTATTGTTCACCCCAGCCATTGGCAAAGTATTGTGGCGTCGGTTATGGCGTGTACCCTATCAAAAAGGCCAAAGCGAGCAATCCCGTGCTTACCGGCATCACCAAAGGTTGCCCGTTTTTTTTTATGGTTATTAAAAGTAAGTGTTGACGAACGGGGCGTTTTATAACATAATTTTTTTGTGGTTATATATGCCACCCGATAACAATTACTATAACAAACCTTTGAGGAGCTTTTTATGTCACTGATCACTTGGACAGCCGAACAATACGGTACTAATGTGGGTTTTGCCGATGAGGAACATCGCGTACTCTTTGACAAATTAAACAAGCTATACGATTTGGCCACCGGTGGCGCGGCGCGTGATGCGGTCGGCGCACAACTGGATGACCTGATTGCCTATGTTGTTGACCACTTTGCCCATGAAGAACGCGAAATGCAAGCAAAAGGCTTTGACAACTTCGACCAACACAAAGCCGAACACACTGCCCTAGTGGGTATTTGCGCGGATTTACAAACAAAATTCCATGCCGGTGAAGCCGAAGTGACCGAAGAGGTCGGGCAACTGGTGAAAGGCTGGCTGGATAGCCATATCCCCACTTTCGATAAAGCCTACGCGGTTGTGTTAAGCTGATAAAGCCCCCCCCACCACACACTTAACGGTCATTTTTCCCGCTCAGATGACCGTTAAGTTTAACCAATGACAGGGCTGAACGGTAGCTAGCCGATTAATTTGACCGGGCATCAGTCAGATAGCATAGCCCGTTCTTAGCCCAGACCATAAATAGTGCTGTTAAGATAATGTAACGACAGCCCAACCAGACAGCTAGTGGCACGGGCTTTTAGCTGCGCCTCATCGTTAGCCATTTGGTCGGCCCGTTTCGGCTCAACCAACCATAATTGGCGCATTCCACCACAAAATCCGGGTCATAATGTTGCCGCGATTGGGCGAACAGGGCGGCTTGATCACGCACCTTCATACTTTCTAAGCTTTGCTTTTCTTCAACGGTAAACCTGTGTTTAGGGGTTTAGCGTACAGTTCTTGGTGACGGACTATCAGCCGTCTATTCCCTTTGTGGCATTCAGGCCATCATGATGGCAATTGCGAATAGCATCAGCAATGTTTATGGCGTTGCGGTGGGTTTTAAAGTATAGGCTTGGGCAAAACTGCCACACTGTTGCGCAATTTTCAGCAAACTCCATTTGTTTGCGGTATAATCTTATGTTAAACAAACATTTCCCCGCGCCGTTCGCGCATTCTAATCTTTCTACAGGTACATACATGTCCAATGATGTTTCAACATTACCCTCTTTCCGTGATTTAGCACTGATCGAACCGGTGCTAAAAGCTCTGCAAGATGTCGGTTATGAAACACCTTCGCCTATCCAGGCACAAGTTATCCCGTTTATGCTCGATGGCCGGGACGTTTTAGGCCAAGCACAAACAGGCACCGGAAAAACCGCAGCGTTTGCCCTGCCCATCCTATCCAAACTGGATATAAAACAAAAAGACCCACAAGCCTTAGTGTTGGCGCCGACCCGCGAACTGGCCATACAAGTCGCCGAAGCCTTCCAGCATTACGCCGCCCATATCAAAGGTTTCCATGTGTTGCCTATCTACGGCGGACAAGATTACAGCACGCAATTACGGCAATTGAAACGCGGTGCCCACGTAGTGGTCGGCACACCAGGGCGGGTGATGGACCACATGCGCAAAGGCACATTAAACCTTGATGGCCTGAGCATTTTAGTGTTGGATGAAGCCGACGAGATGCTACGTATGGGCTTTATTGACGATGTGGAATGGATTCTGGAACAAACCCCTGATGATATTCAGATTGCTTTGTTCTCCGCCACCATGCCATCGGTGATCCGTAAAATCGCCAACGAATATCTGAACGAACCGGAACAAGTCACCATTAAGGTCACTACCGCGACGGCGGAAAATATCCGCCAGCGTTTCTGGGTGGTGAGCGGTGTCCATAAGCTTGACGCTTTAACCCGTATCCTTGAAGTGGAAACCTTCGATGGCATGATCATTTTTGTTAGAACCAAAACCGCAACCGTGGAATTGGCAGAAAAACTGGAAGCACGTGGTTATTCCGCCGCCGCCATTAATGGTGACATGTCACAGGCTCTCAGGGAAAGAGCCATTGCCAATCTGAAAAGCGGCAAACTGGATATATTGATCGCCACCGACGTGGCGGCCCGCGGTCTTGACGTTGACCGCATCACCCATGTTGTCAACTATGACATCCCTTACGACACTGAATCTTATGTCCACCGTATTGGCCGTACCGGTCGTGCCGGCCGCACCGGCGATGCCATTTTGTTCATCGCACCACGGGAAAGGAAGTTGCTGGGCAATATTGAAAAAGCCACCAAGAAAAAAATTGAAGAAATGGGCTTGCCTTCTACGGAAGTCATCAATAATAAGCGTATTGCCCGCTTTAAACAAAGCATCACCGATACGCTGGCTGCTGAAGAATTAAGCTTTTTCAGCCAATTGCTTGAACAATACCAACAGGAACATAATGTTTCCGCATTGGAAATTGCCTCCGCGTTGGCAAAACTGGTGCAAGGCGACACACCCTTATTGATGCAACCGCCTAAGAAAACCAAAGAGATTAGGGAAGAGCGTCCTGAAAGGTTCTCTAGGGAAGACCGCGCACCTAGAGATAGAGGTGATAGGGGTGACCGTGGCGATCGGAATGAAAGAGGCCGCAGCAGCTCCGGTGGCAAACGCTTTGGCAGCCCTGATATTGAAATGGAACTGTTCCGTATTGAAGTGGGCCATAGCCACGGCGTTAAACCCGGCAATATTGTCGGCGCAATCGCCAACGAAACCGGCATTAACGGCGACCATATCGCCCGCATTAAAATTGAAGACGATTACAGCACGGTAGAATTACCAGCCGGTATGCCTAAGGAATTGTTGCAAGAACTACGCAAAGTACGCGTAGTGGGACACGCGCTTAACATCTCCAAATGGGAAGGCAGAAGCGATGACGCCAGACCCGAAAAAAGCAAAAAACGCCTTTCCCTAGCGCCTAGACGGACAAAAGCCAAAGAAGAGTAAGTGGTGGACGGTGGATTGCCTAAAGGCGAATCCACCTTACGCGAGCTGTTGCTGCGTGCGAGGTTATATTGATGCACAACTATGAAACCGACGTGATAGCATGGGCAAATGAACAAGCGGCATTTATCCGTTGCGGTCGTTTTGACTTACTCGATCTTGAACACATTGCCGATGAGATTGAAGACGTGGGTAAAAGCGAGCAACGTGAGTTTGCAAACAGAATGGCTGTGCTGCTGGCACACTTGATTAAATGGCAGTATCAACCTAGCCACCGTGGCAAAAGCTGGCAGCCGACTATCAAAGACCAGCGCACCATGATTACCCGCAGGCTTGATAAAACCCCTAGTTTAAAATCCGAACTTGAAAACGCTGAGTTTTGGGCGGAGTCGTGGGCCGATGCAGCACGTATGGCGGAAAACGAAACGGGGATACTGAACGTATTTCCTGAAACCTGCCCGTGGACTTTTGATCAGATCATAAATGCTGAATTTTGGCCTAATGAAATTTAGAAAATCATTATAAATAGCCCATAATTGGCCGATGAAATTGAACTGTTGCCGTATGATTTGTTGGGTTCGTTCCTTTTATGCCTTTGGGTACACCTCAACCTACTAGGATTTTGGCGAAACACCTAGCAATTAATGTAGAAATTATCCGATTCTATTGAGTGTCTTATTGGGCAATTCAAAGGGTAATGATTGCAATTCATCAAATAGTGATGTTTTTACAGCACCACTTTCGCAATACTCTTTAATAGCGTTGGCAATGAATGTCCCGAGATTAACAGGAACTGCATTCCCTATCATTTGCTCCAAGTTTGTTTTTGTCCCAAAAAATTTAAAATCGCTTGGGAATGTTTGTATATAGCTGCGCTCAATTGTCGTGAGCGGTCTTACTTTATTTAGATCAACATTCTTAGGATCGCAAGCATTTAGCTTATATCCTTTTGGAACCGGCCTATTAACACCTCTTACTGTAGGGCTTGGTTCATCAATAGTAAACACACCCCTTCGATTATAGTTTCTAGGATGGCGATAATAAACATCCAAACCAAGCTGATCGCCTAAATAATCTCGTATTGTCATTTGTTTTTTTAAAAGGTTTTTCTTAAGAATCCCGTTTAGTTGATTGTGGGAATCATTAAGATGGCCAATTAAGAAAAATCTTGTTCTTGACTGTGGCACACCGCAAAATGAAGCATCAAGAATTACAGATGTTAAACCATATCCTGCTTGTGAAAACTGCTCTATGACATCAGTAAGAATATGGCTCTTCTTAATTTGCTCAACATTTTCCATAACAAACCAATTTGGTTTTATAGCGCAAACAATATTTGCAAAATGATAGGTCAGATCGGCTCTTCCTTTTGTGACATCACGTTTTCCTGCACTAGAAAAATCTTGGCACGGCGGGCCACCCATTATTAAATCTGGAGAATATTCTTTGATTTTTTTAATAGATTCTTCTTCGTTTGTTAAATCTTGCGTAAAAATTGGATGAGAAAAATTTTCTTTGTAAACATCAATAGAAGCTTCCCAATATTCAAAAGCGGCAACCACATCAAAGCCAGCTTTTTCAAAACCAAGCGAAAGACCGCCACAGCCAGAAAAAAGATCAACGCACTTCATGTAAAAAGACCAGGAGAATTAAACAAAATAGCATCAAATCTCCGTTCTGGACTTAGCATATTTTGCCCACCACCCAATATTATTTCTTTTATTTCAGATTTTTTTATAATGGGTTTAATTAATCTAGAACAAGACATATACCTATTAGTTACATTTCCAGCTGAGGCAAATGCTTTATCGTTTTTTGTATTATATGATAATGTGTCAATAATTTTCTCGTGATTAAATCTTTTGTTGTCTTTTATATCACTGAGCATTTTATACAACCATACCGCTGTTCTTGTTTGTCTGGTTATGGTTGAGTCATGGTTATTTTTTGCAATACTTGAAATAAAATTGCTAAATCCTGCATTACTCCAGACAAACATATCCAAGCAATTTTCAGAAAGCTCTGGTGATTTACCAATTGTTTTCCAAATTGGCTGTAGTAAAAATGAATGTTGTTGTTTTTCAAGTACAATAGAAAGAAACTCAACTGCATTTATAATTTGATCTATTTTTTTCAAAACTAATCTAGCATCAGACCAATCATTAATTTTTATTGAAGGCAAATGGTCGCTAAGCTCGTTCGACAGTCCTGCTGCTATACTGCAAGCAAGATATACTATCGTATCTGGTCTTACTACAATTTCACTGCCATAAAGCTCTTCATTAAGACTATATGTTGTGTTGTCAGGTAATGCGGTTAGTTTTACTTCCAAACCTGATAAACATTCGCCCGTACTTTCTTTTTGAATCACCAAGTCCGTCCTTGGTAAAGAGCCAACAACAAATTTTTGATAGGGTGTATGCTGTGATTCAAACGCAAAATATGCATCATTATCGTCGGCAGGTATTGAAAAAACGTCTTTTATTGAAATAAAACCGGGGGTTAGCTTACCATCTGAAATAGCCAGGTAATTTGCTTTTATATTTTTTGATGCCAGAAAGCAACATAATGCGGCTGGAAAAGAAGAATTAAATTGGTTTTTACCCCAAGTTTCTCTTTGTGTGAAATCTCGATTGGTCTTTTTAAGACCGAATAAGCTAGGCTGCATTTTGATTGTAATGCCTTAAATTGATTCATACAACAAGCCATTATACGTTTTTTTCAGCATCATTAAGGACAATTTCTTAGCTAGATTGACAAGGCCGTACCAATAAAACACCATTGCCACCACTTGAACAATCACGCCACGTTATACCAAAGCTAAAGCCTTAAAGGAACAAACCCCAACAACATTCTATAAATGATGGATTGTTTTCCAAGCCAAGGCAAAAAGCCACCGCTCACAAAATAGGTAGGCAAGGCGGCTAAACCAGCCTTGCCACATCACTACAACTTTGCCAGCACCTGCGCAACAGTCACACCCATTGCAGCGGGGGTCGGGCAAATGGTCACGCCCAAGTCTTTTAACATGGCCACTTTTTCCGCCGCG
>CAJAWH010000090.1 GCA_903945605.1 uncultured Methylococcaceae bacterium | reverse complement strand
GCCAAGCCACCAACACCTATCCTCGCCTTACCGTAAAGCCCACCTACGCCGTGCCGCCAAGGCCAAATTAACCAAGCCAATCAACACCGGCACTTCAACCAGCGGCCCGACCACTGCGGTAAATGCTTGCCCCGACTGCAAGCCAAACACGGCAACCGCTACGGCAATCGCCAGCTCAAAATTATTGCCCGCTGCTGTACAAGATAATGTCACTGACACCGGATAGCCGACACCCGTTTGGTAAGACACTATAAAAGTCCCCAAGAACATAACCACAAAGTAAATGACCAAGGGCACGGCTATCAGCAAGACATCCCTGGGCAGTTGCACGATCACATCGCCCTGTAATGAAAACATCAGCACGATGGTCAATAACAAAGCCAGCAAGGTGATAGGGCCAATAGCGGGTATAAAGATGGTGTCATACCAGTGTTGGCCTTTCAGTTTTATCAGCACAATACGGCTGAACAGTCCGGCAAAAAAAGGTATGCCTAGGTAGATGAATACGCTTTGGGCCATTTGGGCAATGGTCACTTCAACCTTGACCCCAGCGGCAATGCCTAGCCATTCGGGCAATAGCGTCACGAAAAAATAGGCATAAACGGGAAAGCACAGCATTTGAAAAATGGCGTTAAAAGCCACCAGTCCTGCACAATAATCGGCATCCCCCTGTGCCAGCTCATTCCATACCAGCACCATAGCAATGCAGCGCGCCAAGCCGATAATAATCAACCCTGACCTATAATCTGGATAATCGCGCAAAAACAACACCGCCAACGCAAACATCAATACCGGCCCGATCAGCCAGTTTTGCAGCAAGGACAATAGCAACACTTTGGTGTTTTTAAATACTTTCGGCAATTCCTCGTAACGTACTTTGGCGAGCGGCGGATACATCATTAAGATAAGGCCGATGGCGATAGGAATGGAGGTGGTGCCGGATTGGTAAGTGGACAGCCATTGGCTAAAGCGGGGTACAAAATAGCCTAAGCTGACGCCGCCCGCCATTGCCAGAAAAATCCATAAGGTTAAAAAACGTTCGATAAAACCCAAGCGTTTGGGGACACAGGCCGTTATATCATCCATCAGAACCGCCTAATGCCCGACACTGTCGGCGGCAATGGCGTTTAAGGCATTGCTCAGCTCTTTAGCTGATAAGCTTTCTATGGGTAATGCCAACATTTTACTGACCCGCTCGTGCAAGGCATCAAACGTTGCTTGGAAAGCGGCGGCAATTTGTGCTTCCGTGCCACTGGCATGGGCCGGATCGGGTAGCCCCCAATGCGCCCTGACGGTGCTGTTAAGGTAGACGGGGCAGGCTTCACCAGCGGCTTGATCACACACGGTGATGGCAATATCAATGCCTTCGCCTTCAAACTCATCCCATGATTGGCTACTGAAACCTTTGGTGGGCAAGCCATTGCGTGCCAAGGTTGCCAAGGCATGGTCGTTAACTTTGCCAACCGGACGGCTACCGGCGGAGAAGGCTTGCAAGCGGCCTGCCGCCAGATGGTTGATGATTGCCTCGCCTAACACGCTGCGGCAAGAATTGCCGGTGCATAAAATCAATACCTTTAACATATTGCTTATTCTCCATAAATTTATATATTCGAAAAAACATATATTAAATGTACGGCCCGCTAATTACAACATTTATTGGCTTTGCCTAGCATAGGATAGCCATCCATTTGCTGTAGGCGGCTTACATCTTCTTGTAACGATTTTTGTATGGATACTTCATTCAGCAAGTTATCAAGCACACCAAACAGCCAGGCCGGTAATTCTGGATTGATGCGGTAATAAACCCATTGCCCTTCACGGCTATCCAGCAATAACTGGCTTTGCCTTAACAAGGCGAGGTGACGGGAAATTTTTGGCTGCGACAGTGCCAATGCTGCGGTCAATTCACAGACGCATAATGTGCCTTCTTTATGCAATAAAACCATACAGCGTAAACGGGTCATATCACCCATGCATTTGAATATGTGTAGCGTTGGAGTCATAACATTATGATTATTAGGTGTTTATGTTGGTGTTGCCTGGTGTTGTTTAAGGATGGTGAAAAAAATGCGGACTAGATAAATGGTTTTTTTTGATAATGAACCCTGCTTTCTGGCTGTGCCTAGGCATTTACCTATTGTCATTTACAAACAATTTTGTTAGAAAATCAATCGGTTTTCTGATAAATTCTCACAAAGGAAGCCATGTTTTTGGTAAATGGTCGCTTGTTGGGGGGGAGCTGGTCATTTTGCCATCGTCCGATGCGGTATTCTAAATGCTAACTATAAAATAAGGAGGAAGTTGTGTCTGTTCAAAATATCTTCGCATTGCCTAATGAGATTTTCGTCACGCTGCTTGCCAGTGTCACGGTTGCCTTGATAACCGCTTATCAGATCATTGCCCTTATGCGCGGCAAGGGTTCTGCCGATGCTTCTAGTGAAGCAGAGCCTTCACCGGCGGTGCTGGCGCAAGTGGTTTATGGTTTGCTGGTGTTCGTTGGGTTTGCTTGGTGGACAATTAATCTGTCCACGATTGGGCTGTACAATTGGGCGCTGGTGTCGGTTTGTTTCGCACTGCTCGGGCTGGTTATGCCGGTTGTGGTCTGGCAGCAAGCCACTAAAAACGGTGCTGGCAATAGTGTGCCGACAACCGCCCCAGCTGACGAAGCCAGCCCTTTTGTGGAATACGAGGACAGCGGATTGGCGCCGGCCTTGGCTTCTTTGGCAACCCTTTCTGAAAATGTGGACGAAATCTCGGAAGCCGACGCCATTTGCCCCGTTATTGCCGCCAGTGAACCTGCCACGCTATCAGCCGTACAGGCGGTAAAACCGGTTGCCACGGCAAACCCTGTAGAATTTGAATGGGTGTCACCTACCGATTCAATTTTAAAACGCCACTACCAGCAGTGGTTGGCGGCTCAAAACACCCTGCCTGAACCGACCCCCGCGGTGTTGCAGCAGCCCCGACCAGCAGCCCCTCGCCCAGTGCAGGCAGCCCCGGTCAGCAACACCGCTGTCACGCCAGACTTACCGCAAGATTCGGTGTTAAGACGCCATACCCTTGGCATCATGCGCGCCCAGATTGAAGCCAGTTTACCTGATCGCCCTAGTGATTCGGTGCTGAAACGCCATTACAGCCAATTGTTGGCGAGTGCATTGGCAAAACACCCATTGCTGTAGGCGCAAGTGCTAGCCCAAGGCATGGAGGGTGTTCAATAACGCGGCACTGCACTGTCACATTGGCGCGACCATGCATCAATGCCGCCCATTAAGTTGGCGATGTGGGTAAAGCCATTGTGCTCCAGAAACATCGCCGCTTGTTGGCTGCGCATGCCGTGGTGGCATATCACCACGATGTCCTGTCCTTTATCCCACGTCCCCAAGTGGGGGCTTTGCGGCAGCTCATTAAGCGGCACCAGTACGCTGCCTTCGATATGGGCATAGCGGTATTCAAAAGCTTCGCGCACATCCAGCAGCAAGCATTGCCCGCCTTGTGCCAAGTGTTGTTGCAATTCCAATGCGGTGATTTGTTTGATGGGCATCGTTCGTTATCTCGTCGTATTGTTTCTAATGGTAAGGAAATGTTCCAATCTTTCCATTGCCACAGCCATGCGTTCTATGGGTTGGGTGTAGGCAAACCTGATGTATTGGTGGGCCAGGTGGTTGCCAAAGTCTTTTCCTGGGGTGACAGCAACCGCTTCTGCCGCCAATAACGCCAAGGCAAATTGGTGGCTGTCATCGGTAAATTTAGCGCAATTGGCGTAAATATAAAACGCCCCTTCGGGTTTGATGGCGATGTCAAAGCCTAAGCGTTGCAATTGTGCATATAAATAATCGCGCCGGTTTGCCAGCACTGTGCGCCGATGTTCCAGTTCCAGCAAGGTGTCTTCATCAAATGCCGCCAAAGCGGCATATTGGGAAGGTGTTGCAGTGGCAATAAAGATGTTTTGTGCCAATTTTTCAGTTGCGTCGATAAATGCATCCGGCACAATCAGCCAACCGACCCGCCAGCCGGTCATGCCAAAATATTTGGAAAAACTGTTGATGACAAAAACGTCGCTGCTATATTGTAGCGCTGTGGCGGCGTGCCGGTCATAGGCCAAGCCATGATAAATTTCATCCGAATAGAAACACCCGCCCAAGTCTGCAACGGTTTGGATACACTCGCCAAACTGCACGTCATCAATCAGTGTGCCGGTGGGGTTGGCGGGGGAAGCAATCAATACGCCTTTGCTGGTGGCAGTCCAGTGTGTTCGGATGTGTGCGGCATTCAGCTGATAGCCGCTGCTGGCATCAACCGGAATGGTTTGGGCGTGGCTATCAAACAGCCGGACAAAGTTGCTGTTGCAAGGATAACAAGGGTCTGCCATCAATAATGTTTCACCGGCGTTTAAACTGGCCGCGAATGCCAGCATTAACGCACCGGATGCGCCGGGGGTAACAAAAATATTTTGTTTGGCAACGGTCACGCCATAGCGGTGCTGATAGAAACCGGCAATTTTTTCACGCAGTTCCGGCAATCCGGCAGCGGGGGTGTATTTGACCTGCCCGGCAGAGATAGCTTGTAGGCCAGCCTTGACAATAGCGGGCGGGGTAGGGAAATCGGGTTCACCAATCTCCATGTGGATAACGTCAACGCCTTGTGCCGTCAACTGTTTGGCGCGTTCTAAAATCGCCATGACATGGAACGGGGTGATATTTTCTGTGCGCGTGGCGGCCATTCTGTTCATTTTTCGCAGTATTTACAAAAACAGGAATCATATCAATAATTCTTGCCTTGCTGTGGCTATTCTGCTAAAAATAGCCGGTTTTATTTAATCTTGTTTCAAAGGAATTAATGGATGACCGAAAATTCTAACGCAGGTGCATCACCTTTCAGTTTTACGCCTTATCAAGAAACCGAAGGCGAAGAGTACATGAATGAAGCTCAATTGAAACATTTTGAGAACATTTTGAAAAACTGGAAAAAGGAACTGATGAACGAAGTGGACCGCACTGTATCGCACATGCAGAGTGATGCCGCAAACTTTCCTGATCCCAATGACCGCGCCACTCAAGAATCAGAATTTAGCCTGGAATTAAGGACGCGGGACCGTGAACGTAAGCTGATTAAAAAAATAGACGATGCCATGAAAGAAATTGAATCAGGCGATTATGGCTATTGCGAGTCTTGCGGGATTGAAATAGGCATTCGCCGCTTAGAAGCCAGGCCGACCGCCACGCTGTGCATCGACTGCAAAACACTGGACGAAATCAGGGAAAAACAGATGGGCTGAACGCTTGCTTGATGCTAGCCACTCCCTTTATATAGGCCGGTTTGCCCCTTCCCCGACCGGCCCCTTGCACTTGGGTTCCCTCTATACCGCCCTTGCCAGTTTTTTGGATGCCCGCTCGCAACAAGGCCAATGGCGGCTGCGCATTGATGATCTTGACACGCCCAGGAACATTGCCGGGGCAAGCGACAACATCCTAAAAACATTGGAAAGGTTTGGGCTGGAATGGGATGGTCCAGTGGATTATCAAAGCCAGCACCTTGCCGAATATCAAGCAGCCCTGCGTTGCCTGAGCGATCAAGGCTATATCTATCCATGCGCCTGTAGCCGAAAAACTTTGGCTGCCGCGAGCCATTCCGGTGTTTATCCGGGCATTTGCCGGGACAGGTTTGTGCCAGACAGCTGCCCCCATGCCTTGCGTGTTAAAACCGACCACCAAGCCATCGCTTTTATTGACTTGTTACAAGGTCCACAGCGCCAAGATTTGGCAACCCAGCACGGCGATTTTGTGTTGCAAAGGAAAGAAGGCATTATCGCCTATACTTTTGCCGTGGTGGTGGATGATGCCCGCCAATGCATCAGCCATGTGGTACGCGGTGCCGATTTGCTGGATGAAACGCCCAAACACGTTTATTTGCAGCAATTGCTAAACCTGCCAACCCCCCGCTACTTGCATATCCCCTTATTGGTTGACCAGCAAGGCCAAAAGCTCAGCAAACAAACACGGGCAGCACCGGTGGAGGCGACCAACCCTGCATTGGTTGTGTTCCAATTGTTGCAATGGCTAAAACAACACCCGCCCGCACCCCTACAGCAAGCGCCGCTCAGCGAATTGCTGGCATGGGCGGTTAGCCATTGGCAAGCAGACAGGCTACCAAAAACCGCCGCTATCGCACTCCCCTAAAGGCCGCGCTCTGGGCGGCTTGTGTCATTTCGTAAAACAAGCCGGTATTGCTGGCATTTACTTTATAGTAGACTATGCCATTTTAAATTGGCTTACTGCAAAGTGGAGAACAAACAATGACGATGGACGATAGAGATGGCGTTATTTGGCTAGATGGACAATGGGTTGAGTGGCGGGAAGCTAAAGTCCATGTGTTGACACATACTTTGCATTATGGCTTGGGGGTGTTTGAGGGTGTCCGCGCCTATCATGCCCAACAAGGTACGGCAATTTTTAAAATGCAGGCCCATACCGACCGCCTGTTCCGTTCGGCCCATATCATGAACATGCCCATGCCATTCACTAAAGCGCAAATCAACGCGGCGCAATTGGATGCCTTGCGCAATAACAAGCTGGATAGCGCGTATATCCGCCCGATGTGCTTTTTTGGTTCCGAAGGCATGGGGCTGCGGGCCGATAACCTAAAAGTACATGTCATGGTCGCCGCTTGGTCTTGGGGGGCATACTTGGGGGCGGACAGCATCGAAAAAGGCATCCGTATCCGCACCTCGTCCTACATCCGCAACCACCATAACAGCACCATGTGCAAAGCCAAAGCCAATGGCAATTACATCAACTCGATCTTGGCCCTGCAAGAAGCGTTGGCAAATGGCTACGACGAGGCATTAATGCTCGACCATGAAGGTTTTGCCGCTGAAGGCAGCGCCGAAAACCTGTTCATTGTGCGTAATGGCAAAATCTATACTCCGGAAACCACCTCGGCGTTGGAAGGCATCACCCGCGACACAGTAATGACTTTGGCAAGGGAATGCGGTTATGAAGTCATTGAAAAACGCATCACCCGCGATGAAATTTATATTGCCGACGAAGCTTTTTTCACTGGCTCTGCAGCAGAAGTGACCCCCATTAGGGAACTGGACAACCGTAACATCGGTTGCGGTAGCCGTGGCCCAATCACTCAACAATTGCAAACGCTGTATTTTGATGCCGTGCATGGCCGTTTGGAGGGTCATGAAGATTGG
>CAJAWH010000089.1 GCA_903945605.1 uncultured Methylococcaceae bacterium | reverse complement strand
TCTTCATTGGCGGGCGGGTTTTCTTTGCCCATCAGGTTGTTCCAGAGCCGCCGCCCTAAAATGCGTGTGCCTTGGAAGCCTGCGCTAAAAGCCGCGCTGATCAGTGCTTTTTTGCCAATTTCTTGGGCAATGACCATGCGGTTAGTGTCATTCCATTCGTATTGTTTGATATCCTGTTCCTGTTGCGCCTGGTTTTGCATTGTTTTGGCGGTTTCTTTGGATAAGGGCTTGGAGCTGATACCGTCTATTTCGATGACTTCATTGCTGTTTGCATCGCCATGCCCTTCTGGCACCAGTTTTCTTTGCCCACGATAGTCGCCAGTTTCAAACTGTTTTGCAGTTGCTTCAGCATCGGCGCCGTATTTGGACTGATAACGCCGCACCAGCTTGCCTGTGTCGTCATAGATGCCAATGTCCATTGAGTTTTTGCCATAGCCGGTGCCTTGTTCAGGTGCGCATACTTTGGCCCGATAGGGGCTACCTTTGGCAATGGCATCCAAGTTAAAGGTGTTGGCGTGGTGGTGCTCGGCAATAAAACCGTCCAAATTTGGGTTTTGGTTGATGTTCCCTAGTTTAGTGGTCACTGCGTTTTGTAATTGGCTATTGGCCGTTGCCAGTGCGCTATCAATACTTGTGGCATATTGGCTGACATTTGCCACACCGGAGCTGGCGGCCCCTTGCTCAATTTTTTTCGCCAACCATGATGCGCGGCTTTTGCCTTTGCCCAGATGGGTATATAAATCTGCATTGGCTTCGTTGTTGCGCTGGATGGTGGTGACAATAACTGCGGCGGTTTGTTGCCGTTCATCAGCATTGGCCCATATATCAGGGTATTGGGCAAACGCTTGGTCAAGCCATTCTTCGGGCGCTTGCTGGCCTTTGTTTTGGCTGTATGAACCGATAAAATTGGCAATCAGTTTGCCGGTTTTTTGGGCGTTTTCTGGGCTACCGAATATTTCTTCAGTGCTTTGGTCGGCAGCGGCTTGGTCGGCAGATTCATCAATGATTAAGCCGGTGTTGTTGTCGATTAATGCGGGTTGGTTTTGTGTATCCATTGTGTTGGCCTCTCTATTAATGTCTTGTAGGGATTGGGTTGTCCGGTCTACCGCTATTGGGTTTCATTTTGGCGTAGATACACGCGTAGGCTTTGCAATAAGCTGTCGCGCAAGTCATTGGGAGCAATGATGCTGATGTACGGGACCCAGTATTTAATCAGCGGCAATATCTGATTATTATGGACAAAGCGGCAAGACAGGATCAGGCTGCCATCATCCAATTCTTTGTCGATATGCTGGTTGGGCAGCAAGTCGCGGCGTTTGAAGTAGGCGGCAATCTGGTTATCCACTTTAAATACGGCTTCCTGTTTTTCCGCACCAAACCAAACCCCGTCATCTTGCTCAATCAGTCGGTTGATGTCTGGCTCAGGTGTAAACGCTTGGTTAGTCGCTTGGATGGATTGGAGTTGGCTGAAGCTAAAGGTTTTAAGTTGCTCGCCGTCTTTAGCAGCCAAGTACCAGATACCATTGTGGTTAACCAGCTTATAAGGTTGGATACGGAGGTAGTTTTTGCCTTTGTAGTGGAATTGGATAAGCCGATGTTGGACGATGGCCTGTTCCAGTTGCTTGAATTCGCCACCTTTGTCGGACAGGTCTTCGTAATGGTGACCTTTGACCAGATAGGCTTGGCTAATACGGTTGTCCAGCAGTTCACGCAAAAAACTGTCGCTTAGGCAAGGGTATAGCCGTTTTATGCCGGACAAACTGGCAAATCGGTAGATGTCATCAGCACTGAGCTTGCCTAGATAATAGGGTTCGAGGACAAAGCACTGCTGCTGGTCTTTGGTAAATGGTAGGTATGCAAGGCGTTCCAGCAAATCACGCTGGATAGTGCGTAAAGTAACCCCAAATTCCTCGGCGAGTTGGCGCGTGTCCAGTTTTTCGCCACGGTTAAGCTTTATCAGTATTTCGGCAAGCCGTACGGAAACTTTTTCATGGCTGCTGGGCGGTGTTCTTTTAGCCATTATGTTTGCCCTCTTATTGGATAGGGCTAAACAATAACATGAGGCAATGACAGGTTATGTCATTTCTGTGAAAGGATTAAAAATTTTTTGGAACATTACCGATGGGTTGTTGTGGCTATTTCCAGCCCAACACTGAACAGATACTATGGTTGGTAAAAATTGATTGGCCCAGTTAGCAATTTCGCAGCATACTGCTTGAGAAAACACGAGTCCAAGACGATTTTATTGTTCATGCCCGCTTTTGTTGCCAATCAATTGTGGTTCTTTGCCTTCCCTGAGCGCCCTAATCATTTGTTCGGTGGCAAAGCAACGGCGAAACCACTATGGTGTTAAAATAATCGCATTTAATGGGCAATATACCGGGCTGTCGGTTTGGCAACACCGCTGTTAAATCGGTTGAATTTATAAGTTAAGGGGAGGAGGAATGAATAGAATCGACTTGGTTGCCGGGCAAAATTGTCCGCTATCCAGTAAGGATTTGCACATCACCTTGTCCCATGCCCAAAACCCCGAGGGGGTGGCAGTTGATATCAGTGCTTTTTTGCTGAATAGCCAAGGCAAAGTCGCATCTGACCAAGATTTTGTGTTTTATAACCAGCCCGCACGTCATGACCAAGGGGTCGAGCTGGCTGTCGGGCAAGGTAAATTCACTTTCCATTTAGACCGTGCGGCAACCAGCCTACAGAAAATTGCCTTGGCCTTGTCCATCAGCAACGGGCTGGCACAAGGGCAAAACGTTGCCCTGCTAAAAAACGTGACGGTATTGGTCAAAGATTTTTTGACCGGTCTGGAACTGGCCTGTTTCAGTTTGGATACTGGCACTTATAAAGAAACGGCACTGATTGTCGCGGAACTGTACCGCCATCAGGGCAATTGGAAATTCCGTGCGGTTGGACAAGGCTTTATTGGCGGATTGCAACCGCTGGCAGAATTTTATGGTGTGGATGTGGGTGAAGGCGAGTCCCTCCCTGCCAATACTGGCCCCGCTGTTAACACCCCAAATGCCGCCCCGGGATCAATGCCACCGCCCGCGCCGCCCCGCCCGGTCAATCTGAGTAAAATCATTTTGGAAAAACGCGGCCAATCGGTCTCGCTGGAAAAACGGCAAGACGGGCTGGGCGAGGTGTTAATTAATCTGAACTGGAACGCCACGCCGGTTAAATCGGCGGGCTTTTTTAAAGCCGCCCGCTCTGGCGTAGACCTTGACCTGGCTTGCTTGTGGGAATTACACGATGGCAGCAAAGGCGCAGTACAGGCGTTAGGGGGGCATTTTGGCAATTTGCACCGTGTGCCCTTTATTGAGCTGGATCAAGATGACCGTAGCGGGCAATCTATCGGCGGGGAAAATTTACGCATTAATGGTGGTCAATGGCCCGCTATCCGGCGTATTTTGGTGTTTGCCTTTATTTACGAAGGCGTGCCCAATTGGTCGCATGTTGATGCGGTCATCACCCTTAAAAGCCCCCAGCAACCGGATATTGAGGTGCGTTTGGATAGCCACCGCAACGACCAAAATCTGTGCGCGGTTGCCCTATTGGAAAATGTCGGCAACCAACTGCGTATCACCAAATTGGTGGACTATTTTAACGGACACCCGGCAATGGATAAGGCGTACAGCTGGGGCTTAAAATATGTCGCCGGCAGCAAGTAGTTTACCCACCCCATAACCCTAGGAGAACACCATGAGTTTTGAAAACTTTATTAACCAATTGAAAGAAAAGGCCAGCGAACTGAAAACTGAGGCTTTGAAATTTAAAAACAAAGACTTCCTTAATGCGGCAATGGCTGGTTCGGCGTTGATTGCTTTGGCGGACGGCAGCATCAGTGCCGAAGAAAAGCAAAAAATGATCCGTTTTATTGAAACCAATGATGCATTATCGGTGTTCACCACCAGTGATGTTATCAAAGCCTTCCAAGATTTTGTCGGTCAACTGGAGTTTGACACTGATATTGGCGAAGCCAAAGCGTATCAAGCCTTGGGCAAAATGAAATCCAATAATGATGCGGCGCGTTTATTGCTGCGTATGATTATTGCCATTGCTTCATCAGACGGCAATTTTGACAGTTCAGAAAAACGGGTGGCGACAAAGATTGCCCGGGAATTGGGTCTGAATCCGGCTGAGTTTGAATTGGCTTAGGCCAGTCGGTTATTGGTTGGCGGCTTAGCTGCAAGCATAGCGCTTGCAGCTAAGCCAAATTTAACCGTCTAGTGGGGCTGGCGGATAAAGTCCGGGTCTTTAGGCGGGGTTTTTTCTTGTAGGCAATGGTAGGCGGCACTGTCAAATTTAATCTGCAATGAGCGTGGGTTTTCATGCTCGTTCAGATATTTTTCCGCTTCCTGATTGGTCAGGTCTTTCATCATGTAAGTGGCGATACACAGGCAAGGTTTGCTGAAGCGTTCTTTGTCGATTTCGGGGTTGCTGGAGTGCTTGGTTTCCCGTGCTACGCATTGGTCGGCAAACGCATGTTCAAACTTATGTTTTTGCACATCGGTCACAGGGGTGTCGTGGCTGTGGTCGAACGGGTTGTGGGCTGCTTGCTCGGTGGTTGCCTTAGCTGCTGCGTTTTTATCGCTGTTTTTGTCGGAACAGGCATTTAAGGACAGGGCGAACACACAGCCGGTCAGCAGAGAAAAAATCAGGTTTTTATTAAAATTATAGGTTGTCATAAATGTGGCCGATAGGGTTAAGTGCGCGGGTTAAAGCTTGCAAAAGAACGTGATAGAACCCGTTTTCACCAAAATAAAAGGTCAAACTTTAGCATTTTATGGGGCTGATTAAAACCTATTCGTTGCTTAATTTAAGCGGCGGATGGCTAGCAGTGCCAGTGCCAAAACCATCAGGCTAGGGAAGGTGGCGGTAAAAATGGGGTTGAAAAAGTGGATCAGCCCAAGATGGGCAAAGCTGATATCAAGGACATTGAAGCTCATGCCAATGATGACACCAATTAATATACGGGCACTGGCGTTGATGCCGCGCTTGATGCCAATCACAAAGGGTACGGAAACGATGAGCATCACAAAAATGACCAAGGGGTTGACCACCCGCCCCCAAAACGCCAAATCATATTTTTGTGATTTTTGTTGGTTGTTTTTTAAGAATGTCACATAGGCGTACAAATCCCGCAGTGACAGGTTGTCGGGCAGCACCACCACAATTTTAAGCAAGTCCGGTGCAATGGAGGATTGCCAGAGCTGTGCTGGCGCGGTGCTGGCTTGCATTTGCGTGGTGGAAATTTGTGACGATTGGATATCTTCCAGCCGCCATTCTTTGTTGCCCAGATAAACCGCTTGCTTGGCATGGGTGGCACGCACCAATTGGTGCTGGCCGTTCAGTTCGTAAAGGTTGATGTCCGCTAGCCCGCCGTTGTCGGCAATGCTCCGGACATTGATAAAACGTTGCTCTTCCCGTAACCACAGGCCATTTTTGCTGCTTAAGCTTAGGTGTTTGTTTTGCGCGTTGGCGCGCATGGTTTGCGCCTGTGCTTCGGAATCGGGGGCGACAAATTCCCCCACCGCTACGGCAATGCCTGCCATAAACACACCAGCCAGCAAAGCGGCCCTGACAATGCCAAAAATGGATAACCCCGCCGCCCGCATGGCAATCAGTTCATTATGGTTGGCCATATTGCCCAAAGCGAACAGGCTGCCCAATAACGCCGCTGCGGGCATCAGTTCGTAAAACACGGTCGGCGAGGTGAGGGTGACAAAATAGAACACTTCGGTCAGGCCATAGCTGCCTTTGCCGATGTCGTCGAGTTCGTCACTAAAGGTGAACAGGTCAAACAGTGTCAGTAGCAATAGCAGGGCAATCGCCGAGCTTTTCAGCACTTCCAGCACAATGTATCGGTCAAGTGTTTTCATGCCGCCGCCTTAAGTTGGCTGCGGGCTTTTAGCAATAGCCACCGCCAGCCATAAAACCGCCCCAGTAACAGTACGCCAATCAGCAATAACAAGGCGTTGGCGGCAACAGCCCCCAACCACACCGGTATTGTGCCATGCACCACCCAAACTTGGCTTACCCTGACCAGGTTGCCGTAACTGAAGTAGATCAAAAAACCGACCACTATGTTGCCGTAAACCCCGGCGCGCGGTGCGGATTGGGCCAGTGGCACGCCAATAAAAGCCAGCAGCAGCAAACTGATGGGGATGGCCAAGCGGCGTTGCAATTCGCTGATGTGGTTGATGTCGTGGCTACCCCATAAAGCGCCGGGCATCATGCCCGCCAGTCGGGTTATTGTGCCGGGCGCCTCTTCGCTGGCCACCCTGACCGAGTATTCTTTAAATTGCTCGATGGTATAGTCTAGTTTGCCGGGCTGGCCTTGTATCCGTTGGCCATTGTTAAAGACAATATAACGGCCTTCCGGCTTGTCCTGCAAGGTGGCCGATTCGGCATTAATGACACCTTGTTTGCCTTGTTCTTGCTGTTCTACAAACACCTTGTGCAAGGTGTTGTCTTGGCTGATGCTTTCCACATAAAACACCAGCTCGCCGTGGCTGTAATCGCTAAATTTACCGGCTGCAATGCCGCGCACATCAGCACTTTGCTTGCCTTGTTTGAGGATTTTTTCATTTTGCGCCTCCGCCCAAGGCACGGCATAAAACGAACACCAGCCCGCAAACAGGGTCAGCGGGAAAATAACGAGAAAAACAGCCCGGTAGATAATCCCTGGGCCGCCACCAGCGGCAAATAGCGCGGACATTTCTTGGTCGCGGTACATTCTGCCCAGCACCATCAATATTGCCATGAACATGGCGGGCGGCAATAAACTAATGCCAATGGTGATGGTTTTTAGCCCCAATAAAATAGCCAGCACGTCGCTGGGGATATCACCTTGTACGGCTTTGTCCAACACCCTGACAAACTCGCGGCTAACAATGATCACGACAATAACCGACCACACTGAGACCAGTGTCACCGACAAATCTTGCGCTATCATTTTATCCAATACACTGAGTTTGCTATGTTTTGTTAGCCCAAGTTTGGTGGGTTGGTACACGTTAGGCAAGCTTAACTCCTCAATGAAAACGTTTAGTGATGTATAATCCACGGCAATGCCATTAATGGCGGGCCTGCTAAGCGCTTATCATGCCGCGCCACTTCCAAAAACCATGCAACTTTAAAAAAACTGATATGGACTATTCTATAGAAACCGGCCCCGTAGAAAAACTGCAATGTGACTGTATTATTGTCGGCGTGTATCAAGACCGGCAATTGACTGCGGCAGCCAGCATTATCAACGGCAATTGCCAAGGTGCGGTCAGCCAAGTGCTTGAGCGTGGCGACCTGAGCGGCAAACTAGGCGAGGCATTATTGCTTAATTGGTTGCCGGGGCAGGCATTTGCCCGCATCCTGATGGTCGGCCTTGGCGAAAATAAGCCTATGACCAGCAAAAGTTATTGTAAAGTGTTGGCGGCGGCGGCGGAAAGCTTAAAGAAAACGGCTATCCAGTCGGTGGTTGTCACCTTGGCGGACTGTGCGGTTGCCGATGCCGGCCCGCAATGGCAAACCCGCCAAATTGTGCAAGCGTTTAGTGACAGCGTCTATCAATATGTGTTCACCAAGAGCGACAAGCATACTGACAGCAAACTGGCAAAAATCATTATTGCCGTGTCCCAAAACGCCCAAAGCCAAGCACTGGCCGGATTGGCCGAAGGCATTGCCATTGCTGAAGGTGTCAATTTGGCCAAACAGTTGGGCGATTTGCCCGGCAATATCTGCACGCCCACCTATCTTGCTGGGCAAGCAACCGAAATAGCGGCAAAATCCACTAATATGACGGTCACCATCCTCGAAGAGGAGGATATGGCGCAGTTGGGTATGGGGTCGCTGTTGTCGGTTGCCCGTGGCAGCCGCCAGCCAGCAAAGCTGATCGGCTTGCATTATCAGGGCGGCGAACCCCATTGTAAGCCTATTGTCCTGATTGGCAAAGGTATCACCTTTGATGCCGGGGGCATTTCCCTTAAGCCGGGCCTGGGCATGGACGAAATGAAATACGATATGTGCGGTGCAGCGGCGGTGCTGGGCACTTTGCAGGCGGCGGCGCAACTGCAATTGCCGCTGAATATTGTCGGCCTTGTTCCGGCCTCGGAAAACCTGCCTGATGGCAATGCCAATAAACCTGGCGATATTTGGACCAGCATGTCCGGCAAAACCATCGAAATCCTTAATACCGATGCAGAAGGCCGTCTGATTTTGTGCGACACACTGACCTATGCCGAACGCATGAACCCCGATGTGGTGATTGATTTGGCAACTTTAACCGGCGCGTGTTTGGTGGCCTTGGGGCGTATCCCAAGCGGGCTGTTGGGCAATGACGACGACTTGTGCCACGATTTGCAGCTTGCCAGTGAAACGGCTAATGACAGCATTTGGCGTTTGCCGTTATGGGAAGAATACCAAGAGCTGTTGCAATCCAATTTTGCCGATATGGCCAACATTGGCGGCAAAGATGCGGGCACCATTACGGCGGCTTGTTTCTTGGCCCGTTTTGCCGAAAATTTGCGCTGGGCGCATTTGGACATCGCCGGCACCGCGTGGCGCACCGGCCCTGCCAAAGGCGCGACCGGTCGCCCCGTGCCATTGTTATGCCAATATCTGTTGGATCGTGCCGCGCAAGTCAGTGCGTAAATGCCCGACATCAGTTTTTATGTGTTGCCGACCGAGTCCGCCACGGAACGCTTGCTGTTTGCCTGCAAATTGTTGGAAAAAGCCTACCGGGCGGGGCATTTTTGTTATGCGCTGACGGCTTCGCCAGCACAAAGCCAAGCCTTGGATGATCTGCTTTGGACATTCCGCCCAGGTAGCTTTGTTCCCCATCAGTTATTTACCGGCCCATTGCCCGAGGTGGCGCAGTGCATTTTAATCGGCACTGTGGATGCCCCCGCACAATGGCATAATACCCTGCTAAACTTGTCGCCCGACTGCCCTAGCGATTTTCTGCAATTCCAGCGAATTTTGGAAGTGCTCGATAATAGCGAGGCCACCAAAGCGGCGGGGCGGCAACGTTACAGCACCTATAAAAAAGCCGGTCTTAATCCGCTCAAACATGACATTTAATATGGCTGCTTACCTTGGTAAAACGGTGTTTTGCTAGCATTTTTTTTGTTGCGACGACCAACCATGCTATTATTATATCCCCCATTTGAATGATGCTTTGATGCCGTCTACAGCTTTCCCCGCCCAGTTAATCG
Source organism: uncultured Methylococcaceae bacterium (assembly GCA_903945605.1). Lineage (GTDB taxonomy): Bacteria > Pseudomonadota > Gammaproteobacteria > Methylococcales > Methylomonadaceae > Methylovulum. Next base: position 4,531 of record CAJAWH010000089.1, on the reverse strand, counting down.
ACCGTTTTGGCAGAACGGTGGACTATTTACGGATATCCGTCACTGACCGTTGCGATTTTCGTTGCGTGTATTGTATGGCCGAAAATATGACCTTCTTGCCCCGCGCCGACATTTTAAGTCTGGAAGAAATCGAAACCTTAGCCAAGGCTTTTGTCAGCTTAGGGGTCAAAAAAATCCGCATTACCGGCGGAGAGCCGTTGGTCAGGAAGGGCGTGTTGGGGCTGCTGCAAAATATAGCCGCAATGGATGGCTTAAAAGAACTGGTGATCACCACCAACGGTTCACAATTGCCAACCCTAGCCGCCCCACTAAAAGCGGCGGGGGTCAAACGCCTGAATATCAGCTTGGATACTCTGGATGCCGATAAATTTAAGGCCATCACCCGCACCGGCGACTTGCACCAAGTGATGCAGGGCATCCACGCAGCCAAGGCGGCGGGCTTTGGGCGCATTAAAATAAATGCCGTCATCCTAAAAGGCCGCAACCATGAAGAAGTGTGCGGCTTGGTGCAATTTGCCATTGATAATGGCCTGGACATCAGTTTTATCGAAGAAATGCCATTGGGTGTGGTTGCCCAACATGACCGCGCCGAAGCTTATTATTCCACCGATGCGATTAAGGCCGATTTGGCGCAATCCTTTAACTTACTGCCTTGCACAGACAACACCGGTGGCCCGTCCCATTATTATGCCGTTGCCGGGACAGCTACCCGAGTTGGCTTTATTTCCCCGCACAGCCATAATTTTTGCGGCAGTTGCAACCGTGTGCGCCTGACTGTGGAAGGTCGGTTGTTGCTGTGCTTAGGCAACGAACATTCGGTTGACCTAAAAGCGGTGTTAAGGGCACATCCCGGCAATATGCCGGTGCTACAGCAAGCTATTGTGGATGCGATGCAAATCAAGCCCGAAAGCCACCAATTTAATATCCATGAACAGCCGGTCATTTTGCGTTATATGAACATGACCGGTGGTTGAACCGGTCATTGTCCTAAGCCATCAGACGGTAGCAGCGGGCCAGCCCCGCGACAAGCCACTGCCTAACACCTTTACCCTGTTAGTGGTTGCCAGCAATCACTAAGCCCCCCCCTTTTTTTACAGAGATTTTTCATGTCATTTGAACAATTCGGCTTATCAGAAGCATTGCTTAAAGCCGTCATCGACCAAGGCTACACCAAGCCAACCCCCGTGCAACAACAATCTATCCCGCTTATTCTTGCCGGTAAGGATGTGTTGGCGGGGGCACAAACCGGCACCGGCAAAACAGCTAGCTTTACCTTGCCGTTATTGCATCGCTTGGCAGAAAATTTTGACATCAAGCAAAAACCACGCATCATCCGGGCGCTCATCTTAGTGCCGACCCGCGAACTGGCGCTACAAGTAGCCGAAAGTGTAAAAGTTTATGGCTGTCATTTGCCCTTACGCGCAGAAGTGGTGGTCGGTGGTGCCAGCATTAGCCAGCAAACGCGCAACTTGCGCCACGGTTGCGATATTGTGGTCGCTACGCCCGGTCGTCTGATCGACCATATCAACCAGCGCAACATCAATTTGTCACAGATTGAAATGTTGGTGCTGGACGAAGCCGACCGGATGTTGGACATGGGCTTCTTGCCCGATATCCGCAAAATTATGGCACTGATTCCCAAGCAACGGCAAAGCCTGCTGTTTTCTGCCACGGTGTCCAATGCCATCAGGTCATTGGCGGTACAATTGCTGAATAATCCAGTCGAAGTGGCAGTGTCCAGGCCGAACGCCACCGCCAACAACATCACCGAACAAGTATATGGTATTGCCCGTGAATATAAGCGCGAACTGCTGTCTTACATGATCGGCAGCAACAATTGGCAACAAGTACTGATCTTTGTCCGCACAAGGCACGGTGCCGACAGGCTGGAACAGCAACTGATTGCCGACGGTATCCGCACCACCGCCCTGCACGGCGACAAAACCCAAGGCGCACGCAATAAAGCGCTGGAGCAATTCAAAAATGGCAAGGTCATTGCCTTGGTGGCGACTGACGTGGCGGCGCGCGGCTTGGATATTGATGACCTGCCGCATGTGGTCAATTTTGACCTGCCGCAAGTGGCCGAAGATTATGTGCACCGCATCGGCCGCACCGGTCGTGCCGGTGCCAGCGGCACGGCCATTTCTTTAGTTTGCCCGGAAGAAGCTTATCTATTGGCGCAAATTGAAGCTTTGCTTAAACGGCAATTGCCAAGGGTTGCCGATACCGGCTACGAGCCGGTATCGTTAAAAGTGCTGGACGCCCCCAAAAAACACGTCCCTAACAAAACGACTGGCAAAAAAGATTACCGCCATAGTAAAAAACCAACTGCCAGGACAGGGACTGCCAAGCCCGGTGGCAATGCGGGCAGGCGTAATAGTCGGGGGCGTTAACTTACTGATGTGGCCACACTAAACCTGACACACACTTTAAAATAGTGTGGTGTGTCCAGCAGCGTATCGGCAATAAAACCAAGCGTGTCGTGTTGGGCAAGTACCCTACCATGACGGCGGAACAGGCACGGAACGCGGCTAAAAAAAGTATTGGCGAATTGGCTGCCGGTATTGATGTGGTCAAGGAAAAGCGCGAGAAGGCTATCAAAGCGGTCACGTTGGGCGAGGTGTTTGCCTCGTTTTTGGATGCCCGTCAGCTTAAGCCCAAGACGGTAAGGGATTATAATGGCGTGATGAACAACATTTACCCTGACTGGCAAAAACTGCCGATCACCGATATTACCCGTGATGCCGTGGAGCGCCGCCATAAGAAAATCGGCGAGGAACGCGGGGAGGCTTATGCCAATTTGGGTAGCCGGACGTTACGCAGTGTTTTGAACTATGCGGGTGCAAAATACGAAACCGGTAAAGGTCTGTCGATACTGCCGGAGAATCCGGTCAAGCGGATTAGCCAGACTAGGGGCTGGTACAAGGTGCAACGGCGCACCGGACACCTTAAGCCACATCAACTGGCGCAGTGGTTTGATGCGGTGCTGAACATTGATAATGACACCATTAGGGATTATCTGATTTTTGTGTTGCTGACCGGAACACGCAAGGATGAGTCGGCAAAACTGCAATGGACGGATATTGATCTGGCTGACAACAGCTATGTTTTGCGTGACCCGAAAAACGGTAGGCCAATGCCCTTGCCGTTGTCGGATTATTTGGCGTCCATGCTGGCTAAGCGCAAAGCCAATAGCAACAGCCCGTTTGTGTTTCCGGGCGAAGGGGTGCGCGGCTATTTGGTCGAACCCAAACGGCAGATTGCCAAAATTGTCGGGAAAACGGCTGTGCCGTTTGCCATGCACGACTTGCGCCGGACATTTGTGACCCTAGCCGAATCGCTGGACATTTCCGCCTATTCGGTCAAGGCGTTGGTGAACCATAAGCAAGGCGATGATGTTACCAGCGGCTATGTGCAATTGAGCGTGGAGCGGTTGCGCCCGCCCATGCAGGCGATCACGGATTTTATGTTGAAATCGGCAGGGTTAAAAGCTTCCGCTGATGTTGTCCCACTCAAACAAGCCCAAGGATAATAAAGTATGAGCCATATCGCTGAACAAGTGTTTGAAGCTGTCAAAGCGTTGCCTGAACAACAGGCGGCGGAGGTGTTGGATTTTGCCGAATTTTTACAAGCCAAAATGGGGCAATCTTCGCAAGTAAGAAGGGAAAAGGCATTGGCGGCTTTGGATAACTATAGAGGGCTTTACGACGGCGCAGCGTTTGATCGGGAAGATTTGCATGAGCGTCCTTGAGTTTGCCGATACCAATATTGTGGTTTATGCCGTAGGGCATCATTCTGCCCAGCGCACTCGGGCAATGGCAATTCTTGCCGAAAGCGTGACCGTTAGCTCGCAAGTCATCAACGAAACCGTGAACGTACTGGCCCGCAAACAAAATGTCGATTTGGGCATAGCCCATGAAGTTGCTGAAAACCTGTTGGAAATCTGCCAAGTTGTTGCGGTGGACAGCCAGACAATCCGCAAAGCCATTAGTTTGGTGCGCCGTTATCAACTTTCCCATTGGGATTCGCTGATTGTGGCGGCAGCCTTGTTGTCAGGGTGTGGGACATTGTATTCCCAAGATATGCAGCATGGTCAGGTTTTTGAGCGGCAGCTTAAAGTTGTCAATCCGTTTATTTGAATGCCATTAGGCAGGGGGCAAGCACATGACCATCGATAACCATGACTCCCGCAAAGGGGGGCTTAACAGTGTCTGTGCCACTGAACAGGCCGGTTTTTCGCTGGAAGAAATTAGCGCGCATTTTTTAACCAGCGTGGCAATGACCGAAGGCTTAATAATGGATGCCATAAATAAGTTGGCAAACGGTGATGCCAGCGAAGTGTCCAGGATTATTGCCCTTAAAAGCAAAACTTCATTGAAAGAAGCTGATGATAAAGAACGCCATTTTGCTGAATTTTTTTTGGGTCTTGCGCTGTCAGAATGCCGGGTGTGCGCGATTAGTTTTGAGGAGGGCGATTTGTTGGCGGCGTTCAGTCGCTTGGCATTGGCAAACCAGCATTTGGGCGTATCTG
>CAJAWH010000088.1 GCA_903945605.1 uncultured Methylococcaceae bacterium | reverse complement strand
GCCACCGACAAACCCAGGATAGATGCCGGTGATATGCGTCAAGGTTTTTAGCAACACTTGCAAGCATTTTACATCAATCTCATCTTGAAACTCATACACTTCCCATATTTTCTGCACAATCGTCTTCAGCACCCGGCTTTCTGCCTCGGCCCGCTCAAGATAGCGACCGACCCAAAACAGGTTGTCGGCAGCACGGCTGGTCAGTGGTTCGGCAACCACATCGACAATGATGCCACGGCTGGCTTGGGCATTGCCCAAGGCGACCCGTCCCAGTTCCGGTGACAAACCCAACACCCAAGTGTCCTTGCTGATGCCGCCCGCTTGGTTGGAAACGATAAAATCGTCTTTTTCTTTGGCAATACGCGTCAAACCACCGGGCATGACTAGATAGTCCTCGCCATCAGCCACCACAAAATTACGCAATACCGAATTGCGGTGTTCAATATGCTTGTCGATAAAAGCAGGTGCGGTGGAGAAACTGACCCGCTCCTGCCCGACATACAAATGCGGTTTGGCCTTGATCAGGTCACGCAAGGCATTTTTTTCGCCATTGCTCAAGGTGTTGCCAAAAATGACACCATGCCCCCTGCGGTTGACTTGTTTGATGACCAGATGCTCAATATTTTGCAGTACGAAATCCCGCTCCCTTGGCTGACCGCACCACCAAGTCGCCACCGAATGCAAAATGAGTTCCTGATTTAAAAAATACTGCGCCAAGCGTGGTAAAAAAGCCAACAAACCGGGGTTTTCCAACAAACTGCTGCCTAACGGATTGGCTATTGCCACATTGCCGCGCCGCACCGCTTCCAACAACCCCGCCACACCCAGACGGGAATTGCTTTTCAGTTCCAGTGGGTCGCAATAAAAATCATCCACGCGGCGCAAAATCACATCGACCGGCTTGAGGCCTTCCAAGGATTTGAGCAGCACCCGCCCGTCACGCACCGTCAAATCATCACCTTGCACCAAGGTGAAGCCCAAATAAGAGGCCAAATAAGCGTGTTCAAAATAAGTTTCGTTAAACGGCCCTGGGGTCAACACCACGATACGCGGATTGTCTTTGTTCTGCGGGGCAATGTTGGCGAGCGCCTTGCTGAAGGTTTTAAAAAAGCCCGACAAGCGCCGCACTTGAGTTTCCCGAAAAATTTCCGGCAAGACACGGGTGATCGCCGCGCGGTTTTCCAAGGCATAGCCAAAACCGGAAGGGGCTTGGGTGCGGTCGTCCAATATCCACATTTGCCCGTCGGGGCCGCGCGCCAAGTTGGCAGAGTAAATGGTCAAATGGCGTTTCTGGTCAGGCAAAGTACCCACGCAAGGATGCAAGAAACCTTCGTGGCCAAACACCAGCTCAACCGGCAACAGACCCTTTTTAAGCAATGTCTGTGGCCCATAGATATCTTTTAAGATCAAATCGAGCAACACGGCGCGTTGTTTAAGCCCCGCTTCTATGGTGCACCACTCCTCCCTGCCAATCAGCAAAGGCACGGGGTCCAGCCGCCAAGTGCGGGTCAGTGTTTCGCTATCACCGTAGACGTTGTAAGTGACACCGTTCTCACGCAACAAACGTTGCGCCTCACGGCGGCGGCGTTCCAACTCGTCGCTGCCCATGGCTTCCAAGGACGTGATGAAACGTTGCCAGTACGGCAGCACCTTGCGCTGGGTGGCGTACATTTCATCGTAAGTGCCCAGTTGGGTGGCATAAAATTGTGTGCCGATATCGCTGGCATTAGTGTTGCGGTTTGCTGCTAATCGATCCATACGCTGCCATAAGATTTTGAATTTTTAAGGCGCATTATTTTTTTAATAGCCATTGGAGAAACCTATACGGCAAGGCTAACACGCCCGCCACGGTTGGCTAGTGCCCTGCACCCGCCAACCGCCGCACTGCGATTAATGGCCTGTCGCCCTACCACGGGCTTGGGATTGCCCAACTGGCAGCCAATACAGGGCTGTTGCCGGATTAACCATAGCATAATCCGGCCAGCTCGGAGAGGAAAACCTTGGGCGAGCAATGCCGCTAGCGGTTTTTTTTGCGTAAATCCAGCGTAAATGGAAATTCCAAATCAAATTCTTCTGGCGGTGGGGCCATCGGCCTAGGCGCATAATCGCTGACAGTAAATCGATTGGCAAACGGCGTTTCTGAGGCAACATCATTAGAACCTGACAACGGCGGCCTAATGACCACACCCGGGGTATGCCCATAATCCCAAAAACGGGTGATACGGCGGGCTTCGGCTTCAAAGCTATTGACCGGAAAGGTGTCGTAGCTACGCCCGCCCGGGTGGGCGACGTGGTAGGTGCAGCCACCAATAGCATGTCCGTTCCAGCTGTCAATCACATCAAAAACCAGCGGCACATGCGGGCTGATGGTGGGGTGCAAGGCAGAAGGCGGTTGCCAGGCGCGATAACGCACCCCCGCCGTGTATTCGCCTTTGCGTCCGGTGTTACGCAGCGGCAAGCGCCGCCCGTTACACGCCAACACATAGCGGCCTTCGGTAAAGCCGGTGACTTTTATTTGCACCCGTTCCACTGAAGAATCAACATACCGTGCCGTACCCATGCTGCCCATTTCTTCACCCAGCACATGCCAAGGCTCAATGGCAAAACGCAATTCCAACTCCATATCGTCGATCATGGTAGTGCCATAACGCGGGAAACGGAATTCAAAAAACGGTGCCAGCCATTCCAGCTCAAACGGATAACCCGCCCGCTGCAAGTCTTTGACGACATGCTTCATGTCTTCATGGACGTAATGCGGCAACATGAAGCGGTCATGCAGTTCGGTGCCCCAACGCACCAAATCATGTTGGTAGGGCTTGCGCCAGAACCAAGCAATCAGCGAACGCAACAACAACATTTGCACCAGCGACATACGCCCATGCGGCGGCATTTCAAACGCCCGCAACTCCAAAATACCCAAGCGCCCGGTCGAACTGTCCGGCGAATACAGCTTGTCAATACAAAATTCTGAACGGTGCGTGTTGCCGGTGATATCGGTCAGCAAATGCCTTAACAAACGGTCCACCAGCCACGGTGTCAACACATCACCTTCTGGCATCTGCTGGAAGGCAATTTCCAGCTCATACAACTTCTCGTCGCGGCCTTCATCGACACGCGGCGCTTGGCTAGTGGGGCCGATGAACATGCCGGAGAACAGGTAGGACAAACCGGGGTGATGCTGCCAATACGTCACCAAACTCCGCAGCAGGTCGGGGCGGCGCAACAACGGGCTGTCATTCGGCGTTGCCGCGCCCATGGTGATATGGTTGCCACCGCCGGTGCCTGTGTGGCGACCATCCAACATAAACTTTTCCGTACCCAAACGCACTTGAAAAGCCTGTTCGTACAATATCTCGGTTTTTTCAACCAATTCCGCCCAGCTTTTTGACGGATGGATATTGACCTCGATCACACCGGGATCAGGCGTGACCATTAAGCGTTCAATACGGTAATCGCGGGGCGGCTCATAACCTTCAATGACCACCGGCAACGACAGTTTTTCGGCAGTGGCTTCAATGGCGGCCAGCAAATCCAGATAATGCTCCAACAACGACAAAGGCGGCATAAAAATATACAAACGCCCATCACGCGGCTGGATACAAATGGCGGTATGCGGCACTTCAACATGCACCGCATCGGCATCGCCGGATTCTTGCTCAATAACCTCTGGATGCTCGTTGGCCTTCTCTTCAAAATGGCTGTAACGGCGGCAAACCTCGCCGTAATAATCGCCCAATTCAGGCAGGCTGGTGAACAGGCTTTGCGGCTCTTGGTTATCACGCTTATCAGGCGCCACCCACGGCAGGCTGTTCAAAGGCATCCTCATGCCCATGGGCGAATTGCCCGGGATCAGGTACATCTGGCCCCGCCTAAAATTCCACGGGCCGCCTTGCCAAGTCTGCCCGTACCAATTCCACTTGAGCGGCAGGGCAAAACCCACTGGAATGCCTAAGTCAGCATCCAGCACTTTAGTGATATTTTTGCGCTCTATCGAATCTTTTAAATCATATTTCAACGGATTGACATTAAGCGGCAAATTGCCTTCTTGCCAAAGATAATAAAAATTGTCCTCAAAAGCGGCGGTGATATAACGCGACGAAACGCCCAAATGTTGGCTAAGGTGGCGGACAAAACGCTCGGCATCAAGAGCGGTATGCCCGTAATCTTTATTGATGTCTGCCAGCAGCGCGTCATTACGCCACATGGCAACCCCGTCTTTGCGCCAAAAAATGCCATATTGCCAGCGAGGGATAGGCTCGCCCGGATACCATTTGCCTTGCCCATAATGCAGCAATGCGCCTTTGGCAAACACATCACGCAAGCGCTTGGTCAGCTCTTGCGCCCGTTCGCGTTTATGCACACCATCCGCCAAGGTGTTCCACTCAGCCCCTTCCATATCATCAACCGATACAAAAGTCGGCTCACCGCCCATGGTCAGGCGCACATCATCGGCCAGCAACTGGCGGTCCACTTTTTCGCCCAAGGCATTGATAAAATGCCATTGTTCATCGGTATAAGGCTTAGTGACCCGAGGGTCTTCGTGCAACCGGCTGACCGTGTTGCTAAACTCAAATTCCACTTCGCATTTGTCAGTGCCGCCGGTCACCGGGGCCGCACTGGCCGGATTAGGCGTACAAGCTAAAGGAATATGGCCTTCGCCTGCCAATAGGCCGGAGGTGGGGTCCAAGCCAATCCAGCCTGCACCGGGAATATAAACTTCAGTCCAAGCATGTAAATCAGTAAAATCTTGCTCAGGGCCGGAAGGGCCGTCAAGCGACTTGATATCGGCGGTCAACTGCACCAAATAGCCCGAAACAAAACGCGCCGCCAAACCGATGTGCCGTAAAATCTGCACCAACAGCCAAGCAGAATCGCGGCAAGAACCGCTTTTGATAGTCAGCGTTTCTTCACAGCTTTGGATGCCCACTTCCATACGGATGTTATAGCTAATATCGCCATAAACCTTACGGTTAATGTCCACCAAAAAATCATTGATGTTGCGCTGGGTCAAATCAAAATCTTTCACCCATTGCGCCAATAACGGCCCTTTTTCGGTCACTTCCAAATACGGCTGCAATTCTTTAAGCAGCTGTTCTTCGTATTTGAAGGGGAATTTTTCCGCATACTCTTCCACAAAAAAATCGAACGGGTTGATCACCGTCATATCGGCAATCACTTCCACTTCAACACTGAGTGTCCGGGTTTTGTTGGGAAAAACCACCCTGGCCAGAATATTGCCGAACGGGTCTTGCTGCCAATTGATAAAGTGGTCTTTCGGCTCAATGTTCAGGCTGTAGCCGATAATCGGTGTCCGGCTATGCACGGCGGGGCGCAACCGGAACACATGCGGCGACAACGCCACCGGCCGGTCGAAGTTATATCGGGTTTTGTGGTTGATGGCCACTCGAATAGTCATAATTTTGCTTCCTCATCTATAGCCATAAAATTAACATTTTTTGCTAGCTCATACTGCCTTAACTGATTGACACAATAACAGGTGTTAACCTGACAACAAAGCCAATCATTTTTTGTGCTGGCCGATAGTGGTCTGGGCAAAAGCCAGCCCGTCAGGCCAATTTTGCTTAATGGCCTGCTGCCCATCGGCCTGCATGACCATTAACGCCTCCTCTATCCCTGCAGCATGGGTCAGTTCCGCCACATTATTGGCATGGAAATAACCATGGAAACCACTAAACCGTTGCACATATTCAATAATCAGCGAGGAATGCTCAGAAGCACTGGAAAAAATCTGCTTTAAGCCTTCAAACTTGGAGCCAATAATATCCAGCAAGAAGCTTTTGCCCTCTTCGCGTATCGCCTCGACCACATAGTCGATATTTTCAACCCCCTGCTGTTTGCCGTCCTTAACAGCCAAGGCCAAATGATGCAGCCTTGGCCCATAGTTACGCACGTAATTCTCGGTCGGCGATGGAAAAATTTTTAAATGGTTGACAAAATACGGCGTGTTATTGGCAGTGAACACTTTGGCAGGACTACGCAACTCATCCTGAAAATGCATACTTTTGGTGACATTGGTTGACGAATTTTGGTCAATAATATCGAACGAACCCCAATAATAATAACTGGACAGTGACAGCCATTCCAAAATGGCCACTTCACGGTTTTGGCTGTAAATGCGCGTTGCCAAATGATCCACCGGCAAAATCAATTCGGCAATGCCCAATTGGTGCTGGCGTTCCTTGGCACGTTGGCAAACTTCGTAAGCTGTCGGGCTGACATCGCTGCAACCCAAATCATAATGCCGTTCCTGCTCGCTGCCGCGCTCGACATAAGCGACTATATTATGCGTGTAGGGCGACGGTTTGCTGATAGCAAGATTGACCGGCAGTTCCAGCCTAGCCACCTCTTCTTGGGAAAAAAAACTGATCCCACGCGCCTGCTGCAATTTGACCACAGCGGCAAGGTCAGTCACCCGTAAAACCTCGCCAATGTAGCGGCTATGCGGTTTATTGTTGCCGATAGGATACACTTCATTGAGGCTACGGAAAATGCCGCGTATGCCATCATGCTTGACCTCGCGGACAATCAAATCGGGTGATTGGCCATCAATCCTGAGCACATGTGTCCAATGTGAAGCGCTCTCTATGGTCTGCAAATACCAGTAGGGGGACATCAGACAAAGCTCGCCAATGTATTCAATGGCATTGCCCGGCTCCACCGTCAGCATCATGGCATCTATCTCCCTGATCATATCGGTCAAACCAAGTTCGTCGCGCTCCTCCAGTAACTTCTCCAAGTATTCATTAAAAAACAATGAGTTTTTAACGCCGCAATGGGCAGGATAAGCGAGTGATGCGGAAACAGAGGTCATGGTGATTGCCTGTGAAAATTACCTATTATGACAAGCAAAAAAAGTACCAACATGGCAACAAGCACTATAAAAATTTAACCACTTGTTATATAGCGTATTATGCTCCAAGACTGGCAGTCCGCCAAAAAATAGGTCATAAAAGGGGCGAAGGTCGCCATAAAATGCACAACTTTAGTGCATTTAACCGGCATACCAGACCTTACCGCCAAGTGCGTATTTTAAAAGCGGGGCCGCATTGGCGTAGACAAGATGCTATGCCGGCAAGGCAATCACCAGCGGGATACCGGATGATTCAGAATTTAAATGGTTGCCCTGCCGCTGGATAATGGAACGGATATGGTTAGGCAAGTGCGGCTTACCCAAGCACACTTGCCGTTGTCACACTCAGCGTTTTTGCTTGGCGGTGATGTTGCCTTTCCGGTCCATGGTGACATCCCAGTCGCCTTCGGCATTATGGATAATAAAGTCGAATTCTTCACCTACCCCATTAGGGTTAACGGCCATAATGGCTTTGCTGATGTCATAGTTGGAAAAAGCGGCCGTAAAGGTGGCGGCATTATTCAGCGGCAACATATCAGAGGTTTTGGGCGAGGCGACCAGAACACCGGCAACAAAAAAATGCCCGTTGCTGCGGAAATATTCCATTTTTGCTTCGTCATGATCTTTAAACGTTATGAGATATAAGTCCTGTTTATAATGGTTTGTTTTCTCAATGACCACATCAATGGCATCTGGGTGGCGCTTATAAAGCTGTTCAGTCACTTTTTCAGGCACACTGGCCTTATCCAGCGGTAAAGCAGAAACAACCAGCGGGGAGAACGCTAACAGAAGTGCTGTCAAGTTGAGAGATAGTTTGCGCATTTTTATTTTATCCTATTGTTATTATTGGTTAAGACAAGTAGTTATTGGTGTTATGCCCATTTTATCGGTACAGTTTGCCAGCGAAAAGCCTAGATGCCAACATTATCGTTAACATTTTGTATTTTATGCCCCCCACAAGACCCGTTTCACGACAGCAAGGCCGCCCATTATCGCTGGCCTGCCTGCCGTCTAGCCATAAGTCCAGCCCAGTAGCCAGCCTAACAACAACAGCCCCGCCACTGGGACATCACCCCAATAGCTGTAGGGTGTGCGGCCTTGCATCGGGGTAATGCGGGTGGTCAATGCAGTCTGGGTAAACAGCGGTGCTTGGGCGATAACCGTACCATTAGGGGCCACCACGGCGGTCACACCGGTATTGGTTGCACGCAGCAGATAGCGACCGGTTTCTAGCGCCCGCATGGTGGCAATTTGTAAATGCTGATAAGGCTCCAAGGAACGCCCAAACCAAGCATCATTGGTGACATTGACCAGAAAAGCGGCGGCGGGCAAACCGGCAATGGCGACCTCGCCAAACGCATCTTCATAACAAATGGACGTGGCAAACGCATGACCCGCTGTTTTAAGCAAGGGCTGTTGCCCACCACCTGCGCTCAGGTCGCCTAAATCCAAATGCAATTGCGCCATCACCCAGGTGGAAAAAGGCCGCCAAGGCATAGTTTCGCCAAACGGCAACAAGTGGTTTTTACGGTACACGCCAGGCTCTTGCCCCAACAGCATGGCTGAATTATAAAGCGTGCCGTCTTGGTCACTGTCTTCGGGCAAGCTGACCAGTACATCGGTATGATGGGCTTTTGCATCCTCAGCCAGTGGCTTGATAAAAAAATCATCCACAACCGACAGATTCACCGGGATTGCCGTTTCTGGCCAAATAATCAATTGTGAATCCCAATGTTCGGTGGTCATTTGCCGGTACAAACGCAAGCTGTTAAGGCGGTTTTCTGGCCGCCATTTTTGGTCTTGGCTGATGTTGCCTTGCAGCAAGGTCACTTGCAGGGGTGGCCCGGCGGGCGTCGTCCAGGTTAGCCGCTGCAACAAGCCCCCCACAATCCACACCGACACCAGCAACAGCCAAGGCCAGCGGACACGCTTTGCCGTCCCCTCTAGCCCATGCAGCACCGCCCAAGCGGTAACCACCAGTAAAAAACCTGTGCCATACACCCCCAGCAAGGGGATATAACCCGCCAACGGGGTGGCCATTTGCGAATAAGCGGCTAGCAACCAAGGGAAACCACCCAACAACAAATAACCGCGTACAAATTCCACCAGCACCCATACCAGTGGCACGGTCAGACCACTAGGGACGCCGGGCCGCCGCCCTAGTGCCGACAGCAACCCTGCCAAAGCGGGGAATAATGCCCAAAAGCAACAAAACAGCAGAGATACCAGCGCGGCAGGCCAAAAACCAACCCCGCCAAAATCATGGATGCTGACATACACCCAAGACACACCCAAACCGAATGACCCCAAGCCAAAGGCATAGCCTCTGAGAGCCGCCCGCAGCGGGCTGACAGTGCGCCAACTGGCAAACAGCAAGGTCAAACTGAGCGGGGCGCAATAAACCAGATTGAACGGGGCAAAGGCGAACGTAAACAACACACCAGCCAAGACCATCAGGCCATCGGCACGTTTGTTGCGCGATGCCAAAAAAGCTGGCAATAGATAAGCGGGGGGGAAGTTAGGCATGGGTCAGATAATGGGGGAAGGCTAACCGCACCTGCCGCGCTAGTTACAAGGGCTTATTCTTCCACAGTGACAAACGCCAATTGGCTGATGCCTGCGTGTTTGACCGCCGCCATCACTTGCGCCACT
>CAJAWH010000087.1 GCA_903945605.1 uncultured Methylococcaceae bacterium | reverse complement strand
TCCGAATTGCTGCAACAATCCGAATTGGATGCACAGCAAAGCCAGTTTGCCAACAAGATTAATAGCTCAGGCAAAATATTACTGAATCTGGTCAACGATATTTTGGATTTTTCAAAAATTGAAGCTGGGCATTTGTCGCTCAACCACCAGCCGTTCTCATTGTTGGACGAACTGGAAAAAAGCTTGGATTTGTTTTATATTGCCATTAAAGAAAAAAGCCTAACAGTACAGACCGAAGTGGCCGATAATGTGCCGCTGCAGCTCGTCGGTGACGGAATGCGGCTAGGCCAAGTGTTCAATAATTTGCTGGGCAATGCGGTGAAGTTTACCCAGAACGGCACTATTGGCATTAAAATTGAGAACATTAGCGGGTCAAACCAGCAGTTGTCGGGTAAGCTTTCTGCGCGAGTCAAACTCCGTTTTAGCGTCACCGATTCCGGCATTGGCTTGTCCGAGCAACAGCAGCAACGCTTGTTCCAGTCGTTCGTTCAGGCCGACAACACCATCAGCCAACGTTTTGGTGGCACTGGCTTGGGCTTGGCCATTTGCAAAAAGTTGGTCGAGCTGATGGGCGGTGATATTAGCGTGACCAGTGTGCTGGGTCAAGGCAGCACTTTTACGTTCACTGCTGGGTTTGATCGCCCTAGCCTTGAGTTTTTGCCGGCGCCACCACCCCTCATTACTAACCAGCCAGCCAGCAACCTACAGGGGTTGGAAATTCTGGTGGTCGATGACAACCGCGTCAACCAATTGGTTGCCCGAGGATTTTTGGAAAAGCAGGGGTTGCAGGCCTCAGTGGCTAACAGCGGCCCGGATGCTATTGAATGGGTAAGCAAAAAAACCTTTGCTGCGGTATTGATGGATATCCAAATGCCCGGCATGAATGGGTATGAGGCCACCCGACAAATCCGCAGTTTGCCGGAAGGCCAAGACATCCCCATTATCGCACTGACCGCTTCGGTGACCGAAGAATGCATTAAAGCCTGTGAGGAGGCGGGTATGAATGGCCATTTGTCGAAACCACTGGATTCCGGGCAATTGGCCGATTGTTTGGCAAGGTTGGTCGTGTCCCGATGAAATGGCGTTGGGCTAACAACCGGTGACGTGTTAGATTAGCAGCAAGTTTTGTAGCCAGACTGGCTGGCACGTTAAGGGATGCCCCCTTAACGGATATCCCTTTACCGACCGTAACGATTAAGCTGTGGAGCTTGCTGATGGATGTTATCATTTTTGCTGACCGTAAAGGGCAGGAATTATTGCCGCTGACCGACCAGACTTGTGTGCCGCTATTACCACTGGCCGGAAAGCTGATTATTGAACATACTTTGGAAGATTTGGTCGATGCTGGTTTTCGGCAAGCACATATTATTTTGTCGCCGTTTGCCGAACAGGTCAAACAGGCTTTAGGGAATGGCAAACGTTGGGGCATGACCTTAAGCTACAGTACGAGCCGTGGCGAGGGTTCTGCCTTGGCGGAACTGCGTAGGCTAAAGCAGCAGCCCAAGACACCTTTTTTAGTGATGCGCGGTGATGTTGTGCGTAGCCGTTCGTTAAAAGATTTTTTGCTGCAAGCCGAAACGGCGGACATCCCCGTTGTACCGGCATTATTCAATGGTGCCAATGCCTATTTATTGGTGTGCCGGAATGTATTGGAGCCATTACTGCATTGCTTGGACTGGACGGTTGCCAGCCCGACGTTTGCCGCTAGCCACGCCATTGACATCAACGGTTGCGTTGCCCGTTTGGATTCGTTGGCGGCTTTCCACCAAGCCAATCTGGATGCCGCTGCCGGACGGATTGCCGGATTGTTGATCCCTGGGCGACAAGCCGCCGTGGGGCTGACGCTAGGACGCAACACGACGGCCAACCCGCAAAATTTGACACAAGGCATAGCCTTGATTGGCTCAAATTGCCACTTGCACCCCACCGTTGCACTGAGCGGCGAGGTGGTGATTGGTGACAACGTGATTATTGGCAGCCAAGCCAGCCTTGAATCCACCGTCGTTTTGCCGCACAGCTATATTGGCGAGCTGGTTGACCTGCGTAACGCCATTGTCCGGGGCAACGATCTTATCCGTATTGATACCTTGGCCATCCTAAAAATTAGCGATACGGTGTTGCTGGATGATTTAAAAAACACCGGCGTGTTGAATAAAGACTTGGAAGCCACCATCAACCGGCTTGCTGGCGTACTACTGCTGTTGCTGAGTTTGCCGCTGTGGTTGTTGGCTTTGGTGCTTGCTTTATCGCAAAATCGTGGAAAAATGTACAGTGTACAGATTTTGCGTGGCAATAAGAGGCTTATGGATGATTTGGGGGTATTGCAAAGGACTGCATTTAAGGCGGGGGAATGGCAGGTAAAACCCCCCGTGTTGCGTTATCTGCCGCGTATATTGGCGGTGATCAGTGGTGATTTGCGGCTTGTCGGTTCGTTGCCGGTCAGCCTGGCCGCCGCCGAAAAACGCCGTGACCAGTGGGAAAAGCTGGCAGACCAAGCGCCTGCGGGGTTGCTTGGCCCCACCCAGTTGAATTTGCCCATTGCTGCCTCCGACGAAGAGAAATTATTGAGCGATTGTGTTTATGCCGCCAATTACAGCGGCAAGGCCAATGCACTGTGTTTATTACAATCCCTACAAGCATTAATGACCCGAAAAGCGTGGGTTGGCTAAGCTAGCAACAATAGCGGCAAGTAGGTGCGGACAGTTTTTGCATAATGGCTTGCCCTGTGATCATTTAACTAAGAGACCGCCATGGTAACAAATTTCCAGATTCCGCCAGTTATGCTGACATTGCAAATTGACAGCTCTATACCCTGTATTTCGCCATTAGGGGAGGCAATCCATTCGCTGTGCCTGTATGCCACCGATAGCACAGAATGCGCTTCACAAATGCAGCTGGCGGTGATTGAGGCCATTAACAATATTGTGTTACATGCTTACCACAACCGCAAGGGCAATCCGATCACTGTGAAATGGAACAACGAAAATCGTCAGTTGCGTATTGAGATTACGGATTTTGGCGATTCCATGACAGCACCGCCAATACCTGAATTAGCCCCATGGGACGCTGAAAATGGCCGTGGATGGTGGATCATTAATGCTTGCGTGGATGAATACGATTATAAAGTTGTGTTCTGTGACCCACAAAACGCCGGGCCGGAAACGGGTAAGCCTGTCACCTCCCCAGAAAAGGCCAATATCTTAACGTTAATTAAACATTATTAGCGACGAGCGGTTTGCTGGCGCAAGAGCATTTTATGTTAATCAATTAATAGCAATAGATAGGAATTTTTAATGATATTACAACATCGAAGCCATAACGACATTGATGTCGTGCAATTATCCGGGCGTTTCGCCATGGCCGATTGTGGGGAGATCAACCTATCCATACAGGATTTGATCAACCAAGGCCATGGCAAGCTGCTCATTGATATGGAGAAAGTAACTTTTATTGATTCAAGTGGCTGTGCGGTTCTGGTTGCCGCTTATAAAAGCTTGCAGTTAAAGGCGGGGCGACTGGTGTTGGTGACCAGTCCGTCAGTACAATCGTTGATAGAATTGACCCGCCTGCATACCATTTTTGAAATTTTTCCTAATCAAGATGCCGCGTTGGAGGCGATGTAAGCTTTAGTGACAAATTAGGCTAAGTCTAGGTTTCCACTCCGCCCAGCCAACGGGATTTTAATTGAACTCCAGCATCAGCAGGGAAACATCGTCATCAAAGCCATCGCCGCCACGCCATTCGTTCAAATGCCCTTTTAGGGCAAGAATGACATCGGCCAGTTTTAAATGCCCTGTGGTATTGATAAATGCCTGTAAACGCCCGCTACCAAACATTTCACCAGCCTTATTTTGGCATTCGGTAATGCCATCAGAATAGATAATGATGCGGTCGCCCGTGGCATAGCTAAAAGACACTGACTCATAGTCCATATCGGGCTTAATGCCTACCGGCAGATTGCTCTTGGCAATAAATTCTGCCGTGCCGCCCAATTTAAGATAAAGGGCATGGGGATGACCGGCCTGGCATAAGTCCACGCTACCATTCAGCGTATCAATAACGCCATAAATCATCGTAAAATAAAGTATGTTAATGGCATCCGTCTGGAAGTTACGGTTCAGGTTGGTCACTATGGTACGGGCAGAGGGTGCTATGCAAGGCGGTAGCTGGGTCGGCGTACAGGGTGGCGGATAAATGTTGTTGGACTTCATGGCCAGTAGCTGGCTCAAGGTGAATGATTGCATGGCGGAAGCGATACCATGCCCCACGACATCTAAAATATAAAAGCCGACATGGTGTTCGCCCAGTGCAAAGCAATTGAAAATATCACCTGACAAATGGGTGGAAGGCTCAAATAACCAGTCAATGCTGACTCCCGAATAGTGGTGGGTAATGCTTGGCAATAAACTGCGTTGCATCATCATTGCCAAACCTAGGTCTTTGTTGATCAGCTTACTTGCCGCTTGTAATTTATCGCTGGTTTCGAGCAATTGCCCATGCTTTTCCTGAAGATTCCTTTCCAACTCCAAAATCCGTTCACCCGCTTTGATTCTTGCCTTTAACTCATCAAATTGCAGTGGTTTTCTGATAAAGTCATCGGCACCGGATTGCAACCCTTCGGCGGCAAATTGTGATTCCTCAAGTGAGGTGATGATTATCACATAGGTATAAAACGGCTGTTTTAAGCTACGGATATGCTGGCAAAGCTGGATGCCATTACCGCCCGGCATCATCCAGTCAGTGATCACCAGCTGAATTTTTTGTGCCTCGATCAGCTCTATGGCTGAATTGATATTGTTTACTGAAACAACATCATAACCCCATTTTTCCAAATAGTTTTGCAATAGGGTGCGGGTGATAAGGTTATCTTCTACAATAAGGATAAGCACAATTCAATCGGGTGTCCGTAGTTAAGATGTGACTACCGTCAACATCGGTCGGGTTTGATTATCGACGCTAATGCCTGCACCATATAGCGTATGCCGAGGGCAATGCTGAATCACTTCAGAACAAAGCCTTGCGTTCCTTGAGCGCAGTCGAAGGGCGATGGGCAAGGCTTCGTGCACCCAGCCAACGCACTTCGGCTACGCCCAGCGAACGGGCTGTGGTTAAGTCCGGCTCTGCACCCAGTAAGCGGGTTGCCGTAGTGCCTGCTATTCCGGTTTAAAATATTGCGAGCTTCGCAATTCAGCACTTAACGCTGTGATCGCTGCTATCAGGGCATTGACCATGCTTTGATAATCGACGGTTTCCCCATTGCGTGCGTTTTTTTCAAGTTGGCTGGCACATTCAATAGCCGTCACTGCAAAAAAATAACCGAGCATGCCTTTTATCAAATGGGCGGTGTTGGCGAGCAAAAGCAAATCGCTTTGTTGTTGAGCCAAGGCCAAAGTGTCAAGCTCCTTGGGTATTTCCAATAAAAATAGAGTGGCCATTTGGCACAATAATTCTTTATCGCCTTCGACATATTGCAATGCCGCCGCTTCGTTCCATACGCTAGGGGCTGGTGTCCCCGCTGCAATTGTTGTCATTTGTCCGCCTAAATATAAAAATAAAATTTCTTGTAACTGCTTGTCTATAATCGGTTTGGTGAGGTGACCCTCCATGCCGGCGGCAAGGCATCTTTCGCGTTCGTCTGACATGGCGTTGGCTGTCAAGGCTATCACCGGTTGGCGTGGCAAGCCTAGCCGCGCTTCATGGGCGCGTAGTTTTTGGGTGGCAGTGTAGCCATCCATGACCGGCATGTGGCAATCCATCAAGACCAAATCGTAACGGTTGTGGGTTAAAGTGGCGAAGGCTTGTTGGCCATTATAGGCAATTTCCGGAATAATTTTGAAATTTGCCAACTTGGCGACAATAACTTTTTGGTTAATGGCATTGTCTTCCACCACCAGTATTTTTTTGCCCTCATAGCTAGGCAATGGCATTGTTGGCATAGGCTTTTTGCTACGCTTGAGGGTGTCTCCGTTTAGTGCATCATGTATGGCATCCAGCAGTTGTGCAGGCCGGACGGGTTTTGATAAATGCTGGACGATGCGGGTGTTTTTGTATTCGGTGCTGTCCAATGCCCCGCCTTCCGATAATAGCATGATGGGGGTGTTTGCTGAAGCCGGCAGTTGAGCAAGGTGTTGCGCCAAATTTCCACCTTCGTCGACCAGCATTTTCCTATCCAACACAATCAGGTCATAAGCAGTTGCCGGGGTTGCCACGGCTTGTAATGCCAGCAGTGCTCTGGTGGTGCTATTGGCCAGTGTGACTTGGCAGCCCCAATGGCTAAGATAGTGGTTCAAGTTGGCACAATGGGTGGTGTTAGCATCAACAAGCAACAGCTTTTTGCCTACTAATGCAGAGGGTGGGGGCATAGCTGGGGCGGCTTGTTTGCCTAGCGGCAAAGGCAGATTGAACCAAAAACAGGAGCCTTGTCCTTCCGTGCTGTCCAGCCCCATTGCCCCCCCCATTGATTCCACCAATTTTTTGCTGATGGACAAGCCTAGGCCGGTGCCGCCAAAGCGACGGGAAGTTGAATTGTCGGCCTGGGAAAACGCTTTAAATAGTAGTGGTTGGGTAGATTGCGGAATGCCAATGCCGGTGTCTTGCACAGCAAAATGCAACGATGCTTCTTTATTAGTATCCGCATTAATGACAGTGACGCTGACATTGACCTCGCCTTGTTCGGTGAACTTAATGGTATTACCAATTAAATTAGTCAATATTTGCCGGATGCGCAGCGGGTCGCCTTGCCAGTGCGATGGCAATGTGACCGGTAGCAAACAGTTGAGTTCCAAGTTTTTTTCATGGGCGCGGTGGGACAATAAGGCGCACACATCTTCCACCAGCTCGATTAAGTTAAAATCAATCCGCTCCGGTGTCAATTCACCATTATCCAGTTTGGATAGGTCTAATATGTCATTGATGATCGCCACCAACGCATGTGCCGAATTGTGTGCGGTTGACACCCAGCTTTGCTGAAGATTGGTCAATGATGTGCCGCTGAGCAAATCCAGCATCCCTAATACGCCGTTCATGGGGGTGCGGATTTCGTGGCTCATATTGGCCAGAAACATTGATTTTGCCTGGGTCGCTTCTTCCGCCAATTCTTTGGCCATTTGCAGCGCTTTGGCAGCTTGGTGCTTTTCGGTGATATCGTAAAACCAGCCTAAAACCGCTTGTTCACCTTGATAATGGGTGTTAATGAACGATGCCAAAACCCATTTTGTTTCGTCATAACCGGGGCTGAGCAGCTCCAGCTCGCGGTTGATGATGGCATTGCCGTCGGCCAGTTCGGCCAGGATGGTGTGGTATTCGCCTATATTGGCATAATAGCTGGCAGGGTCGATGTCGGTGGGGTCGGCACGGTTCACCAATTTGGCATAGTTTTTGTTGTAAAACACCACCTGACGGCCTTGTCGGATGGCTATCCTGACGGCGATAGGGCTAAGATTAAGTATGTTGCTAAGGTATAGTTGACTGTCGCGGCGGTCGAATTCGGCTTTTTTACGCTCGCTAATATCATGCACCACTACAATATGGTGATCCGGTTGCCCTTGGTTACCGGCTATGA
Source organism: uncultured Methylococcaceae bacterium (assembly GCA_903945605.1). Taxonomy (GTDB): domain Bacteria; phylum Pseudomonadota; class Gammaproteobacteria; order Methylococcales; family Methylomonadaceae; genus Methylovulum. Next base: position 28,929 of record CAJAWH010000087.1, on the reverse strand, counting down.
CGGTGACGGACAAATCGTTCCAGAACTCACCGCCGTCTTGGCGGTGACAAAGGCATTCTTCTGTAAAAGTCCGTCCGTGGTCTAGTGCCCGATTGATGCGTTCCGCCACGGTCTGCTCAATGCCCAAGTGTCCGATAGCAGAGCCTTGCCATGCCTGCAAATCATGCAGGGTAAAACCGGTTATTTGGGTATAGGCTTTATTGATCCATAGGGGGTGTTGCTGATGGTCTGTGATCATCACGCCTTGGGAAATTTCCCTTAAGGCCAGGTAGCTGAGTTGCAGTTTTTTTTCCGTTTCTACCCGCCGGGTAATGTCGGTGCGGATGGATATATATTTGATTGGTTTTTTGGCACTGTCCAAAACCGGCACGATAGTGGTCAACAGCCAATACAACTCGCCGGACTTTTTGCGGTTGCAGAGTTCTCCTTGCCATACCTTGCCTTGGCTTATGCAGCCATACACTTCCGCAAAAAATTCACGTGAGTGGTAGCCTGAGTTGACTATGCGGTGCGTATGCCCGAGCAGTTCATGTTCCGCATAGCCGCTGATTTCGCAAAACTTCGGATTGACATAAGTTATGATGCCAGCCCTATTGGTGACGGCAACAATGGCATGTTGATTTAACGCATATTTTTGAATATCCAATTCATCGGTTGCCAAGCTCGCTTGTAATGCCTTGACTTGCAATTGTTGGCTGGCGCCTTTAAGCTTAAGCTGGTTGCGGTTGAAGCGCCAAACCAACAAGGTGACGAGCAGACTGCCAAGCACACCTAGCGCCCTAATCAAGTAAGCTTTCAAAAAGCTTTGTTGGGCATCGAACGCTGGCAGGGAGTGGCTTTTGATTGTCCAGGTCCGACCAAAAAAAGCGACTGTCTCGCTGCCCGTAAACAGGGCGTGTTGCCCAATGGTACGGGTAGGGTTGGTTTCAGAGCTATACAGCAAGGACTGCGGCGTGGCTTCTGTGCCGTCAAATATTTCAAACGCCAGCTTGCCTTGGCCAGGGTATTGGCTGACACCCGCCATGAGGTCTTTCATGTACAGGGCTATGCCACTCCAGCCGATGAGTTGGCTACGGCGTTCGCTGAGCGTGGCATGGGGGGCATTGTTGTGGTAAATCGGCGCGTAAAAGACAATACCGGGATATTGTTGGCGGGTATCTTGCACCAAGGTCAGTTTGCCGGTCAGTTTGGCTTCGCCGCTGTCGCGGGCCGCTTCCAAGGCTTTGCGTCGGCTGGTGTCGGTAAAGGTATCAAACCCCAGCACCCATAAATTGGCCTCGTTTAAAGGTTCTATATGGGTGATAGGTGCATAAAAAGGGCGTTCACCATCGGGAAAAATGGTGAAGGCAGGGTCATAGGTCTGTCTGATAGCTTTGGTGTAAGCATTTTTCTGTGCATGGTGGATCGGGGTGATGTAATTTATGGCAAATATGCCCGGCAAATGTTCGGCCAGTTTCAGTTGGCTGACAAACTGCCTTAACTCCTCGTGGGTGACATTTTCAGAAGCCTGGAACAGAGCATTGATGCTTCTCAGCAGGTACAGGTAGTCGGTAAGCTGTTCTCTGGTCAGTGCAATGAATGTGCTGCTCTCTTTTTCGAAAATGGTTTGCAAGAGCGTTTGCTCTGCTTCAATAGCTTGTTTTTGCAGGTAATAGGTTAGCCCCAAGCCAGATGCCAAGATTAAAGCTGCAAAAAGCAGGTTCATTAAACGGGGTACTGGCGAAGATTTTAGCTCGTTTTGCTGGTTGGGGTCGGGGGTCATCATTAGTTTTCTGTGGTCAGTAGCCCATCGTTTTATTTAATTATGGGGTGCGGTCACGACAAGCCACGGTGATTGGCCTGCTGATCGCAGGCATGGCCCGCTCCTACAGCGTTTGCCCGATTACATCCCTTTGACTTCGTTCAGGGGACGGATAACGGTTTCGCTGAACGGATGCGGAGCGACTTACCACGGTTGCGGGGGCGATTGTTGTCCGCCTTGGGTGTCTTGCCAAGCCTGCCGCCATTTTTGGATGATGGCTTTTGATGCGGCGGCTTTGGCGGGTGCGCTACGCTGGTTTTTGGCGACGCGGATGGCATGCCAGAGTTGTTCCCATGCCTTGACTGACCAGGCCGCCAATGCCCCGTGCCATTTGCGGTAGTAAAGCAGCTGGCTGTACATGCGCCAGAGGTCTATCTGGCTACCGTTGCTGTTGAATTCGACGTGGGTGACGGTTTTTGCCGACTCGCCGCCCAGATGGGTGACCACCAATTCCGGCCAATAGCAAATACGCCAGCCTTGCTGACGGATATGGCGACAAAAGTCCACTTCTTCATAATACAAGAAATAACGTGGGTCAAAAAAACCCAGTTGGTCGATAAGCCCGCGCCGGATAATGCCAAACGCCCCCGTCACCCAGTCTACATCAGCTGCTTGCAATGGGTCTGCCCAGCTACGGTCAACACGGCCCAGCCAGCGCGAGTTAGGATAACGCCCAGACAGTCCGGTCAACACTAACATTTCGTTGATCAGGGATGGGAACATGCGGGCTGAAGGTTGCCATTCGCCGTTAGTGCCAATCAGGCGGGCACCTGCCATGCCCACGCGGGTATCGGCATCCATTGCCAGTACGGCTTTTCTGATGACATCAGGAGCCAACAGCGCATCGGGGTTAAGTAATACTATATAGCGTCCACTGGCCTGGTCAAGCGCCCGGTTGTTGGCGTTGCCAAATCCTAGGTTGGTGTCGGAACGTATCAGCTTGACGCTGGGGAAAGCCCGAGCCACGGCATCGGCGGAGCCATCACGAGAAGCATTGTCTATGACTACAGTTTCGATTTTGCCTTGATAATCTTGGTCTGCCACCGATTGCAAGCAAGCCAGCAAGCTATCGCGGGTATTGTAGGAAACGATGATGATCGATAGTTCAGCTTTCATGGTCATTAGTCTCCCTTACAGTACGTTCCCATGCGGCATTTTTGTCCATGCTGCGCCATAGGCGCGGTAATAGGGCCAGTTTCCAGATTAAATAAAAGGGCACGGAGGCCAATATTTTCAATTCGCGCCAGCCACAGTGACCGACTATAAAAATGGCAATCAGATGCAGCAGCAATACAGTCAAATATAACAGGCCTCCGGCTATTGCCAAGCCAGTGGGCAGCAACAGCAGCACGGCAACTAAAAGCGCGTGGAATGCCAAAGGCAAGAGCAATAACTCCGCCAGCGGCTCCAGTAATAGCCAATGCCCAGCCAACACTGCGCGGATTAGCCCCGGCACTTCATCCGCTATCAGCCGGAAGCGCCCACCTTCCCAGCGGCTACGTTGCACGCTGGCGCCTTGCTGCTGGGTGGGGGCGGCAGCCAATACGGTGACGGTGTCAATATAGCTTACTTTTCTGCCAGCACGCACTAAGCGCAAGTGATATTCCAAATCTTCAGCAATAGAGGTGGCATCATAAGGCACCGCCAGCAAGGTGTCACGGCTGAGGGCAAAACCGTTGCCTAAGATACCCACTGAAAGCCCTAGTTTTTGCCTTCCGCGCAAGCGTAGGACATTGAACCCGAGCAAAGCAATGTGTTGTAACGAGGTGCGCCAAGAGGTCTGCGCATTAAGCAATTGATAGCGGCATTGCAGGGCATCAAGGCCACTACCTAAGGCTTGCTGGAAAGTGCTGGCGAACCCCGCTGTTACGCGGCTATCGGCATCGACGATGACAAAGCCTTGGTAGCCTTCGTCCAGTAGTTGCCGGAACGCGAAGTCGAGCGCGTAGCCTTTGCCGCGTTGCTCGGTATTTTCCCTGACCAGTACCCGCACTCCCAATGCGTCGGCACGGGCGGCAGTGCCATCGCTGCAATTGTCGGCAATGACCACAATATCGGTGTCCTTGCACGTGCCTATGCCGTTGCGTAGGCTATCGATGCAGTCGGCGATACCGTCTTCCTCGTTATGGGCAGGGACTATGATGGCCATTTTTGGCAACGTCTTGGCCTGGCAGGGTGTTTTGGGCTGTTTTAACACACCGGCAATGCTTAGGATTAACAACTCTAAGCTACCGGGCAGAAGAAAAATCGCTAACGCTGTGGCGATAACCGATAGTACAAGACCCATGGTGGAATATGCCATTTATACAACCCTAATTAGATTTGGTGGATAGGAAAAGTGTGGGTAATGGGTTAAATTTGCCATTCAATCTGGCAGCTCGCCCTAAGCAATGGGTTTGGAAAGTCATGCTGTAAGGTGTACACCTGTAGAGTGGTTTGGCGCTAGCAAGCCACTTTTATTTAACCCTACCATAGCAGCGGTAATAACTCAAAATTTTATTGGCTATAGTATAATCTACAAATAATTGGAATTTTACCGGATTAGTTGATATATAATCGGACAAAATGGTTGTTGCGGTTTTTCTATCTATTTATTAAGGCTCGTATCACTATGGCGAAAAACTCCCTTTCTGACATCATCGCACTTTGGCCTGAACAGCATTTGCAAAGGCTGGGCCATTGCCCTGTTTGCCAAGGCAGTTTAGCCGAGGTTCTGCATAATAACCTGCAAGACCGGATTTTTTTCTGCGCGCCGGGTAGCTGGACAATGTTTAGTTGCCAAGACTGCGGCTGTGCCTATCTTGACCCCCGCCCTGATGAGGCTTCAATTGGTTTGGCCTATAGCGAATATTACACCCATGACATTAACGAATCATGGTTGTCTGACGCTAGTTTTTGGGCCCAGCGTTTGCCCAGTTGGCGTTCTGGTTATATAAAGCGGCGCTTTCCTGCTTATGCCGGGCAACCGGCAAACCTGCTGGGCGGGCAATTGCTGGCCCGCAATGCAACAGCGCGGGTGCTGTTGGAACGCGATGTGCGCCATTTGCCCACGCCTTTGACAGATGCACGGCTGGTCGATATCGGCTGCGGCAGCGGCAGTTTTGTCAGACTCGCCCAGCTGTTGGGCTATCAGGCACAGGGGCTGGAATTTGACCCTCAGGCGGTCGAACAAGCCCAGCGGCAACATATCAATGTCACCCAAGGCGCTTTGCCAGACACCGGCTTGCCTAGTGATCACTTTGATGCCGTTTCCCTTAGCCATGTGATTGAGCATCTGCATCAGCCGGTGCGGGCTTTGCATGAGATAAACCGTATTTTAAAGCCGGGCGGGTTTTTCTGGCTGTCCACCCCCAATGCCTTGGCTACGGGTCATCGCCGCTTTGGCGTTTATTGGCGCGGGTTGGAGCCGCCACGGCATTTGGCGTTGTTTTCTGCCAAGGCACTGCAAAGCTCGCTCCAAGAAGCAGGCTTTGGCGATATCCGCTTCCAATGCCCCGGGCCGGTCAGTGCTTGGTTTTATCGGGCCAGTCAAGAAATTGCCGCCACTGAAGCCGATACGGCAGGGCGGAGCTTGGACAAAGCGGCATTGTCCAGTGAAATCCGTACGATCGACCGTTTAAGCATGAGCGACCCTTGTGCCGGTGAAGAGCTGATTGTCACTGCAAGGAGGGTGTAGCCCATGATCGATAAGCGTATTGTTGGTTGGCAGATACAGCGCGTCCTTCAAGATCGGTTAAGGGTACTATCGCCGTTCTCTTCGGATAGTGCTAAACGCCGTGTTTTAATGATCAGTGCCTATGGCGATTTGCCGAACACCCAGCTATTCCCGTTTTTTTATCACCGTGCTGAACTGGCTTCGCGCTATAGCCTGGAACTGCGGGAAGTGCCGCTGGAACGCTGGCAATCCGGCAATCATCCTTACCGGCAGCGGGTGGACGCAGTATGTCTGCAAACAGGGTATGTTGACAGTCCGGCAGCATTACAGGCCATTGTCACCCAGATTCGTGAAACCTACCCCAGCTGCCGCTTAGCTTATTTTGACTGGTTTGCACCCACCGATTTGCGTTATGCCGCCATTGTTAATGACGACATCGACCTTTACCTAAAAAAACATTTGCTTAAAGAGCGCGACCAGTATGGGCAAGCGACCCTCGGCGACACTAATTTAACGGATTTCTATTCCCGCCGCTTTGGTTTGGACGAGGTGACTGTCAATTATCCGGTGCCGGATTCTTTCTGGCCCAAAGTGGCTATGGGCAGTAATTTTGCTTTTGCGGCACATATTATGCCACGTTTTTTAGGTCATTTTCCCGCCACGGCACGCACTCTCGATGTACACGCCCGTATTGCCACTAAAGGCACGCCTTGGTATAGCCAGATGCGGCAAGAGGCATACGATGCGGTGCAGGCCTTGCCCAAATCTATCAGCACGGCTAGCTTGGGCATGGTACCCGGCAGCCAATACCGTAAAGAGTTGTTGGCTTCGCGGTTGTGCTTTAGCCCGTTCGGTTATGGCGAAGTGTGCTGGCGGGATTTTGAGGCGATGTATAGCGGCAGCTTGTTATTAAAGCCGGATATGTCCCACTTGGACTGCTCGCCGCAGATTTATGTCCCTTATGAGACCTATGTGCCACTGGCATGGGACTTGTCGGATTTTGCCGAAAAGGTGGATTATTACTTGGCCCATCCGCAACAAAGGGAGGCTATTGCCCAAAATGCCTTCGCGTTTATCAAGGCTTATTTTAGCCAACAGCAATTCCTCAGCGATATGCATCCCGTTATCAGCAAGCTCCTTGGAGAATAAAGCAATGACATCACCTCGCGTGTTAGTATCGGCCTATCAATGTGGCCCGGGTATGGGTTCGGTTTCGCAAATTGGTTGGGAATGGTATCAACGTCTTGCCAAGCAAGTACCGGTCACCTTGGTGACGCATTGCCGCAATCGGGCCGCCCTTGAACAGGCCGGTGCGCCGTTGCCCGGCAGCGAGGTGGTTTATATTGATAGTGAATGGTTTGCCGGCCCGTTGTACCGGCTGGCATCAAAACTGTTCCCGCGCAGCCAACAACCAGTGTTCCTGATTTCTTCACTGGATTTTTATGTGTATGACTGGCTGGCGTTGCGCCAGTTGCAACTCATGCAGCGGCAAGGCAGCCAGTGGGATTTGGTGCATGCGGTCACTCCAGTGTCGCCGTTGGCTGCCAGCCGTTTATACCGGCTGGGCATTCCGCTGATTGTCGGGCCTTGGAATGGCGGGCTAAAGTCGCCCACCACCTTCCCTGACATTATGCGGGCGGAATCCGCGTGGCTTTATCCCATTCGCCGCTTAGGCCATGTGATTGATTGGTTAGTTGGCACCAGCCGCCACGTCAGCTTGATTCTTACCGCCACCGCGTCCACTTTCAATGCGATAGCACCACGTTATCAACCTAAATGCCGGCCGATGCTGGAAAATGGCGTTGATACCACCTTGTTCACGCCCGCCGAATGGCCTCAGCAGGATGTCGCGCAATTGCTCAAAATTGTCTTTGTTGGCCGCTTGTTGCCCTTTAAGGGGGTGTCTATGTTGTTGCAGGCAGTGGCGCAACTGACACTGCCTTTCCAGTTGGTGATTGTCGGCGATGGTTCGGAAAGAGTGGCATTGGAACAGCAATGCCAACAACTGGGGCTGGTGGACAAAGTGGTTTTTGCCGGTGACCAGCCGTTGGCGCAAGTTGCCGCTTATATGCAGCAGGCACATGTGTTTTGTTTGCCTTCGGTGCGCGAATCGGGCGGGGCGGTGTTGCTGGAAGCAATGGCGGTGGGTCGCCCGGTAATTGCCGTGGACTTTGGCGGGCCGGCAGAAATTGTTGATGAGGAGGTGGGGCTAAAACTGCCCGCCACCGGTAGGGATGATGTGGTTGCCGCCTTGCGTGATGCGCTCACTGATGTTGTCCGTAACCCGCAAGTTTGGCAACAGCGGGGCTTGGCGGGGCAACGGCGGGTGTTGCGGGAGTTCAGTTGGGATGCCAAGATTACCCAAGCACTGACCATTTACCGGCAATTGTTACAGGGGGGGCAATGAAGCCTATTGCCATTGCCTACCTGATTAGCCGCTATCCGGCGGTGTCCCATACCTTTATCCTAAGGGAAGTGCAGCAATTGCGGGCTTTGGGCTTCCGCATTGATGTCGCCTCGATTAACCCCCCTGACCGGCCTTTAAGCAGCCTGACCGTTGAAGAACATCAGGAAGCGCGGCAGACTTTTTATGTAAAAAAACAAGGGGCCAAGGGAGCGGGCTGGGCTTTGCTGAAAACCCTTTGCCAACGTCCGTTGGGGGTCTGCAAGGCATTATCGCAGGGTTTCCGGCTGGGCGGTTGGGATGCCAAACGCCAAGCGTACCAGTTGTTCTATCTGCTGGAAGCGGTGCTGATTGGGCAATGGATGGCCCGTCATGGCTATCGTCACCTACATGTCCACTTTGCTACCCCTGCCGCTTCGGTCGGGATGCTGGTAAAAACCGTGTTTGCGGTTGGCTTTTCAATGACCGTCCACGGTCCGGACGAATTTTATGATGCACCGGGACTTAATCTGCCCGAAAAAATTGCCGCCGCCGATTTTATCTGCTGCATTAGCCATTTCGCTCGTAGCCAATTAATGAAACTTTCACCCATCAGCGATTGGGATAAATTTGAACTTTGCCGCTTGGGTGTCGATCATAACCGTTTCCAAGCACTTGCCAATAATGGCGCAACGGCGGCAGATAAAATCAGTTTGTTGTGTGTCGGTCGGTTGACACCTGCCAAAGGCCAGCACATTTTGCTTAATGCCGTCCAATTATTACTGGCGCGCGGCTATCCGGTCAGTTTGACCTTGGTTGGCAACGGCTCTGACTTGGCTTCATTACAGGCCCATGCGGAACGCTTGCAAATTGCCCATGCGGTTGAATTTGCCGGAGCGGTCGATCAGGATCATCTCTTGCCTTATTACCAACAGGCGGACATTTTTGTGTTGGCTAGTTTTGCCGAAGGTTTGCCGGTGGTGTTGATGGAAGCAATGGCGATGGCTGTTCCGTGCATCAGCACACGCATTGCCGGTATTCCTGAGTTGCTGGACGATGGCATAAATGGCTTGCTGGTTGCCGCCTCTGATAGTGACGGATTGGCAGACGCTATCGCCCGTTTGTGTAATGACCCTGCCCTGCGCCAACAGTTGGCTTTGGCGGGCAGCCAATGCACTCGCGAACGCTACGACCTGCAACGCAACAGCCAGCATCTTGCCGCCGTGCTGGGCGGACGGCTAGCGGCGGCTGAATAGCCACCTGATTTGCTAACCACTTAATATGGTGATGGGTATGAAAATTCACGGTTCAACTAATGAGAATCCTAAGGATATTAGCTTCCTCGCTTTGCTTAAGGAAGATTTTATCACCCATGACAAGGATATTCTTGAGCAAGGCCTATGGGCTATTGCCGTGCATCGGTTCGGTAATTGGCGCATGGGCATAAAGACCAAATTATTACGCGCCCCTATGACGGTGCTTTATACCTTTCTTTTTAAGTTTGTTGAATGGACTTGTGGAATCACCCTGCCCTATACCGTAAAGTTGGGCCGTAGGGTTAGGATTTGGCATCACAGCGGCATGATATTACATGCTGAATCCATCGGTGACGATGTGCATATCCGGCACAACACCACAATGGGCATTGTTAGGCTATTTCATAATTTTGAACTGCCCATCATAGAAGATAGGGTGGATATTGGGGCAGGTGTTTGCCTGCTGGGGAAAATCAGGATTGGGCATGACAGCGTTATTGGTGCCAATGCCGTTGTTTTGAAGGATGTGCCGCCTTTTTCAGTTGCCGTTGGCAACCCTGCCAAGGTTATAAAAACGGTCAATAAAGGCTAATATGTGTCATAGAGCAAAGCACTTACCGCCTGCTTTTAAAATAATACCAAATGCCGCCCACGCCAAGAATAGCAACAAGGATGGTTAGCGGCAGCGGCAGGGCATGGAACAATTTGAAAATGACACCGTAAACCAAGCCGTGGATAAGGCTGGATACAATCATGTTTTCAATATGCTCCAAGCTCAGCCCGTGGGCAGTGGACAGCAATATCTGGGAGAGAATATCGGCGAAATTTATGGACACTTGCAGATTCCCCTTACGGTGTTTTAGGCAAAAAACTATTTTAACGCTGACCCGACAATGGCAATGAAAAACTTGGTTATATTATTGCCTAGCGGCGTTCCATAAAGTCCAGCTGGGGTTGTTTGGTAGGGCATCTGAAGGGTTGCTTATGCTACATCAGACTGTGCAAAGGCAGCACTGCTTGCAAACCTTAATACGTAACGGCAATAGATAGGGTTGCGATTGCTTTAAATCTTTATGGTTCAGGCATAACGGACGAACCGACCAAAGGCGCACCGGCGAGTGGGAAGCCGTAAAAGACCCCTCCGACATTATTATATAAAATATCGGAGGGACTCGTATTATTTACCTGATTTTTGCGCTTCAGTTGCGTTGTTGCTAGTTTTTCTTTTTTCTAAGTTAGAAAAGGTTTCGGTTTGCAATTGTTGTACTGCACCGCTTTCCAAATGGGCAGATTTTTCGCTTTTCAGGAAGAATACAACAACAAGCATACCAACGATGCAAGCGCCAACGATAAACCACATGTTATCTTTTTCTTTAACTTCAGACATTTTTATATCCTCTCTGGTTATTGTAAATAATAGTTATCCCCCCTTTCCTCTAAAGGGGCAGCCCACTCAGTGTATGAGCCGGTTGTTTTATTGAATCGAAACAACGATGTGATTTTTAACATGAGAATGGGTATCCGGTCAAGTTTTCGCTTGGTATTTTTACTTCCCTGGGCTTTTCCAGTCTGGTTTTTTAAAGCTAAGCCGCCATTTTTAAAAACAAATGTGGTTAATATGTTTTTGCCCAAAAAATTGCCTAAGTGGCCATTTAGCTATCGTTATTTTTGGTTAACAATAATGGCCAATTTATGCCATTGGTAAATTATGATTAAACATTCAAATGGGCAGCCCCCTTAGCGGGCGGGTATCTGGGGGGCTGCCGACAACAATTTTTGGGTGTAAGCATGTTGCGGCCTTTTTAGGACTTGCCCAGCTTCGCCCCGCTCGACTATTTTGCCTTGGTACATGACCGCCACCTCATCGGCCATTTCTGCAACCACCGCCAAATCGTGGGTGATGAACAAGTAGCTGATGCCTTGCTGCTGTTGCAAGGTTTTTAGTAAACGGATGATTTGCGCTTGCACTGACACATCCAAGGCACTGGTGGGTTCGTCGCAAACAATCAGCTTAGGTCCGACAGCCAAGGCGCGGGCAATACAGATACGTTGCCGCTGGCCACCGGAAAACTCATGGGGATAACATAATGCCGATGCTTCGGGTAAGCCAACTTGAGCAAGCAGGGCCAATACTCGGCCATTCCGCTCATTGACCGACAAATCAGGGCGCAAGGCACACAAACCTTCAGCAATAATGTCACCGACCAACATGCGCGGGTTCATGGAAGAAAAGGGGTCTTGGAAGATGATTTGCAGTTTGGCGCGGTGCTGCCGCAATGCTTTGCCTGATAAGCGGCCCAATGCAACCCCATCCACTAGCATCCGACCGCTGCTGGGCAATAAATTCAACAAACTTTTGCCTAATGTGGTTTTGCCGCAACCGGACTCGCCAACTAAAGCCAAGGTTTTGCCGTGGGCGATACTAAAACTGACACCATCAACTGCTCGGACATGATCGACAACGCGCTTGAACAGGCCCTTACGGATGGGGTAATAAACTTTGTAATCCTCCACCTGCAACAGCGGGGCGGCGGCGGGCAGGGAGGCTTCTTGTCCGCTACGTTTTCCGGCATTGGCTAGTGAGGGCAGGGCATTGAGCAATTGTTGCGTGTAGGGGTGCTGGGGCGCGTCAAAAAAGCCCTGGGCAGTGCCGGTCTCGACAATTTTGCCGCGTTGCATCACCGCCACCCGATCGGCTAGGGTGGACACCAAAGCCAAGTCATGGCTGATTAACCACAAAGCCATGCCGGTCTGTTGCTGAAGGCTTTTTAATAACGCCAATATTTGCGCTTGGATGGTCACGTCCAAAGACGTGGTAGGCTCATCGGCAATCAGCAAATCGGGTTCCGCCGCCAAGGCAATGGCTATCATCACTCGCTGGCGCTGACCGCCTGACAGTTGATGGGGATAGTCGTGGTAGCGTTTGCCGGGCTGTGGGATTTCGACTTGCGCCATCAGCTCCAACACCCGCTGCCTGACCGCTGGGGCGGGCAATGAAAAATGCTGGGTAATGGCTTCGGCAATTTGCGCCCCAATGGTCATCACCGGATTCAGTGATGACATCGGGTCTTGAAAAACCAAGCCAATGCGCCTGCCACGAATTTTGCAGAGGGCCTGTTCCGATTGTTTAAGTAAATCTTGGCTGCCCAACCTGATGGCTTGGGCGGTCAGGCGCGCATTGGCGGGTAATAGCTGCAACACCGACAATGCCGTTATTGATTTGCCAGACCCCGATTCACCTACCAAGGCAAACGTTTCGCCCGGATAAATGGCAAAGCTGATGCCGTCCACAACCTTGTGTTGTGCGTTAAAAGCAACGGACAACTGTTCTACCGACAACAGGGGGGTGTTGGTTGCCATAGTGTGGTCGCGGGTTATTTTAGGGCATCGGTCACATGCGGCCCGATCAGCTGGTACATGAGCTGATGCATCTTTGGGCTTCCGGCGATCACATTGCCGGATTGCATGTATTGGTCATTAAAAGAAAAATCTGTCACTACCCCACCCGCTTCTTTAATCAGCAAAATGCCGGCCGCCATATCCCATTCCATAACACCGATTTCCCAAAAGCCATCCAAGCGGCCCGCTGCAACATAAGCCAAATCCAAGGCTGCTGCACCCGCACGGCGAATGCCCGCGCATTCGGTGGTCAAGGCACGGAACATGGCGGTGTAGGCATCCAGGTGGGTGTCGGTCTTAAACGGGAAACCGGTGCCAATCAAAGCACCTTTTAAGGTGTTGGGCTGGGTGACCCGCAAGCGGCGGCTATTGAGCATGGCCCCGCCGCCGCGTTTGGCGGTGAACAGTTCGTCGCGCATCGGGTCGTAGATCACGGCAACTTCCAAGCGGCCTTTGTATTTTAAGGCAATGGACACGGCCCATTGTGGAAACCCATGCAAAAAATTGGTGGTGCCATCCAACGGGTCAATGACCCAAGTAAAGTCATTGCCTGCATGTTGCCCGCTTTCTTCCGCCAAAATGGCGTGTTCTGGGTAAGCGGTCTTAATGATGTGGATAATCTCCCGCTCCGCCATACGATCCACCTCACTGGCATAATCGTTCCGTCCTTTTTGGTCAACGCGCAACTGCCCGACATCATCGGATGCCCTTAAGATCAAATCACCCGCGCTTCTTGCGGCACGGATGGCTGTGTTTAACATGGGTTGCATAGGGTATTTCTTTAAATATATGTAGAAAAGATCATAGCATAGCAAATCTTTTGTTAGAATTTCGGCTTTTTTCCAGGAACTTCGGCCTTGCTGTCGCATATTAAAATTGTATTGGTGGAAACCACCCATCCCGGCAATATTGGCGCGGTCGCCCGCGCCATGAAAAATATGTCGCTGGCGCACCTGTGCTTGGTGTCGCCTAAAACCTTCCCTTGTGCAGAAGCCACCTCGCGAGCCGCTGGTTCTGATGATATTTTGGCCAACGCACAAGTGTGCAGCACCCTGCAAGAAGCGATTGCCGATTGCCAATTGGTGATCGGCAGCAGTGCCCGTTGCCGTACCATCAGCTGGCCGGAATTGTCGCCCCGGGAATGTGCCGAGAAAGTGGTTGCCAATGAACCCAGGCAGAAAGTCGCCATTTTATTTGGACGGGAAAATTCCGGCTTGAAAAACCACGAAATGGACTTATGCCATTATTTGCTGAGAATTCCGTGCAATAGCCAATACAGTTCGCTGAATATTGCCGCCGCCGTGCAAGTGGTTTGTTATGAGCTGTTTGTCGCCACCGGTAGCCAACCGCCGCCACTGGTAGGCGATAAGGACGCCAGCCCGCTGGCTTCCGCCGCGCAAATGGAATCGTTTTACCAGCATTTGTACCAAGCATTATGCGATGTCGGTTTTATTACGCAACCTGAAAAATCCAAATCGATCATGCGCCGTTTACGGCGGATTTATAACCGTATCCAGCTGGACACCAAAGAGTTGGACATATTGCGGGGTATTTTAAGAATGTCCCAAGACCACCAAAAGGGGCAATAAATATGCTGGGCCATTTTAAAGAAGACATTGCCTGTGTATTTGCCCGCGATCCTGCCGCACACTCGGTGTTTGAGGTGATCACCACCTACCCCGGCGTCCATGCCTTGCTTATCCACCGCTTGAGCCATAGTTGCTGGCAAGCAGGCTGGAAATGGCTGGCGCGTTTTATGTCGTTTTTTAACCGCTGGCTGACCGGCATTGAAATCCATCCCGGTGCGGTTATTGGCCGGCGCTTTTTTATTGATCACGGCATGGGCGTGGTCATTGGTGAAACGGCTGTCATTGGTGACGATTGCACCTTGTATCATGGCGTGACTTTAGGCGGCACCAGTTGGAACAAAGGTAAACGCCACCCCACCTTGCATAACGGCGTGGTGGTCGGCGCCGGGGCCAAAATATTGGGGCCGATTGAAATTGGCGCGGGCGCACGGGTAGGGTCAAATTCGGTGGTGCTGAAACCGGTGCCCGCCGGGGCCACTGTAGTGGGTATACCGGCACATATTGTTGATGGCAAGAAAAAGCCGGATACTGCCGGAGGATTGAACAGCCTGGTTCACAAAATGGGCTTTGAGGCCTACGGTACGTCCAACGACCTGCCCGACCCCATTGCCTATGCTATTAATCAGATGCTCGACCACATCAACAGCCAAGACCGACAAATCGCTTTGATGCAGCAAGCATTGGCAGAACGCGGCATTGATTGCAGCAATACCCAAATTGCCGCTTTGGAAGGCTGCAAGATTGCGGATGATTATGCCAAGTCGGCAAGATGACCTTGCAAATAATGGCAGGGCCACACAAGACATTAGCCTTGCCGCTTTATTTAATTTTCCAGCAATGTTAAAGTTATTGCCTATAAAATCACTGGGTTTAATGCCCAGCTGGTTTTTTTATGCAATAAACTTAATTTCAACAACCTAGGATTATCAAAATGGCTTTCGAACTTCCCGCATTACCTTATGCCAAAAACAGATTGGTACCCCATATCTCTGAAGAAACGTTGGAATACCATTATGGCAAGCATCACCAAACTTATGTGACCAACCTGAACAACTTAGTGCCTGGCACTGAATTTGAAGGCTTGTCTTTGGAAGAAATCATCATGAAGTCTTCTGGTGGCATTTTTAACAACGCCGCCCAAGTTTGGAACCATACTTTCTACTGGAACAGCTTGGCCCCTAGTGCTGGCGGCGCACCTACCGGCGCATTGGCTGAAGCGATTGATGCCAAATTTGGTTCTTATGAAAATTTCAAAGCTGAATTCACCAAATGTGCCGTGACCACTTTTGGTTCTGGCTGGGCCTGGTTGGTAAAAAATGCTGACGGTTCTTTAGATTTGGTCAGTACCAGCAACGCCGCTTGCCCATTGACCACCGGTCAAAAACCTTTGTTGACTTGCGATGTTTGGGAACATGCCTATTACATTGACTACCGCAATGCCCGCCCTGCTTATTTGGAAGCATTCTGGGCCTTGGTCAACTGGGATTTTGCCGCAGCCAATTTCGCCGGGTAATTTCGCACCACCTGACCAAAAAGCCTTCCGCGCCCTAGGCTACGGAAGGCTTTTTTTATGGAGACAAGCATGACCACTGTTTTGATTACCGGTGCCAACCGTGGCCTAGGCTTAGAGTTTTGCCGCCAATATGCGCAAGCGGGCTGGCAGGTGTTGGCGGCATGCCGCAACCCCGCACAAGCGACCGAATTGCAGGCGCTCGCCAAAAATTACCAGGCTATTCAATTACAAACCTTAGATGTTGCTGATTTTGCCCAAATTGATGCGCTGGCTCGGCAATTGGCTGCACAACCTATTGATCTTTTAATTAATAACGCTGGCGTTTATGGCGACAACGCCAATAATGGCTTCGGGCAGTTGGATTACGCCGTTTGGGCGAATAATCTGCTGGTCAACAGCCAAGCCCCCGTTAAAATAGCAGAAGCCTTTTTGGCGCATTTGCTAAAAGGCGACGGCAAACTGATCGCCAATATCAGCAGCTTGATGGGCAGCATCACCGACAACAGCAGCGGTGGCAGTATCATGTACCGCTCCAGCAAAGCGGCCTTGAACGCAGCCATGAAAAGTTTGTCCATCGAACTGGGCAAGCAAGGTGTTGGCGTGATCACCCTGCACCCGGGCTGGGTAAAAACCGACATGGGTGGCCCCAATGCCCTGATAGAAAAAGAACACAGTGTCAGTGGTATGCGTGCCGTGCTGGCTGATTTTTGCTTGGCGCAGTCTGGCCATTTCCTTAAATACGACGGGCAGCCATTGCCTTGGTGAATGACCATGATAAAAAAATTATTGCTGTTATCGGCGTTGTTATCCCCTGCTGTTTACGCCAATGTGGACATCCCCGCCGCCATTCAAGTGCCTGAAGGGCATAGCGCGTATTTGTCGGTGTATGGCGAAGGCGTACAGATTTACCAGTGCACGCTGAACCAGGGCCAGTACAGTTGGCAGATACAAGCCCCTGATGCACAGCTTTACGATTTGGCAGGCAATATCGTCGGCAAACACTATCAAGGCCCAGTGTGGGAATATAAAGAAGGTAGCCGTGTGCAAGGCAAGATTATGGCGCGGCTGGATATTGCCAAAGGCAGTGCAATCCCTTGGTTGTTGGTCAAAATTATCGGTCATAAAGGCGACAGCATTTTCACCCAAGCGGACTATATTGTGCGCATCAACACTCAGGGCGGCTTGCCCCCCATCCAAGGCTGTGATGGCAACCATTTGGGCAGTGAAAAACGTATTGGCTATTCGGCAGATTATATTTTTTACCAGTCTAACTGAAGCCAGTAAGGCATAATACAATAGCCCTACTTTACCATGGGACTCTAATTGGCAATGAGGTTTAAGCCGTCCGTTCCCTGAGCGAAGCCCAATCGTTCCCTCAGTGAAGTCGAAGGGGAATGCAACCAAGCAAATTATATTTAACCCCACGTTAATAGCTTATGCCAAACACCATCATAAAAAAACTCGATGCCAGCCACCCCGATTTTGACCAACAACTGCAACAGTTGCTGGCTTGGGATGCCTCTGACGATTTGGATATCCAGCAGCGGGTTCTGGCTATCCTGGCCGATGTCCGTAGTAACGGCGATGCGGCGGTCATTAATTACACCAAGCGTTTCGACCAACGCCAAATTAGCACTGCCGACGAGCTGGAATTGCCCAATGCTGCGCTAAAAGCCGCTTGGGACGCTTTGCCCATGGCACAGGCCGAGGCCCTGCAAGGTGCTGCCGCACGCATTTTGGCTTATGCCGAACAGCAAAAATTGCAATCTTGGCAGTACACCGAGGCTGATGGTACGGTGTTGGGGCAAAAAATCACCCCGTTAGACCGGGTGGGATTATATGTCCCGGGTGGTAAGGCCGCTTACCCGTCTTCGGTGTTAATGAACGCCATTCCCGCTAAAGTCGCGGGGGTTGGTGAATTGATTATGGTCGTGCCGACACCCAACGGCGAAACCAATGCGTTGGTGCTGGCAGCGGCCTATATTGCCGGTGTTGACCGTGTTTTTAGTATTGGCGGCGCCCAAGCGGTTGCGGCCTTGGCCTACGGCACGGAGACTATTCCTGCTGTCGCCAAAATTGTCGGTCCCGGTAATATTTATGTGGCGACTGCCAAAAAACTGGTGTTTGGTCAGGTCGGTATTGATATGATTGCCGGCCCGTCGGAAATATTGGTGATTTGCGATGGTAAAACCCCGCCAGATTGGATTGCCATGGATTTGTTTTCGCAAGCCGAGCATGACGAAAATGCCCAAGCCATTTTAATCAGTGACGACGGTGACTTTTTGATTGCAGTGGCTGCCAGCATTGATGCCCTGTTGCCGGACATGGAGCGTGCCGAAATTATCCGTGCTTCGCTTAGTGCGCGCGGGGCATTGATTAAAGTGGCCAATTTGGCTGAGGCCGCTGATATTGCCAACCAGATCGCACCTGAACACCTGGAATTGTCCGTGGCAAACCCTGATGCGCTGTGCGAGAAAATTCGCCATGCCGGGGCTATTTTTATGGGCCGCCATACCGCCGAAGCATTAGGCGATTATTGTGCCGGGCCCAACCATGTGCTGCCTACCTCTGGCACGGCGCGTTTTTCATCCCCTTTAGGTGTGTATGATTTCCAAAAGCGCACCAGTTTGATTAATTGTTCCGCTCAGGGCGCTGATAGCTTAGGTAAAATTGCCTCCGTTTTGGCGCGTGGCGAAAGCCTGACCGCCCATGCCCGTTCTGCCGAATATCGGATTAAATAAGCCTATCCCTGTCGAATCCAAGTCGAATTCAAGATGACCACACAAAACCTTGCCGCCTCGTTGTTCCGTAAAGAAGTCCTCGCGCTATCAGCCTACAAAGTGGCGGATGCACAGGGGCTGGTAAAATTGGATGCGATGGAAAACCCTTATAGTTGGCCTGAAGCCATCAAGACCGAATGGCTGGCCTGTTTGCGGGATAGCCCTATCAACCGTTATCCGGACCCCGAAGCCAAACAACTGACCGCCACCCTAAAGCAACAAAACCAGATTGCTGATGATTGTGCGCTGTTGCTGGGTAATGGTTCCGATGAGCTTATCCAATTGCTATTGATGGCTTTGCCACCCAACGCCAGTGTGCTTGCTCCCACGCCGTGCTTCGTGATGTATAAGCAAATCAGTGATTGCTTGGGGCTAAACTATCTGCCGGTACCCTTGCTGGCGGACAGTTTTGAGCTGGATTTGCCTGCTATGTTGGTTGCCATAGCCGAGCAGCAGCCGTCACTGATTTTTATTGCCTATCCCAACAACCCCTCCGGCAATCTTTTTAACGAACAGGCCATTATCACTTTATTGGAGACCACCAAGGGTCTGGTGGTGGTTGATGAGGCTTATGCCCCCTTCGCGCAGGCCAGTTTTATGGATAGGCTAGCGGAGTACCCTAATTTACTGGTTATGCGTACCGTGTCCAAGCTGGGTTTGGCGGGTTTGCGTTTAGGTTATCTGGTCGGGCATGGCGATATTATTGGGCAACTGAACAAAATCCGGCTGCCATACAACATCAATTGTTTGACGCAATTGAGTGTTGGGTTCGCATTATCGAAACAAGGCTTGTTTGATCAGCAAACTGCCGCAATATGCAATGAACGGCAACGGCTGTTTAACCAAATGAACAGCTTTGCGGGTATCCATGCTTACCCGAGTGCTGCCAATTTCATTTTATTTAAGACTCCTAGCGGGCAAGCAGACCAAATATTTGAGCTTATCAAACAACACGGTGTGCTAATCAAGAACCTCAACCCGCAAGGCGGCTTGCTGGAAAACTGCTTGCGCGTCACAGTCGGCACGGTTGAGGAAAATAATGCATTCTTAGCGGCACTGGGCAATGCGTTAGGTCGGTGATCCCCGCTGGGCTCGCGTTAACAACACGACATTTAATAAAATTAGCGGGGCATTAGGCTTGCTCTGCCACTAATTAACAATACACTGTTTGTTCATGCGGTTATAATAAAGTGGCCCAAAAGTCTGGGCGGTCGCCCATTAAGGGCTGCAAAAGGATGCGGGCAAAAAGGTTTGACCGCTTCAAATGCACTGGCTTTAAATGGTATATTGGCTGGCGATAACAAAAATGTGCGGCACAAGCACTGGCACAATCAGGAGAATTTACCAATGAATATTGAAGGCGTCGATAAATCCAAACGCCAGTTTTTGACCACGGCCTTGACCGTGGTTGGCGCAGTGGGCACCGGTTATTTGGCCGTCCCGTTCTTAGCTCAGATGCAACCGAGCGTCAAAGCAATGGCTGCAGGTGCCCCGGTGACTGTTGACATCAGCAAAATGGAAACGGGGCAATTGTTGCGCGTGGAGTGGCGCGGCAAGCCGGTGTGGGTGCTGAACCGTACCCAAGCCGTGCTGGATACTTTAAAATCGTTGGACAACGAGCTAAGCGATCCGCGCTCTGAGAAATCCAGCCAGCCCGAATCCAGCAAAAACCCTTACCGCTCCATCAAGCCAGAAATTTTGGTTGCCGTTGGCCTGTGCACCCACTTAGGCTGCTCGCCCACTTTCCGTCCCGAAATTGCCCCCCATGATCTCGGCGAACGTTGGAAAGGTGGTTTTTTCTGCCCCTGCCACGGCTCTTGGTTTGATTTGGCCGGTCGTGTTTATAGTGGTGTGCCTGCGCCCACCAACTTGGAAATTCCACCGTACCGCTACATAACCGATACCCAAATTATTATCGGTGAATCTGCTGGAGATAAAAGCGCATGAAACTTAACCGCTTCGCCCAAAGTGGCAACTGGATTCTCGACCGTTTCCCTTTAGCCCAATTGTGGAACGACCACATGGCGCATTATTACGCGCCCAAGAATTTCAACATCTGGTATTTTTTCGGCTCATTGGCCTTGCTAGTCATGGTCAACCAATTTGCCACCGGCATTTTGCTGACCATGAATTACAAACCTGATGCCAAACTCGCGTTTGATTCGGTTGAATACATCATGCGTGATGTCAACTGGGGTTGGCTGATCCGCTACATGCATTCAACCGGCGCTTCGGCGTTTTTTATTGTGGTTTACCTGCACATGTTCAGGGGCATTATGTACGGTTCGTTCAAGCAACCGCGCGAATTGATCTGGATATTTGGCATGTTGATTTTTGTCTGCCTCATGGCGGAAGCCTTTATGGGTTACTTGCTGCCTTGGGGGCAAATGTCTTATTGGGGTGCTCAAGTGATCATTTCCCTGTTCAGTGCCATTCCGGTGATAGGTGATGACCTGTCGCTTTGGGTCAGGGGTGATTATGTGGTTTCCGATGCCACCCTGAACCGTTTCTTCGCTTTCCATGTCATTGCCGTACCCTTAGTGCTGGTGATGCTGGTGTTTATGCATATTGTCGCCCTGCATGAAGTGGGTTCCAACAACCCCGATGGTATCGACATAAAAAAACTTAAAGATGTCAACGGCATTCCTCTTGACGGCATTCCCTTCCATCCTTACTACACCGTTAAAGACCTGTTTGGCGTTGGCGTGTTCCTGATATTTTTCACCACCGTCATTTTTTATATGCCGGAGATGGGTGGCTATTTCCTTGAACATGCCAACTTTATCCCAGCCGACCCGATGAAAACACCGGAACATATTGCCCCTGTCTGGTATTTCACGCCGTTTTACGCCATCTTGCGCGCGATTCCTGATAAGTTTGCCGGTGTCATTGGCATGGGCGGTGCCATCGTAGTGCTGTTCTTGTTGCCTTGGCTAGACCGCAATCCGGTCAGGTCTATCCGTTATCGTGGTGGGCTGTATAAAAAAGCGTTGTTGCTGTTTATCATCAGCTTTGTTAGTTTGGGTTATCTGGGTACACAACCTGCCACGCCGACCGCCACCTTGTTTGCACGGATATTCACCGCCGTTTACTTTGGCTTCTTCCTGTTGATGCCGTTATATACCCGTTGGGAAAAAACCAAACCGGTGCCCAAACGTGTCACCGATCACCATAGCTTGTTAGAGGACATTGAAGAGCAGTTGCCCCTTATCATTGAAGAAATGACGGAACTGAAACCTGACCGCCCAGAAATTGGCGACGCCGCTTTCAGAGGGTCTTTTTATTCAAGGCGGGCTAAGCTCGGCGGTGTCCGTCACGTTGCAACCCGTTTGGCAAACAGCATAAAAAAGAGCCTCGACTGATATGAAAACATTTACCAACACCCTGTTACTGTTACTGTTGCTGTGCCTGTCTTTCGGCGCCCATGCTGCCGAACAAGTCGAGCTGCAAAAAGCCAATATCAACCCTAATGACAAAGCTTCTCTATTGCGTGGGGCCAAACATTTTGTCACTTATTGCTTAGGTTGCCATTCTGCCAAGTATATGCGTTACTTACGCATCGCCTTGGATGAGCATGTTGATGAAAAAACCGTGCTGCGCGATATAGCGCCGGAAGGTGCCAGCATTTATGACCAGTTGAAAAGTGCCATGAACAAGCATGACGCTGAAAAATGGTTTGGCACACAACCCCCCGATTTGTCATTGATTTCCCGTTCACGCGGGCCCGATTGGCTATATAGCTACTTGAAAAGCTATTATGTGGACGCTAGCCGTCCGTTTGGCGTGAACAACTTGGTGTTCCCTGACACTGCCATGCCCAACCCGCTATGGCAACAACAAGGCGAACAACATGCTGAAATCAGAAAAACCATTTGGGGCGGTCACACTGAACTGGAGCTGGTAAAACCCGGGGTTTTGTCAGAACATGAGTTTGACCGCATGGTCAATGACTTGGTCAACTTTTTGGATTATGTCGGCGAACCTGAAAAAGTGAACCGTGAAAGCTTGGGCAAGTTTGTGCTGTTGTTCTTATTGGTGTTCACGGTCATTGCCTATCTGCTCAAGAAGGAGTATTGGCGCGACATTCATTAAGTTGGCAATCTTAAAACAGGGATGTTTTAAATGCCATAAGAATCAGATGATTATGGCGCAACCTATCAAGTTGCAGGGGCTTGTATGCTATAATGCGGCTTTATATCTGCACTTCGCCTAAAAGAGGTTGTTATTTGTGGCAAACATTATTACCCGTAAGTCTGTAATGACATTGTTTTCGTCCCCGACTTGTCCAATGAGCCATTGCGCCCGTTTTGTCCTGTACGAAAAGAGTATTGCCGCTGATATTGAATACTACGACCCTAACAACCCGCCTGAAGAATTGCTGGAACTTAACCCGACTGGCGTATCGCCCACCTTGATTGAAAGGGATTTGGTGCTGTACGATTCGCGGATTATTATGGAATACCTCGACGAACGCTTTCCCCATCCGCCATTGCACCACATGGACCCCGTTTCACGGGCCAATTCGCGCATGGTCATCAAGCGCATTGACCAAGATTGGTATCAAATGTTGGAGGAAATATTGGGTTCTGGCGAAAAAAAGGCCTCCCGCGCCAAAAAAATGCTGCGTGAAAGCCTATTGGCAGCCGCCCCTATCTTTGCCGCCCGCCCGTATTTTATGGGTGACGAATTTTCATTGATTGATTGTGCCATCGCGCCGTTGCTATGGCGCTTGCCCAGCATAGGCATTGATGTTTCCACACCGGACGATGCCATCAACAGTTACGCGCAGCGCCTGTTCAGGCGGCCAGCATTCAAACGCAGCTTAAGCAATGCTGAAAAAGAAATGACAGAATTCCCCAAATAACCCCATTAGTGCTGCCTTCCATGACCTCCCTTAAGCCTTATCTGATCCGTTCCTTGTACGACTGGATTGTTGACAACCAGTGTACCCCGCATTTGCTGGTGGATGCCACCAACCCGAACGCCATTTTGCCCTTGCAGTTCGCCGAAGACGGTAAAATAGTGCTCAATATCCGTCCGCAAGCAGTGCACGGGCTAGACTTAGGCAATGAGCTGATTGAATTTCACACACGCTTTAGCGGTGTGTCCATGCATATTGTCACCCCCACCTCAGCAGTGTTGGCCATTTATGCCAAAGAAAACGGCAAGGGTATGGTGTTTGACCCGGAAAACGACGATGACGGTAACGGCAACACGCCTGAGCCAGAGGCCAAGCCACCTGCCAGACCTACCTTGCGGGTAGTGAAATAGCGTTTTTTGCCGCGATAATCGGGGTTCTAGTTTTCGTGCTGTAAGTACAGCCACGACCATACTTAAGAACAATGCCACCGGTTAGCTTAATCCAACTTTTTAGTCCCGTTAAAATTGCATGGCCTTAATCCCCGCCCCTGTTATCCGTTTTTATCACCGCATGGCATCGCCGCCGCATTTTTATGCACTGACTGAAAAGCTCATGCCTTGGTTGGTGGCCATTTTTGTTGTGTTGCTGGCGATTGGTTTATACGGTGGCCTTTATTTGGCGCCGCCGGACTACCAGCAAGGCGATAGCTATCGGATTATTTATATCCATGTGCCGAGCGCTTGGATGTCGCTGTTTATTTATGTGATGATGGCGGTCACTGGCGCGATTGGCCTGGTCTGGCGCATCAAGCTAGCAGAAATTGTCGCCATCAGCAGTGCTTCGGTCGGTGCCAGCTTTACTTTTATCGCCCTGGTCACCGGCTCGCTATGGGGCAAGCCCATGTGGGGCACTTGGTGGGTATGGGATGCCCGATTGACTTCTGAATTGATTTTGTTGTTTTTATATTTAGGGGTGATTGGCTTATATAACGCAATTGACGACAAACGCACAGCCTCGAAAGCGGTGGCGATTTTGGCGTTGGTTGGGGTGGTCAACATACCGGTCATCCATTACTCGGTGGAGTGGTGGAACACGCTGCACCAAGGCCCCACCGTGACTAAAATGGACAAGCCATCCATCCATGTCAGTATGTTGGTGCCGTTGCTGGTAATGGCAGGGGCTTTTAAATTTTATTATTTGATTGCCATGCTAAAACGCGCCCAACTGGAATTGTTACAGCGCGAACCGACATCCGCTTGGGTCAAAAAAATCGTGGCGGAGCAAATATGATGGACTTACAAGCATTTTTTGCCATGGGCGGCTATGGCTTTTATGTATGGACTAGCTACGGCATTTGTTGTTTGGTGTTGGTGGCGAACGTTGTTATCAGTATCAGCAAACGCAGGCAGTTTTTACGCCAGCTTGCCCGTAAACAAAAACGGCAAAAGCCATGAAACCGATTAGAAGACAACGATTAATCCTGATCGTCTTGATGGTGGCAGGTATTGGGGCCGGCGTTGGTTTTGCGCTTAAATCATTTAACGAAAACCTGATGTACTTTTTTTCCACCAGTGATGTGCTGGCTGGCAAAGCCCCGCCCGACCGGTTGTTCCGCTTAGGCGGCATGGTGGTCAAGGGGTCGGTGCAACGTCCGGGTGATGGCTTGACGGTGCATTTTAAACTGACGGATTACAGCAAAGAAGTGGCTGTGCAATACACCGGCATATTGCCGGACTTGTTCCGAGAAGGCCAAGGCATTGTTGCCAATGGCAAACTTGATGGACGTGGTGTGTTTGTCGCGGATGAGGTGCTGGCTAAACATGATGAAAATTACATGCCACCTGAAGTGAAAGCCAGCTTAAAAAAGCAAGCCGCCAGCAAGCCTATCGAATAAACCCCATACATCGGGCGGGTCAGTGCTGTTCCCGCTTGTGGCACCGACTAAAAGTTTCCTTAGATGAACCGTTAGCTGTAAAATCGGTATTTTTATATTTTTAATGGAGCAAGTTTCCAATGGGCAGAGCCTACCAAAACCGTAAAGAGTCGATGGCCAAAACGGCCGGCGCGAAAACTAAAATTTATAGCAAATTCGGCCGCGAACTTTACGTCTGCGCTAAAGCGGGGGGCGTGGACCCAGCCGGTAACTTGGCCTTGCGAGGTTTGCTGGAACGCGCCAAAAAGGCCCAAGTGCCTGCCCATGTGATTGACAAGGCGCTCGACAAGGCTAAAGGTGGTGGTGGTGAAGATTTTGCCCCCGCCCGCTACGAGGGTTTTGGCCCGGGCGGGTGCATGGTCATTGTCGATTGCCTGACCGACAACCCTAACCGCACTTTTAACGATGTGCGCCAGTGTTTTACCAAAACCAAGGCTAAAATTGGTATTCAGGGGGCGGTTAGCCACATGTTTGACCATACCACCATTTTGGCGTTCACGCATGAAGATGAAGATGCGGTTTTAGAAGCCTTGTTGGCAGCTGATGTGGATGTGACGGACGTGGAAAGCGAAGACGGTAAGATTACCGTGTTCACACCACCTGGTGATTACTTTAAAGCCAAGCAAGCGTTAATAGATGCCTTTGGTGAGGTGGATTTTGATGTCGATGAAATCCAATTTTTACCCAAAGGCAACACCGCCATTAGTGGTGATGATGTAGCATTGTTTGAAAAATTTTTGGATATGTTGAATGAATTGGATGACGTGCAGAACATTTATCACGATGCTGAATTTTAATATTACTCAGTATTTGAGTGCGGGTATGCCGTTCGCCACCCCCTTGTAATTTTCTGGACTAACGAGTGCATATTCATATTTTAGGCATCTGTGGCACTTTTATGGGCGGGCTTGCTGTTATTGCAAGGCAATTGGGCCACCAAGTCAGCGGCTCTGACCAGAATGTCTATCCGCCCATGAGCACGCAACTTGAGCAGCAAGGTATCCGCTTGATGGAAGGTTATCGGGCTGAAAATTTGGATGACAATCCAGATTGCGTCATTATTGGCAATGCCTTATCACGGGGCAACCCTGAAGTGGAAGCGGTGTTAAACCGTGGCCTAAACTATGTCTCCGGCCCGCAATGGCTGGCGGAACAGGTGTTACGCAACAAATGGGTGTTGGCGGTTGCCGGTACGCATGGCAAAACCACCACCACCAGTATGCTCAGTTGGATTCTGGAAGCGCAAGGGTTTAAGCCTGGCTTTTTGATAGGCGGTATCCCGTTGAATTTTGGCGTTTCGGCACGCTTGGGCGAGTCAGATTTTTTTGTGATTGAGGCGGATGAATACGATTCGGCATTTTTTGACAAACGCTCAAAATTTGTCCATTACCGCCCTCGCACCGCTATTGTTAATAATCTGGAATATGACCACGCCGATATTTTCCCTGATTTGGATGCGATTAAGCGGCAATTCCATCATCTGGTGCGGACAATACCGGGAGAGGGGCTGATTGTCTGCCCTGCCAACGACAGTAATGTTAATGATATGTTGGCTATGGGCTGCTGGACAGCGGTGCAGCGCACAGCTATTAATGACGGTGCGGCTTGGCAAGCACAGTTGCTGACCGCCGATGGTAGCCGCTTTCGGGTGCTTGCTGATGGTCAAGATTGCGGTTGTGTGGACTGGGATTTGACCGGTGGGCATAATGTTTATAACGCCTTGTCCGCTATTGTGGCGGCGCACCATGTGGGCGTTACGGCACAGGCCGCGGTTGTCGCCTTGGCTGAGTTTAAGAATGTGAAACGGCGCATGGAAGTGATCGCCACCATTAATGGTGTGACATTGTATGATGATTTTGCTCATCACCCGACTGCCATAGCCACTACGCTGGACGGCTTACGGAAAAAGGTGGGTGGCGAACGAATTATTGCCGTAGTGGAGCCGCGTTCCAACACCATGCGCTTGGGTGTACATAGCGAAACGCTGGCTGGGTCACTAAAGGATGCCGACATTGCAATAATTTATCAACCAGACAATCTGGACTGGGATTTGACAGTGCTGTTGCCGTTTGCCGATAATATTATCATTTGCCATACGCTTGACAGTATCATTGGGCATTTGGTCAGTTATGCCCGCGAGGGCGGTCATTATGTGTTGATGAGCAATGGCAATTTCGGCGGTCTGTACCCGCGCTTGCAAGTGGCTTTAACGGAACAGGTTTAAGCCCAATAGTCTGTTTGGAAAAATTATGACAACCACGCCAAAAACGATTCTTATCACTGGCTGCTCTTCGGGCATTGGCCATACCACCGCCGTGGAGCTGAAAAAGCGCGGGCATCGGGTTATTGCCACCGCCCGCAAGGCGGAGGATGTCGCGCATTTGGCGCAAAGTGGTTTTGATGCGTTGCAGCTGGATTTGACAGACAGCGCCAGCATCCATGCCGCCGTCGATGCCGTGCTGGCATTGACCGATGGCAAGCTAGACGCGCTGTTCAATAATGGTGCTTATGGGCAGCCGGGGGCGGTGGAGGATTTAAGCCGGGATGCATTGCGGGAACAGTTTGAGACCAATTTTTTTGGCACGCATGAGCTGACCAATTTGCTGATACCCATTATGCGCAGGCAAGGTTACGGGCGCATCATTTACAACAGTTCGGTGCTGGGGCTGGTGGCAATGACTTATCGTGGCGCTTATAATGCCAGCAAGTTTGCGCTGGAGGGCTTGGCGGACACGTTGCGCTTGGAGTTGCATAATTCGGGTGTGCATGTTTGCCTGATTGAACCAGGCCCTATTCTGAGCAATTTCAGGCACAATGCCATGCGGCAATACAGCAAGCATATCAATGCCGAAGCCAGTTTCCATCGGCATACTTATCAGGCCATGGCAGCGCGGCTACAAAAAGAGGGGCCTGCTGCACCGTTTACCCTACCGGCTACAGCGGTCGCCAAAAAAGTGGCCCATGCACTGGAGGCGAAACGGCCTAAAATCCGCTATTATGTGACTTTCCCGACTTATCTGTTTGCCTATCTTAAGCGTTTGTTGCCGGTGGCTTGGTTAGATGTGTTGCTGCGGCAGGTCTGATCGCGGGCATATGACCCGCTGTCACGCTCAAAGAGGCTAATATGGCTGTAGCTGTTTGCTGTTGTGCAATGGGTTTGTTGCAATGCTCATAAGCTTGTCCGCTCCTTAGCAGCAACGCCAACATGCAACTTTAGCCCTAACGCCCCCATCACCTTCAAAATAGTGGCAAAAGTTGGATTGCCATCGCCGGACAAAGCCTTGTACAAACTCTCACGCCCTAGGCCAGTATCGTGTGCCAACTGTGTCATACTGCGTGCGCGGGCGACCGTACCCAATGCTTTGGCAATAAACGCGGAGTCGTCGCCCGCCTCGTCAAAACACGCATCTAGATAAAGGGCAATATCCTCTTCTGTTCTTAGGTGTTCGGCAGAATCCCACCGTTTCAATTTAACTGTCATCGCTTTTCCTAATGGTATTGGCAAGTTGCAGTGCTATTTGAATGTCTTGTTTTTGAGTGGACTTATCTCCGCCCGCCAGCAGAATAATCAACTCCATATTCACCCCCCGCTGTAAAAAATACACGCGGTAGCCTGGCCCTGTATTGGTTCAGCGTGACTTGGACTTGGCTCTCTTATAAACTTAAGAGAAGTCGGAGTAATTATGTCAAAGAAAAACAAGTCATGGTCGTTAGAAGATAAGCTGTCGATTCTGAAAGAAAATTTAGTTGAAGGTAAAT
>CAJAWH010000086.1 GCA_903945605.1 uncultured Methylococcaceae bacterium | reverse complement strand
CATGAACAAGGAGGATTTGGCTTTTACCGTTTTTGACGGTGACAGTAAAGATGGCGCGTCTTTGTGTACCGACAGTGCTATTGGTCTGGAAGAGGTGGTGCTGTTAAACAAAACCAAGGCGCCGACCATATATGTGTTGGGCGATAATGAATGGACTGATTGCCACCGCACCAATAACGGCGGTTACAATAGCTTGGAACGGCTGGATTTTTTGCGGCGCACTTTGTTTGTAGACAATTACAGCTTTGGCCAGCACAAGCTTAAGTTGGAACGCCAAGGCCCGGCACGGGGGCTTTATGCGGAGAACAGCCGCTGGTGGTTCG
The DNA here is from genome assembly GCA_903945605.1 of uncultured Methylococcaceae bacterium. Lineage (GTDB taxonomy): Bacteria > Pseudomonadota > Gammaproteobacteria > Methylococcales > Methylomonadaceae > Methylovulum. Next base: position 49,703 of record CAJAWH010000086.1, on the reverse strand, counting down.
GCAGCATTGTGTTTGTGGGGCTGAACGTGCCGGGCAGCAATAATAACCAAGTGGCGAAAAAAGACTGTTTAAGCCCGAAAAGTGCCCGGACAAAAGCCGACTGTGCGGCGGACAATGCCGAGTATCGGACACGTGATGCCGCCAACATAGCCTATTTACATGAAGCGTTCGGGCTTGCCAAACAACACCATGCACCGGGACTGGTGCTGATCGTCCAAGCCGACTTAGGTTTTGATTTGCCGGAAACAGACGATGTATACGAGCGGGGCGAAGCCGGTTTTGAGGGCTACAACAACTTGGTTGCCGCTTTAACGGCAGAAACCCGCGCCTTTAACGGACAAGTGCTGCTGGCGCATGGCGACACCCATTATTTCAAAATAGACAAGCCACTGGTCAACCAGCCCAACTTGCTGAAAAACTTTACTCGTGTGGAAACTTTTGGCAGCCCGAATGTGCATTGGGTCAAAGTGATGGTTGACACGGACAGTGCCAACGTTTTTGTGCCTGAACCGGTCATTGTACCGGGCAATTAGCCAGTTATGCTGGCATACACTACTGCAAATAGTGACGGGTTGATGTTTTGGCAACAAACTAGGATTTTATTCATATTGTCCAAGGTAACTCGAGTATGTCAACAACATGATGGTTGCCTGTTCACTATCTTCGTAGAAACAAGGCCAAAAACGCCTTGTGACGAACTGCAGGCTGGTGTTGGGCAAACGTTCGGTGTTTTTCCAAAACCTGCGGCATTTCTCCAGCCAAGCGAAAGAGCGTTCGACAACCCAGTGCTGAGAAATGACCGTGAAGGCGTGCAGTTCGCTCCGTTTGGCGACCTACACCGTGGCCCCGATCAGGACCCGAATGGCGTCGGCGAACGGTTGGCCCGTGTAGCCGCCATCCACCTTGACCAACATAAAACACATTGAGCGCGTCGCTGCCTATCTGATCGCTTTCTAGCCCGCGAATCTGGGCATCTTTTTTGATGTCTTCAAGTTTTAGCATTTAAAAGGCGTTTGTCCGATGAATGGGCCGACCCTAGATGATATTCATAGCCACAAGCCAGCTTGGCCAATAGCTTGTCTGAAGGGTTTGTTGCCTTATCTGCCCTACGCTTAGGTTGGTTGGGTTCACATATTTTGGATAGTAGCAATTAAATCGGAAAAATAAGTGATGATTTTAGACAGATAAGCAATCAGCTGGTCGATTTGCTCTTTGAGCATTGAAAAATAGTTGTGGTGCCTGAAATTGGCATCGGCATAAAAACTCAGGCCGCGATAAAAAGTGTTGCCCCCCATTGCCACCATGATCAAGGCGGCGGCCTTAAGCATCAAGCCACGAACATGGGCGCTGATTTTACCGAACGCCACACTGACAAACAGCATCATGGGCAAGGTACCCGTGCCAAAGGCCAGCATCAGCAGGCCGCCCTCATAAATGCTGTGGGCTGACGCGGCTTTAACCGCCATGGCAAAGGTTAAAGGGCACGGCATCATGCCATTTAACAAACCGGCAAAAACACTGCCCAGCAGCGGGCCCTTCGTGCGCGAACTGCTATAGCCCTTACGCAGCCAGGGCATGGGCAACAGCTTAATGGAGCCTTGCCAAGGGATAATACCTATTATACCCAAGGCCAGCACAATGACGACCAAACCAATGGCCATTTGCAGCAGGCTCTGTATTTTGCCGAACAAACCGCTGGACACCAACACCACACCCAAAGCCGCCGCCGCACAACCAACCAAAGCATAAACCGAAATCCTGCTCATTTGGTACAAGAAATAAGGCAGGTACGAGCGGCTTTTACCGGCATTCATAAAATAACCGGAAACCAGTGCGCCACACATGCCCAAACAATGGCCGCTGCCTAAAAATCCGGCTATAAACGCCATGGTGTAATCAAAACTACCCGTTGCCATAGCCACACTGCCCATGCCAGGCATACTGGACATGTCGTGGCCCATCATGGAATGATCCATTTTATTAAGTTCCTATCTGCGGCTTAACCGTAACGAATTGACCACCACCGACACCGAACTTAAGGCCATAGCGGCAGAGGCCAACATAGGGTTAAGCCGGCCTATTGCCGCTACAGGAATGGCGATGGTGTTGTAGGCAAACGCCCAAAACAAATTTTGTTTGATGATGACTATAGTGGCCTTGCTTAAGCCAATGGCATCGGCAACCTTGGCAATATCGCCTTGCACCAGTGTCAAGTCGGCGGCCTCAATGGCAATGCCGGTGCCATTGCCGATGGCGAAGCCGACGTTGGCGGCGGTCAGGGCGGGGGCATCATTAATGCCATCACCAATCATGCCCACATGTTTGCCTTGCGCTTTTAACGCCTCAATCAGGGCCAGTTTTTGTTCCGGTTTGGCATTGGCGACTATTTGGTTAATGCCCACTTGGGCGGCAATATGGCGGGCGGTGGCTTCGGTGTCGCCAGTGGCCATAATGGTTGCAATGCCCAGCTTGTGCAATTGGGCAATGGCCTCATGGGCTTGCGGCTTGGGCTTGTCGGCAATGCCGAACACGGCGGCGGCTTTGCCGTCCACCGCCATAAACACCGGCGTTTTGCCTTGTCCGGCCAATTGCCCGGCGGCTTCCTGTAATCCGACCAGTGTCACTTGCTGTCCGTCCATCCAATCAGCATTGCCCAACAGGATGCTTTTGCCGTCTATTTCCGCACTAATGCCCAATCCGGTGCTGCTGTAAAAATGTCGGGAATCCCGCACACCGATAGCCTGTTCCTGCGCATAATCAACAATGGCCTTGCCCAGAAAATGTTCGGAATTGTGTTCCGCCGATGCCGCCAGCATCAGCAGCTGGTCTTGGCTGAACGGCGAGATGTTTAAAAAATCACTGACTTTGGGCTTGCCTTCGGTGATCGTGCCGGTTTTGTCAAACACAATGACATTCAGCTTGGCGGCAATTTCCAAGCTTTCGCCATTACGGATATAAATGCCTTGCTGTGCCGCTTGCCCCGTACCCACCATAATGGCTGCCGGTGTCGCCAAGCCTAGGGCGCAAGGGCAGGCGATCAACAACACAGTAATGGCATTGCCAAACGCAAAGGCAACGGGGGCACCGACCAACAGCCAACCGGCAAACGTCAGGCCAGAAATGGCGATGACCGTTGGCACAAAAACCGCAGAAATTTTATCGACCTGCTTTTGGATGGGCAGTTTGGCGGATTGGGCCTGGTCGACCATGTGCACAATGCCTGCCAACACCGTATCCATGCCCACCGCCGTGACCCGTGCTTGCAGTACGCCATTACCATTGACACAACCGGCGATAATCGGCTGGCCTATGGTTTTTACCACTGGCATACTTTCGCCTGTCACCATCGATTCATCCACGGTAGAAATGCCATAGATGACCAAACCATCAGCCGGGATTTTTTCACCGGGCCGGATCAGCACCACATCATCAATTTGCAGGCTATCGACATCAACAACTAATTCTTGGTCATTTTTTAGCAAGGTGGCTGTTTGCGGCTGCAAATCAACTAATTGACGGATAGCCTCACCGGCTTCGCCTTTGGCCTTTTCTTCCAGATAGCGGCCTAACAGCACAAAAGTGATGATTGCCGCCGCCGCCTCAAAATAAATATGTCCTCTACGCAAAAAAAAGGTTGGCAAGCTATAGAGGTATGCGGAACCCACCCCTAAAGCAATCAAGGTGTCCATATTGGCGGCACGATGCTTGGCCAAACGGAACGCCTTATCAAAAAAAGGTTTGCCCGACCAGAACACCACCGGTGTTGCCAACAATAACTGCAGCCATTGCAGGGAGCGTGACTTAGTCATGGACATCGCCACGGCAAGCACTGGCGCACTCAGTGCCGTGGCCCAGAGCAACCGTTGCCGCGCGGCACTAATACGCAAGCGTTCTTTTTCTATCATTTTCTTGCGCTGCGAAAGGGTATCCATGATATAGGCTTTATAGCCCATGCTTTCAATGCGGGCGCAGACATCGTCCTTGTTTAATTGCCCATGCACCGTCAAGGTCTCAGTGCCAAAATTGACACTGGCCTGTTTGACCCTAGGGTCACGCTTAAGCACCATTTCCAGCAGCAAGGCACAAGATGCACAGGTCATGCCTTCAACCGCCAGATCAATTTCTTGCACCGGCCCGGAGCATTCCATTTTTTTACCGTAAAGGGCGGGGCCTTTGCCGGACTTGCCTATATTGCCCAAAACTGCATCCAGCAAAATCAATAAATTAACTTTGGGCAAGTGCTTGGGGTCAAACTCAATCACCACCGACCCCAACGCAAAAGTTGTCCTTACTTTTTTGATCTCAGGCCGTTTTTTTAGCAGTATTTCAAAAATATAACTGCGTTCCGGGTCATTTTTCAAAACCGGCGTGACAATGCGGATACGTCTTTTTAACTGATGGACTAAACTGAAATTTTGGTAAGCCGACATCGTGTCCATGTACTAGACCTGTAAAAAAGTGTTCGGAAAGATAGCCTTAAGCAGCTAGGGCTTGGGTTTGCGCGACCGCATCAGCAAAAACAGCATGTAAAAAACCGCCAGCCATTCGTAACGGTATTTGATCGGATTAGGTATCCAGCTTTTGGTGATATGTTCCCAATGCAGCTTGATCAAAAAGATCACCAACATATCATTGAAAAAATCAATCAGGGCTTTTTCAGGATCATTAAAAAGGCCTTTGTTTTTTTTCAACCCAACCTTTGTGAGGATTTTTGCCGCCGCCATAGTTTCTTTGGCATCTTCATATTTGCGGTTGAACCATTGGCTGACACTTAAGCTTTTTAACTTGGTTTTTATGGCGGTGAGTTTGCCGGACGCGGGCGGTATGTTTTTAACAAACACTTGCTGCTCCAGCTCGGCGATAATTTGAAACAACTGTTTAGCCAGCGACTTAAAATCACAAACCGTTTCGTGATAACGGATAGACAGCTTTTTTTGGCCAGTATACAAATTGACCCGATAAATGCCGTCCAATTTTAACAGGGCGGCTGTCAACGCTTTACTGGATTCGGTCTCACAAAACAGGGTGGGCACCTGAAAACGGATGTGGCCTTGTTCCCGGTAGCGTAAAACGAATTGTTTTTGGATTGCCATAACTTAAAACAAACACTCGAAAGTAAAATTAAAACGGGCAAGCCTTGGGTAAAGACATTGCCCGCTTGTCACCTGCCTTAACGGCCGTCAAGGCTAAGCATTGTCTTCTTGGGTTTCTGCAACAATATCTTCCAACGTTTCTTTTTGTTGCAACACAAAATCTTTACCGGCATCCACCACTTTAGTGGTGCTGGAGATAATTTCTTTACGGTATTTGTAGACAAAAAAACCTACAGCAAGGCCAAGGCCAAAAACTAAGGCGGGGTGTTTGGCAATATTTTTCATGAGTTGGGTTCCTGTGTGGACGGTTGCGGAGCTTACGGAGCCTTGGACAAGTTTGCCCATGGCCTTATGGTTTGCACCCATGCTTTGCATCATCTGCTTACCATGTGTATGTGACATACTGTGTTTCTCTCATCAATGGAATAAAAGTCAATCTGCGGGTTCAGGCTTGTCTAACACATCATCACCGTGCAACATTTCATAAATGCCTTTACAGCCTTCACAACAAAACTGTTTGTCGCCTTGTTGGGTGTGCAATTTAAATCCATCAACCTCAACCGGCAAGCCGCAAAGATCACAGTTTTTTGTATTATTACGCATGATGGTTCAAGATAAAATTGCTGGAGAGCAAATGTTATAACAAATAAAAAAAGAATGCTCAATAGCCTTGCGAGTGAGCGTAATTTAGAACAGCCAACTGCTAACCATAAAGTGATGCGCAACCCATAATTATAAAGCAATATTCATGCCATTTATTTTGCTGTTTTTAAGCGGATACAGGTATAAAAACTGAGGCTGATGTTATGGGTTGTTTTCAATAATGGCGCTTTATTTGCCTAATTTAGTGCCATATCCAGCCTGATCAATAGCTATAAGAACCGGTGAATGCGCGAACTAATATTGCTTAGACTATTGTTTTTAATTGTTTTATTGTGTTTTTTCAAGCTGTCCTATGCGATCGGCCAAACCGAGGTGCTGGCTTCCGAGCAAGCCTTCCAAGTAACTGCCAAGTCTGTACAGGCTAACCAGGTGCGGGTGTCTTGGACGATTGCGCCGGGTTACTATCTCTATCGTGACCGATTAAAGTTCACTTCGTTAACGCAGGGCATCAGCTTGGGAACGCCTGTGTTCCCGGCAGGCATCAGCAAAGCAGACCCATTCAAGGGAACAGTGGAGACCTATCGGGATAATGTGACGATAACACTGCCGATATTCGGCAAGCATCCAAAGCAGGAAGCATTGACTTTGGAGCTTTTTTATCAAGGCTGCGCCGAAGGCAGGGTTTGTTTTATGCCTAGTCGGCAAATTGTTTCCCTGGTCTTGCCTGAAGCGGCCGTCGCTGATTGGGACTTTACTCTTTTGCTAGAACAGCTTATACCGCCGACTTCAGACCAGAATAGCATTGCCGCGTCGTTTGGCGGTAAACCTATAGGGCTGATTATAGGCAGTTTTCTGGGTTTTGGGCTATTGTTGGCTTTTACGCCGTGCGTTTTCCCGATGATCCCCATTTTGTCAGGCATCATTGTTGGGCAAGGCACTAGAATCACCGCATTTAAAGCATTTACCTTGTCCCTAAGCTATGTGCTGGCTTCGGCGTTAACTTATACGCTGTTTGGCGTGTTGGCAGGCTTGTTTGGCAACAACCTACAAATTTATTTTCAAGAACCGCTGGCCATTATTACCTTCAGCGGTGTTTTCGTGTTGCTGGCATTGTCCATGTTCGGTATTTTTCAGTTACAAATACCTACTTTTTTACAAAATCGGCTGCTGTTCGCCAGCAATCGACAGCAAGGCGGCAACTGCTTGGGGGCGGCCGTTATGGGCATGTTTTCAGCATTGGCGGTGGGGCCTTGCGTCACCGCGCCACTGGCCGGGGCGTTAATATACATTGGTCAATCTGGCGACGCATTGCTAGGCGGCTTGGCCCTTTTTTTTCTGGGTCTGGGTATGGGCATCCCACTACTGATTATTGGCACCTCCGCTGGCAAATTTTTGCCGAAAAGCGGGGCATGGATGAATGCGACCAAAGCCCTGTTTGGCATGGGAATGCTGGCTGTGGCGGTGTGGCTTTTAAGCCGCGTGGTATCCTCCAGCATAAGCCTATTGCTATGGGGGATGCTGTTGTTTTTGCCGATGATTTATTTGGGTTGGCAGCGGTTATGGAAAAGCGCGGTGGCGGTGGTGCTGGCCTACGCCCTGTTGTTGGTGGTGGGTATTGCCACCGATAAGCAGCGTGATGCCATGCAGTTGTTATGCACCGCCGCCTTGGCCTGTGAGCAGCCGCCTGCTTTGCCTTTCCAAAAAATCAGTTCCATGGAGGATTTGGGGCCGATATTGCTGGCGGCACAAAACCAAGGCAAATGGCTTATGCTGGATTTTTTTGCCGATTGGTGCGTTGCTTGCCAAGAAATGGAGCATTACACCTTCACCGACCCTAACATACAGAAAAAATTGGCAACCGTTGTGCTAGTGCAAGCTGACGTGACCGCCAATAGCCCTGCCCAGCAAGCCTTGATGAAGCAGTTTGGTCTGGTCGGCCCACCGGCCATTTTGTTTTTTAACCCTCAGCAGCAAGAAGAAAATAGCTCGCGGGTTATTGGATTTATGGATAACAGCCATTTTAATGAACACCTTAAACAGGTTTTGCAGTAGCGTTATAATGCTGCAAAATAACTATGTTTGCCATTTCTCTGTCACCCAAGGAATACACCCATGAACCCATTGCCAAAAGAACCCTGTGACACTGTTGTCGCTGTGCCGCAAACGCTTGAAACACCTCTTCAGCCCAGCAAAGCGGATATGATTGGGGTGGGGATTGTGACCGGTGTGGCGGCGACTGCGATTATACAAACTGGGCGCAGCATCCTCGCCACAGTGGTGAAAAGCCCGCTGGTGGTGCTGGGTTTAGGGATTGCCAGCGGTTATTTTGCCCACAAATACCGCAAAGAAATTATCACCTTGTCAAATCAGGCCGGAGAACAAAGCAAAGATTTTGTGCTGCGCCAAAAACAAGGCCTGCAACAAATACTGGCGAAGAGCCAGCACCCAGCCGAACAACAAGATGATCTCACGCAGTAAGTCCAGCCGTGATTTATCGCTGTTTTATAAGCAGTTTATTCCAGCACCACTTTGGCAAAGCCGCCATTGGGTGTGCGCAGATTAGTCACTTGGCCTTGATAAAGCCGTGCAGCAATGCCGACAATCTGGCTACGGTAAGCAAATAGCCGAAAATCTGTTTTAAACGGCAGTTCATCAGGGTATTGGCTGACCGAAGGCGGCACCCATTGCTGGATAATGGTGTTGTGGGCATCCAATGCCGCCAGTTTTGCCGAAGTCAATTTATTGCCAACATAGACACCACGGCTGGCATAACCGGTATCGGGCTTGAACACCCATTGCTTATGGGTGCGCCAAGCCTCTTCCAAGGGTAGCGAATCCAATAGTTGGGTGGCGGGTATGCTGTGTCGCAACAGATCGGTTTCCTGCCTGCACAGCCCCAAGTTGCCCAGTGTGTCGTGGTCCGACCATAAGATCATGCGCCGCTTGTCGGCCAGTAAGCCATAACTGCGTGGGTTAGGGCTTAGGCATACCTGCCCGTTTAGCCAAGCCGCCCTAATGGCTGCCATTTCTGGTGTAGTCAGGTAAAAATCACAATGGCGGTTATAAATCATATCAATACGCTGACCATTGCAATACAGCCCGTTGCCCGTTGCCGCCAGTGCCGACGGATCGGCAATGATCGCGGCAATGCCCGCTTGCTTGAACAGGGCGGCAAACACGTGCATTTCCGGATACAGGAATTGCCCTTCCGGCTGTTGGTCAATGATGGCAATGGTTTTAGGCCGGGCCGATGCGCTTTTGGCAATCTTGGCGGTTTGGGCAAATAAGGCGTAGTCGGTCAGAAACATAGCCAGCAACCGGTTGGCGCAGCGCCCTGCAAAGCCGCTGGCCTTGGGCTGTCCGCATAAATAAGCCAACCACAGACCGCCTGCATTGGTGTTGACTTCTATCAGTTTGGGGCCGGAGGCGGTCAAGTGGAAATCGTAACCCATCATTACGGCATGGTGTCCGGGATCAAACAGGGCACTGGTCGGCAAGCAATCGGCTAGCTGTGCCTGATAAGTACGGCTTTCGCTAAGCTTATGTAATAAACGCGCAAGCTTTACCATGTTGCGCAGGTCGTCACGGCAAAGCGCCACTGGATGGGGGCTAATCGGAAGTTGGCAACAATCCATTACAATTCGGGATAAAGGGGTGGGTCAGCGTTGGGTAATGGTACGCTATTCGGGAAGTGTACGGCAAAGTACAAATGCCCTAAAAGATAGCGGTGGATTTGCTGTCACAGTGCCATGCTTGGCACTGTGTGATATGACACAGCTAGTGTGTCATATCACCTATTTGGGCTGGAAGGCACGGAAATAGCCGTGTGCCGCCTTGGCAACCGTTAATGGACTGTGTCATTTCACACAGTCTGCCGTGTGCCTAAGAGCCGCTTATTAATCTAAGATACCGGCCTTATCTGTGGCTCATTTTTCCGGTGGCTGCTTTATAAAAATAAATTTACTTAATAACAAACGGTTAGTGTTTTATGGCAGGCTATTAAAGTCAGTTATCATCGTTAAGATAGCAGCTTGTCTTATGGCATCTTTCATGCTTGATAGCAGCAGGCAGTGCAACCAAGCGCATCAACCCCGCGACCTATTGATTGAGAGACTTATAATATGAAACAAGAGTTAGCCAACATTACCACTGGACAGCAACTGAACGACACCAGCTCAATATTGATAGGCACGGGACTCGCTTTGGTTTCGATGATTTTAATCCCCGCTTTTGCAGGCCGTCTTGGCTTGGGGGATAGTGTGACGGGGGCGTTAAGGATTGCCTTGATGAAAGCTTCCAGCAAGGCAATCAAAGGGCGTTGAGCAGCTTAGTGGCTAGCGGCAGAAATACCTAGGATGGCTCTAACAATCTTGAAAGCTAGGGAATATTTAGCCCCTCGATAGCGCGGTGTCTATCGCGGGTTCCGCTCAAGCATCGTATGGCCTTACCTGAAACTTTGGGTAGGCGGGGAGGCCTAAACCGCCCCGCCTTATGCTAGCCCACCATTAATCAGACCCGTTCAGGCAAATGGGTTTTCAAGAATAATGGTTTCTTCCCTGTCCGGCCCAGTAGATAAGATAGTCACTTTAACGCCAACCAGTTCTTCAATCCGTTTGATATAAGCCTTGGCGTTTTCGGGCAGTTCATCAAACTGGGTCAGTCCGGCGGTAGTGCCTGTCCAGCCCGGCATTTCTTCAATAATGGCATGGCATTGCTGGTATTGGTCGGCTCCTAACGGTGCGGTTTGGATGATCTCGCCATGCAGTCGGTAAGCATTGCAAATGCCAATGGTTTCCAAGCCGTCCAGCACATCCAATTTGGTCAGACAAATGCCGCTTAGGCTGTTCAGTTTCGCCGATTTGCGCATGGCCACCGCATCAAACCAGCCGGTGCGGCGCTTGCGTCCGGTGGTGGCGCCATATTCAAAGCCTTTGGCACAGAGGTACTCGCCTTTGTCGTCATGCAGCTCAGTGGGGAATGGGCCATTGCCCACGCGGGTCGAATAGGCTTTGGTGATGCCCAGCACATAGTCAATGTCCAGTGGCCCCAAGCCGGTGCCGGTTGCTGCGCCACCGGCAGTGGTGTTAGACGAGGTGACATAAGGGTAAGTGCCGTGGTCCAAATCAAGCAATGCGCCTTGCGCACCTTCAAACAGTAAGTTATGACCGTCGGCCTGGTGCTGGTACAGCAGTTCACTGACATCCGCCAGCATGGGTCTAATCTGCTCGCCTAAGCGTAAGGCATCGTCCAAAGTTTTTTGGTAATCGACCGGTTCGGTTTGATAATAGTGGGTCAACATAAAATTATGGTAATCCAGCAAATCCTTGAGCTTTTCGGCAAACACCACAGGGTCGGACAAGTCACCGGCACGTAGGCCACGGCGGCCCGCCTTGTCCTCATAAGCAGGGCCAATGCCGCGTCCGGTGGTGCCAATGGCTTTGCTGCCACGCGCCTTTTCACGGGCTTGATCAACCGCGACATGGATCGGCAAAATCAAAGCACAGGCTTCACTGATGGACAGCCGCCCCCGAACGGGGATGCCGGCCTGTTCCAGAAACTCAATTTCTTCAATCAAGGCGGCAGGCGACAGCACTACGCCATTGCCAATCATGCACTGCACATCTTCACGCAATATGCCCGACGGTATCAGATGCAATACCGTTTTTTTGCCATTGATGACTAAGGTATGCCCGGCATTGTGCCCGCCTTGGAAACGCACCACTGCTTGCGCCTGTCCGGTTAAAATATCGACCAGCTTGCCTTTACCTTCATCGCCCCATTGAGTGCCGATGACGACTACATTCTTTCCCATAATTATTCCAAAATTGTTAATGGCTTGACCAGCCAATTGGCATGGTCTTGTTCTAAAACGGCAGTGCAGCCGAGCGCTTGGGCATCATCACCTGTTTGCCCAGGCAATTGTTGCAAAACGCTATGGCCTTGGGCACGCAAGTCGCGAATGGCCTGATCCAAGCCGTAGTCCTCATGATAGGGCGCAAAAATACGCCGTGGCGCGGGGAGTGGCTGGGTTTGCAAGGTCAGTGCAGACAGCAACTTTAAATCGGCGCTGAAACCGGTGGCCGGACGCGCCCTACCGAACACGGCACCAATGTTGTCGTAACGCCCGCCACGGGCAATTTCGCGACCAACTCCCGGCACGAAAGCGGCAAACACCACGCCGGTATGGTAATGGTAACCGCGCAGTTCCGCCAAATCACAGCTAATGGGCAAATGGGGATAACGGCGGGTCAGGTTTTCTGCAATGGCTTGTAAGTCGTGCAACGCTTGCCGGGCATCACCGTTGGCATCGGCAAACAGTGCTTTGGCTTTGTCCAGGGTGTCCAAGCCGCCATTCAATTCAGGCAGTTTGAGCAAAATATTTTTGAGTGCGTCGTCTATCGCCAGGCTAGCTATCAATTCGGTCAATTCGGGACGCGCCTTGCGTTGCAGCACATCGAACAACTGGGTTTCTTGCGGACGGGTCAAGCCTGCCTGTTGGCATAGTGCGCGGTAGATGCCGACATGGCCCAAATCCAAATGCACATCAATCAGGCCGGTTGTGGCAAGCATTTCCAACATCAACCGGATGACTTCAATATCGCTTTCTTGCCCAGCATGGCCATACAGCTCCGCGCCAATCTGCATGGGGCTGCGGGTTTTTTCCAAGGCATCGCCACGGGTATGCAGGATAGTGCCGACATAGCACAGGCGGTTGGGGCAATCGGATTTAAGGGTGTGTGCGTCGATACGGGCGACTTGTGGGGTCATGTCCGCCCTGACCCCAAGTAACTTGCCGGTGACCTGGTCGGTGAGGGTGAAGGTTTGCAGAGCCAAGTCATGGCCTGAACCAGTCAATAAGGAATCCAAGTAGTCGATAAACGGGGGGATGACCAAGTCATAGCCCCAACAGGAAAAAAGCGTTAGCAACCGGCTGCGTAAGCCTTCCAAATGCCGGGTGGGCGCGGGTAATATTTCTTCAATGCCGTCTGGTAAAAGCCAAGCGTTTGTTTGTTGCATGTTTAACAGAGTCCCACTCAAACAAAACGCCCCAGAATGGAGCGTTTTGCAGGGTTATAAAGTGCTAAATAATACCTTAATTTACGGGGTCTGTTTCTTAAAATATTGAAAAAAGTCCGACTGCGGATCAAGCACCAGTGTATTACCGTTTGAGAAGGTCTTTTTATACGCGTTCAGGCTACGGTAAAAGGTAAAAAACTCAGTATCTTGCCCATAAGCTTGGGCATAAATGTCAGCAGCCTTGGCATCACCTTCACCACGCATGATTTCGGCATCGCGGTAAGCATTGGCTAAAGTGATAACACGCTGGCGGTCGGCATCGGCACGGATACGCTCTGCCGCTTCGGCACCTTGCGAGCGTAATTCACGGGCTATTTTTTCACGTTCGGCTTCCATTCTGCGGAACACCGAGCTGCTGACTTCATCAGTCAGATCGATACGCATCACCTGTACGTCAACGATTTCCATGCCCAGTTCGGCGGCGACAATCTTGGAATTTTTGATTAATATTTCCCGAATCACGCTCCGATCGGTGGAAACCAGTTGAGTGATGGTGCGTTTGCTGAATTCGCCACGGAATGCGTCTTTAATGATCTGGTCCAGACGCATATTGGCTTGGTCGATAGAACCCGACACCACGGTATAAAATTTGGTGACATCGCCTATCCGCCATTTGACGAACGAATCAACCATCACATTTTTCTTTTCCGCCGTCAGAAACCGCTCTGGCTTCGAGGACATGGTTTGTATCCGGGCATCGAACGGCAACACGTTATTGATGAACGGCCACTTAAAATGCAGCCCGGGGGCGTAATCTGATTTGACTATTTCGCCGAAACGGAACTTGATGGCTTTTTCGGTTTGCTGCACCGTAAAAACAGACATTTTGCCTAACAGCAACAGTACCAAAAAACTGATGGCCAGTAGAGTTTTATTTTGCATGATTGACATTATTGGCGTCCCCTTGCATCGCGCCCACGGTTGGTGGAATGGTCCACATGATCTTCCGCAATAAACCGTTGCGTGGTATTTTGTGGCGGTGGCTGGGTGGTGGTTTGTGGCTCGGTGCTGCCGCCGGTCGCAGTGCCGCCCAATGACGGCATGGGGGCTGGGTTGGTGGGCAGCATCATTTTATCCAAAGGCAGATACAATAAATTGTTGCCGCTTTTTACGTCAATCATCAGGGTATTGGCATCTGACAACACCGATTCCATGGCTTCAATATAAATCCGTTTGCGGGTTACGGCAGGGGCTTTGCTGTATTCAGCCAGTAATTTGCTGAAGCGGCTGGTTTCACCTTCAGCTTGGGCAATCACTTGCTCTTTGTAACCTTCGGCTTCTTGGATTTTTCTGGCCGCCGCACCGCGTGCCTTAGGCACTACATCGTTGGAATAGGCCTCCGCTTCGTTGATGAGCCGTTGTTGGTCTTCGCGGGCTTTAACAGCATCAGCAAAAGCATTTTGCACCTGTTCGGGGGGTTGGGCATCTTGCAAATTGACGCTGGAGATATTAATGCCAGACTGGTAGCTATCCATCACTTCTTGTATTTCTTTCTTTATTTGCGCGACAATTTCACCACGGCCTTCGGTCAGCACGTAATCCATAGTGTTGCCGCCAATTACCCCGCGTTGCACACTTTCGGTCACTTGTTTCAAGGTGGCGGCTGGATTGGCGATGTTAAACAGAAATTGGCGGGCATCTTTCACCTCATATTGCACCGCCAAACGGATGTCAACATAATTTTCGTCTTTAGTGAGCATTAAGGCTTCATTCAGCACCGAGCCTATGGCTTGTTCACTGCCAGTGCGGTAGCCCACTTCAATGGATCGGTTTTGTTTCACGTTGACCACTTCCACGCTTTCTATCGGGGCGGGCAAATGCCAATTCAGCCCCGATTGGGTGGTGTTGATATAAGCGCCAAAGCGGGTTTCAACGCCATTATTGCCTTCGTCGACAATATAAAAGCCACTAAAGCCCCATATTGCCAAGGCACCTGCGGCAATATAGCCCAACCCCGCTATAGGATTGCCAAATGTTGGCCGGTCTTCACCATTATTGTTGTCGCCAGCCCCCCCGCCGAACAATTTATTGAATTTTTCCTGTAATGATTTAATGGCTTCATCAAGGTCAGGAGGCCCATCTTGGTCTCCGCGCCCGCTCCAAGGGTCTTTCTTATCGCCGCCCGGCTCGTTCCACGACATAATTGCTCTCCGTATTGGATAATTGGATGGTTGTTAGTTTCCCTGACGGGACAGCGTTGGGCCGGCTGTAAAGTGTGCCGCCAACTTGGTTATTGCCGCTATTCTATCGTAAATAAAAAAGATTCTATGAAGTTTGCGGGAAAACAGGCGCAATCGACTGGCAACAGGCCATTGCCGCCTGCCAAAACGCCCGCAACAAAGCAGCCGTTCAAGCAGCCTCTTCGGTTATGACCGCCTTTAACAGCCCTAAATGCTTGACATCTATTTCAATGAGCAACTTGCAGCCACCTTGGTCGTCAATATGCTCGTCTATAATTTTTGCGCAAGAAAATAATTTGGCGCGGATATCCGCTTGGCTGGCAGACAAATAACACTGTTTTTTCACTTTGGAGCTGGTGGCGAACAATTCTGCCAATGCTTGCTTGAGTAGCCCTATGCCTTCGCCGCTGACGGCGGACAGCCAGACACGGACGGGGTTGCCTTGGTCGTCACGGTCGATGTGTGCAGGAATGTTATCGAGCAGGTCGATCTTATTGAACACCTCGATTTGCCGGATTTGACCGGCATCGATATCATCCAGCACATGATTGACTTGCACCATAATCTCGTCCCGCTCATCACTATGGGCATCCACCACGTGCAGCAATAAATCTGCGTCGCTGGCCTCTTGCAAGGTGGATTTGAACGCCGCCACCAGCTCATGCGGCAAATGGCGGATAAAGCCCACTGTGTCCGCCAACACAATATCATTGTTTTCAGAAAGCTGGCAATTGCGTAAGGTGGGATCTAAGGTGGCGAACAATTGGTCGGCGGTATAGATATCCGCACCGGTCAGCTGGTTGAACAGTGTCGATTTTCCTGCGTTGGTATAGCCCACTAAGGACACGGTGGCAATGTCCGCTTTTTTGCGTTTGCTACGGCTTTGGTGGCGTTGCTTGTCCACTTTGGCCAAGCGCTGCTGGATTTGTTTGATGCGTAATGCCAGCAATCGCCGGTCTGTTTCCAACTGGGTTTCGCCTGGGCCGCGCAAGCCAATGCCGCCTTTTTGCCTTTCCAAATGTGTCCAGCCGCGTACCAAACGGGTTGATAGGTGTTTCAACTGTGCCAGCTCGACTTGCAATTTGCCCTCAAAAGACTGGGCGCGTTGGGCAAATATATCCAAAATCAGCCCGTTGCGGTCAACCACGCGCACCCCGAGAAAGGTCTCCAAGTTGCGCTCTTGGCTGGGGCTTAGCGAGTGGTTGAACAGCACCACATCGGCAGACAGGCGAACCACGGCTGCCTTTAACTCATCCAGCTTGCCGGTGCCGATGAAATATTTGGAGTCCGGGGCTTTTCGGCTTCCGGTGACGACTTCTAAAGGATCGGTGCCGGCGGATTTGGCCAACTCCTTGAGTTCGGCAAGGTCTTCTTGGTCGTGGCGGAAGGTGATATGCACCAATACGGCACGTTCGCCGGTGGAGCCGGGACGGTCAAACAATGTTCTGCCTCCACGCCAATAAACAGCCTTCCGGCTGGGCTACCAGGCGATAGGGACAGATGGCAAACAGTGGTGTACGGTGTAATTTACTCTTCAATGCCAGCCTCTTCATCACGGGTTATTTTAACGGCTTTGCTAGGCACAATAGTGGAAATGGCGTGCTTATAAACCATCTGGCTTACGGTATTTTTAAGCATGATCACATATTGGTCGAATGAATCGACTTTACCTTGTAGCTTAATGCCGTTGACAAGAAAGATGGACACAGGGGTATGTTCTTTTCTAAGTGAATTTAGAAAATTGTCCTGCAAATTTTGGCCTTTTGACATCCTATTTCTCCTTGAATATTATTTTTTTTAAATTGTTGCTTAAGATAACTGCAATTACAAGCCAATACAAATGATTATCTACGAAAAGAAAGCAGATTTGCCGATTGGCCCCGGGTAATCCCAGTGTCCCCGCTGTTATCCGGCGGGTGGCTCAGCGAAAGTGGTTTTTAAGCGGGCCAGCAATTGCCGGAAATCATCCCCGTCTAGCGCGTCGAAGCAAATAATGGCAGATTGACGGGCGGCACGTTTATTATTTTGTACTACAAACTGCAAAAAAATGCCAAGTTGGCTTAGCGTAGTGGTTGCCAACACGGTCACTGCCTGTCCATTGATGGCCCAACCGGAACGCGTGTTATGTGAGATGGCGAGCTGTTGGGCTTGTAGGCGTTTGACCACAACCCAACCTAGGCCGACAACGGCGACCAGCAGCGTTAACTTAACCGTCCATGGCAATGCGTTGGCTACACAGGCCAGCAACGCCAGCAGATGGGCCGACAAAGTGACGCCGATTAGCCATTGGGAAGGCAGGACAGTTAGCTGCAAGTCCCGATCAACGGGCTTTGCCCCATTTGCCATTGTCTATCCTGAGAATAAGAAATATTCATTTGATTGGGCAATTACACACTATAAAATAGCTTTTCAGCAAACCTAGCCCTCAATATAACGGATGTTTGGGTGTTGTAAACAAGCCGACTTGGGTATATTAGGCGCAATCGGCCTGTTTGTCGTGCCGCCCGCCCTGACATACCGGACGGCAAGCTTAAGCCTTACAGGTGTCCGGGGTATTTTGGGCCAATGCCGTCTATCAGCTTAACAGACCGATGTTAAGCAACTTGGCAAGCCCTCGCTGCCGCAAGCGGATGGCCTGCCTTCCTGGCGTTTCCCTTTCAACCCCTACGCGTCATGCAATTATTATGCCCCAAGCACATACTATCACCCTAGCCACCGGTAAGCTGCACATCAATCTAAAACCGGGCAAAATCCCGCTGCGCCGGTTGTTGGGCTTTGCTGCCCGTATCAGCAGCAAACGCAAATTTTTATTGGTCAGCAAAGTGCTGGGCAAGCATTATCCTGTGTCCCCCAAGCTAATGGCCTGGTCTTACCGGGCATTGGCGCGGCAAGCCTTAAAGTGCGGCATCAGCAGTCCCTCGCTGTGGATAGGCATGGCGGAGACAGCGACCGGCCTAGGTTATGGCGTGTTTGCCGCCGCCTATGGTGAAGGCTTGAACAATGGCCTGTTCATGCAAACCACACGCTACCATCTGGCGGGCTTGCAACGGCTGGCATTTGATGAAGCCCATAGTCACGCGACTGACTTTTTTCTGTATTATCCTGAGCATGAGCCAGAACGGCTAACTTTTTTAAGCGCGCAAACCTTGGTCTTGATTGATGATGAGATCAGTACGGGACGGACTTTTTTGCGCTTGATCAATGCCTACCAAGCCGTTAACCCGCATTTACAACGGGTGCTGATTGTCAGCTTGGTCAATTTTGCCAGTGCCGATGACCGCCAACGCGTACAACACCGCGCCAACATAGCCGTGGAATGGGTTTGCCTAAGGGAAGGCGGGTTGGCTTTTGACAGCGCCGAAAACACCGCTTTGGATAATATCACCGTCAATGTTTCCAGTAACAATGCCTGCAAAAGGCATTTGCTCGCTTGGCCTGGACGCTTAGGTATCTGCTTACCAATTACCTTAAACCAAGATGTGTTGACCCAGCTAAGCCATATCTGCCCAAGCTTGGACAAAGCGGCTTTGGACAACCCAGACCCGCGCCCGGTCATGGTGTTGGGTACGGGCGAATGTAACGCCCCTGCTTTCTTGTTGGGTGGAATTTTGACAAAACACGGCGTTAATGTAAAAGTGCAAAGCACCACGCGCTCCCCCATACATATCGGCAATGATATCGCTTCGGTATGCCAATTTGAAGACAATTACGAGGATGGTATCGCCAACTTTATTTATAACTTGGTGCCAGAACAATACCGCCAAATTATCATTTGCCACGAAACGCCGCTATGCCCGCCACTCTTGTCACTGTTACACGACTGGCAGGCGATTAGCGCGAAATTTGAACTTTGCCAAGACACTCACCATGCAACGCTACATTTTTTTAGACCTTGATGACACCCTGTTCCAAACCTTAAGGAAATGCCCCGATGCCAATGACCCACGGTTACAAGCCCGGGCCATGCTGGCGGACGGCTCCGCCAACTCTTACGCCACCTACCAGCAACAATGGCTGTGGGATTGGTTTGCCCAAGACTTTAAAATCGTCCCAGTGACTGGACGGGATGCCGGTGAATTTGCACGGGTGCAACTGCCCTTTGCGGAAGAAGCCATCATTATCCACGGTGCCGTCATTTTAGACCAACACGGCCAAGCAGACCCCCAGTGGATGGCGCAAATGCAAGCGGAGCTGCCCGACTACCAGCAAAAACTATTGGCAGTTTGGCAAACCATTGACACTCCCGCCCTGCGCGACCAAGGTTATAACCCGCGCTTGGTCAATGAGTTTGGAATCACTTGGTACGGGGTGATCAAACACAGCGAAGGCAAAGAAGACGCTTTGCGGATAGTGCTGGACAAGCTTATCAAACACCATCCGCACCTGCAAGATGGTAGCCTGTATTGGCATCTGAACGGCAATAACCTTGCCGTGCTGCCAGCAATTATCAATAAGGAACGAGCCGTGAGCCACTTATTGGCACGTTACCGGCAACAACACCCCGAACTGTTCACTTTTGCAGCGGGCGACAGCCATACCGACGCGCCGTTTATGGCGTTGTGCGACTACGCATTAATCCCTAAAAACACCCAATTGCACCAACGTTTGGTGACCCGCCAATGACCACAAGAACTGCGTTCAACGGCAGTTACGCCGCCAATGAGGTGGATTTTTTATTAACCCCGTTGCAGTTGCCAGACACGTCCATTACAGACAAGGAAATCCTGATCCAATCCGGGCAGAGCCACTATTCACAATTATTGACCCATGAACAGGCGCCAGCTGAAGCGTATACTGCTTTGTTCCACCAAGCATTGGTGGCGAACGGCCCATGTATGGCCGGGCATGTGTTGGCGTTGGCGGCACAGATTGTTGCCACCCGCCCGCAAGGGATTACCCTAGTCTCTTTGGCGCGGGCAGGCACACCGGTAGGCGTGTTGCTCAAACATGTATTGAAACGCTATTTTCAACAGCATGTCCGGCACTATTCCGTGTCCATTGTCCGTGATGTGGGGCTGGATCAGAACGCATTGCGTTATATATTGCAACAGCACCGCCCTGAAACCTTGGTGTTTGTGGATGGTTGGACGGGCAAAGGGGTGATAGCACGGCAATTGGCAAGCAGTTTGGCGGCATTTGCGGATTCGGACAATGTTGCCATTCCTGCCGAACTGTATGTATTGACAGATTTATCCGGTAGTGCCAAGGTGGCGGCATCCAATGACGATTACCTGATACCATCGTGCATTTTAAATGCCACCGTGTCTGGCTTGGTTAGCCGTTCGGTCTATAATAAAGCCCATGCCCACGCTGGTGATTTTCACGGTTGCGTTTTTTATGGGCATTTGGCACCCTACGACTTGTCCCGTTATTTTATTGATGCCTTGCTGGCACACATCGAGCAAGCTTGGCAACACCCAACAGCGGAAGCCCATCACCTGCCTGCCGCCCAATTGAAGGACATCTCAGAAAAATGGCTGGACACCCTTATTACCCGTTATCGTGTCAAACATCCCCATTACATAAAGCCCGGCATTGGTGAATCGACCCGTGTGCTGTTGCGCCGCGAAGCACGACTACTGCTGTTGCAAGATGCCAATGCCGAAGCCACCCGACACTTGCGCTGGTTGGCAGAGGCAAAAGCCATACCCATAACCATTATCAGTGACTTGCCTTATCGGGCGGTCGCCTTAATTAAAGAGATTCCCTTATGACCCTTTTTCCCGCTATGCCAACTGCGGATTTTTCACCGTGGCAACTGGGCGCGCCGCTGTACATGCCAGCCCATCGCCTTGACCTGATTGACTGCGCCAATGGCGACAAATTGCCGTTTTTGCGGTCGATGATTTTTTGCACCGAGGATGCCGTCAGCCATGACGAAGTGGACAGCAGTTTGCGGCATTTGGACTTATGTATGCAAAATTTTCGACCCGTCTCCGGCAAATACCGTTTTATCCGCGCCCGCAACCCCGACATTCTAGCGCGTTTGTTGGCTAAACCAGCCATCGGCAACATTGATGGCTTTGTGTTGCCAAAATTGACCTTGGCCAACTTTAACGCCTATTTTGACCAGTTAAGTGGCACCCCGTTTAAAATTATGCCCACCTTAGAAACCCAAGAAGTGTTTGATTACGGAGCAATGTGTGAATTGCGCGGGGCATTTTTGCAAGCCAGCATTTTGCCGCACATCACCCTACTACGCATTGGCGGTAATGACCTGATGAACCTGTTAGGCATTAGAAGACCACGCGGTATGACTTTATATGAAACCCCCCTAGGGCCGGTGATCGCGCAACTGTTGGCAATATTCAGACCCTATGGCTTCGCCTTAGCGGCACCCGTGTTTGAATACTTGGACGACACTGCCACCCTACATAGAGAAATCCGTCAAGATTTGGCCTACGGGCTGACCGGCAAAACCGCCATTCACCCCAGCCAAGTTCCGTTTATTGAAACGGCCTACGCGGTCGATAGCGACGATGCCCAAATGGCGGCCAGCCTGTGCGCTAAAGATGCGCCCGCCGTGTTCAAAATGCACGGCGCCATGTGCGAAGTAGCCACCCACCAACGCTGGGCTGTTGATATCCGCCAACGGCAAAAATGCTATGGTGTTAAAATAACAGGGTTTAAAGAAGAATATACAGGACTATCGGCCTAAAACTATGGTTTAAATGCGTGACATCGGTTATAAACTGATGTTACGCAAACAGCTATCTGCTCGTAGAGGCATGGTCATGCCCGCAACCCACTGCCACACCAGAAGCTCAGGATAAAGCTGTACGTTCCCAGAACGTAGTCGAAGGGGGCGCAACCAGACCAGTCGGCAAAAACAAGCCGTAGACAGGACTTCGGCTACGCTCAGCCAACGTGCCGCGTAACATCAGTTACCACTTATTTTTCCGATTTAATTGCCACTATCCAAAACATGTGAAACCAGCCAACCTATTCGAATTAGCCGAAGCCTGCTTGTATCGGACTAATAATGACCAAAAACTGGCATTGACCCATCAGGCTTGGCAATTGCTACAAGGGGGACTGCTAAGCTTTGCCGACACCACGCCAGTGTTGCCGATTGGGCAAGTGCAATTTCCGCTTCGCCCGCTGTTAAAAGCCCCCCGCGATATGCCTAGGCGCAGGCTCAATTCTGCCCACGGCACGGTGGCGTTTTTCCACGCCATTGCCCATGTTGAATTTATGGCGGTGTATTTGGCATGGGACATCATTTACCGTTTCCGGGGCTTGCCAGAAGCCTTTTACCGCGATTGGCTGCAAGTCGCCGACGAAGAAGCCCAGCATTTTACCCTACTCAACGAACACTTACAGACAATGGGTAGTGGCTATGGTGAGTTGCCCGCCCATGCCGGTTTATGGGAACGTGCCACCGACACCGCCGATGACCTGTTGGCGCGTTTGGCGTTGGTGCCGCGTTGCATGGAAGCCCGTGGCCTTGATGTCACCCCCAGCCTGATTGAAAAATTTAGGCAACTGGACGACCAGCCTAGTGTGGCGATTCTAACCCGCATATTGACCGATGAAGTCGGGCATGTCGCCATCGGTTCAACGTGGTTTAAATGGTTGTGTGGGCAACGTGGCCTGCAATCGGAAGGCGAATACCAACAACTGATCACCCAATATTACAAAGGCGGCAAGCCAAAAGGCCCGTTTAACCGGGAAATGCGTATAATTGCAGGCTTCTCACAGGCTGAGCTGGATTGGTTGGAATCGTCAACATGAACACACAGAAAAATTTTGCTTATCCGCTGGTTGCTTCAGGCTTCAGGACTTTTTTTGCCCTTGCGGGATTGTCCGCGCTATTCTTGATGTTGGTGTGGAATGCCATTTTTAAAGACGGGGCGATACACGCCAATTACTTCAGCCCAACCGTCTGGCATGCCCACGAAATGTTATTGGGCTATACGGTGGCAGTGATTGCCGGTTTTTTATTGACCGCCGTCAAAAATTGGACTGGGCAACCCACCATCACCGGCAAAGCCTTGGGCGGGCTTGCCATGATTTGGCTTTATGGGCGCATCTTGCCATTTTATAGCGGCTTGTTGCCGGATGTGCTGATTGCTGTGGTTGACTTGTCTTTCATCCCGCTATTGGCCTGGCAAGTCAGCCGCCCGATTATGGCTGCCAAACAACCGCAGCATTTGATTTTTGTCGGATTGTTGCTGTTGATTGCCTTAGGCAATGCCCTCATCCATGTGGAAAGATTAGGCTTGGCTGATAACTTGGCGGGGGCAGGATTACAACTGATTGTCGGCACTATAGTCACCTTAATTCTAGTGATTGCTGGAAAAGTGTTGCCCTTTTTTGTCGAACGGGGCATCAAAGGCACGTTGATAATGCGCCACCCGCTATTGGATGCGCTTGCCATTGGCAGCGCGGCGGTCATGTTCCTTTTGCAACTGTTCAACCAGTCAGGCATGGTGCTGATGCTGGCGGCAGTGTTGGCACTATTGACCAATGGTGCGCGGTTGGTGTCTTGGTATGTGCCTAGAATTTGGTATGTGCCGCTGTTATGGATACTCTACCTTGGCTATACATGGCTTATCCTTGGTTTTGCACTGACCGCGCTTGCCGCCTTTACTTGGGTTGTGCCGGTGTTGGCATTACATGCTTTTACGGTGGGCGGCATTGCCGTACTGACTTTAGGGATGATGGCGCGGGTATCGTTGGGTCATACCGGCCGGGCGTTGCAAATCTCCAATACCATCGCCATTGCTTTTGTCTTGATCAACCTCTCTGCCGTGCTGCGCGTACTGTCGCCTATGGCCTTGCCGGACGGCTATAACGTGCTTGTCTATCTGGCTAGCTTGGCATGGCTAGCAGCATTTGCCTTGTTTGTCCTGGTGTATTTGCCTGTGCTGACCGCCGCTAGGGCGGATGGGCAAGCGGACTGATTGGTTGACAGCAGCCCAGTCACTATTGATGCTTAGAGAAATTAGGCCCGTTGAAGGCGGTAGTCCGCAACAGTTTTCCCTGCTGACGGAATTTTGCGTCCCTTTCCCAGCACCAATAAAACCGGAGTTTTCATTCATTGATTTATTTGCCGGGATTGGTGGCTTCAGAATTCCGCTGCAAGCCATTAATGGTCAATGCGTGTTCACTTGCGAGATAAATCCCCATGCCCAGAAAGCCTACCAACTAAATTTTGGCGATCAGCCGCAGGGTGACATCACCACTTTGGATTTAAATTTAGTGCCTGAACACGATGTGTTGACTGCTGGATTTCCCTGCCAGCCGTTCAGCATTTCCGGAAAAATGAAGGGCTTTGAAGATACCCGAGGCACGCTGATTTACAATGTTTTCCAAATTATTGACTTAAGAAAACCCAAAGTGGTGTTTCTGGAAAACGTCAAACATTTGCTGCATCATGACAATGGCAACACATTAAAAACCATCACTCGGGACTTGGAACACTTGGGGTATGTGGTGTCCGCAAAAGTGTTGAACGCCTCTGACTTTGGTGTGCCACAAAATCGGGAACGGATCATTATTATTGGTCATCCGTCGAAAAAATTTGATTTTTCGCAATTACAAACCCAGCCCAAACCGACGCTAAAGGCTTTTCTGGAAAAAGATGCCGAGTTTGAGTTTCTTAATGAACCGTACACCTTGCTGACCGATTATAAGGTGCAAGACAGCGGCCTGATTTTTATTGGCTACCGTAACAAATCCATTAGAAAAGCAGGGGTGCGACCTGGCACGGAAAACTTGTCACGCGTCCATAAGCAACCCAATAGGATTTATTCCACCGAAGGGCTGCATCCTGCTTTGCCGTCACAGGAAACATCGGGAAGGTTTTGGATTTACCACCAAGGCGAGGTCAGGAAGCTCACCATTAAAGAATGTTATAAAATCATGGGCTTCCCTGATGAATTTAAGATAAAGGGCAATAGCACCGAACTTTACAGGCAAGTCGGCAATTCTGTTTGTGTGCCGATGATTCAGGAAATCGCCAAAGCCATCAAAACCCAGCTGCTATCCAATGAATGTATAAGTACCAGCAAGCAATGCCACTAGCCTTGCACTCAGACCAGCTTAATACCATCAAACTTATCCAAGCTAATCAACTGTTGCTTATAAAGCGCACCAATAGCCTGTTTGAAGACTTTTTTACTCACCCCAAATTCGGCATAAATGGCTTCTGCGGGGCTTTTGTCGCTAAGCGGCAATGTGCCGCCCTTGGCTTGCAACCGCGCCAAGATAATGTCGGTTAAAGCTTCCACTTTGCCATAGCCCGGCTCGTACAGGCTTAAGTCAATTTTTAAGTCTTCACGGATATGCTTGATATAACCATCTAATTTTTGGCCTTTCCGCACCGGTTGGAACAGCTCATTTTGGAATAACATGCCCCAATGGGTATGGTTGACAATGGCCTTGACACCCAAGTCGGTTTTGTCGGCAATTATCAGTGAAACCTTTTGGCCTTCTTTGAAATAGACCGATTCATCAAGCAAGTGCTTGTCTATTTTGGTGGTGGCGGCAATGCGGCCTTGTTCGTCTAAAAACAGTTTGACCAAATAATACCGGCCCACTTCCATTTCATGATGCTGTTCGCTAAACGGCAGCAATAAATCCTTGGGCAAGCCCCAGTCGAGAAATGCCCCGACATAATTAAGTGCCACCACTTTTAACCAGGCTATTTCATCCACTTG
Organism: uncultured Methylococcaceae bacterium; assembly: GCA_903945605.1. Lineage (GTDB taxonomy): Bacteria > Pseudomonadota > Gammaproteobacteria > Methylococcales > Methylomonadaceae > Methylovulum. Next base: position 24,086 of record CAJAWH010000086.1, on the reverse strand, counting down.
GGCTTTGGCAGCTTGAGTGGTGGCGGTCAAATGACCGTCGCTATCGACATACACAAAAACGTCCAGTGTGTCGCCCAGTTGGCAACCGGCAGGCGGCTTTTTGTCGGCCAGCAATATTTTCCCGGAAGTGCCGTCATCCAAATAAAAGTCTGCGCCTTGCTGTTTGACAAGGGTCAGGGTGTTAATTTTGCCTATGGCAATCATAAAATCTATTGGGGGTCAATGATCGGTTAAAGTGCTTGCTGGTGTCCATGTCGGTCAAAAAGGCCATTGCACTAGCTGGCAATGACAAACCTGACCGCATCCAAACGCAATTGCGCCGCTTGAATGTTCTCATGGGCGAGCAGGGTCATATCTTTGAGTTGCTCTATTTCTTCGGTTTTAATGCTGGGATTGACATTTTTCAGCCGCACCAAGCGTTTGATCTCAGCACCGAGGGATGCCAACAAGGTTTGGGTGGCGTTTTCCAAAATAGTTTGCATGACTGTTTTGGCTTTATCTTCAGCACTTGCCAATAGCTTGGCAAGATGCGCCCGCTTACTGTTCAAAAAAGCCACCACTTGTTGTTTGTCAAAATGGGTGCCGGTTTCCACCAGATCACTGTGGGCAAACGCGTCGGTTACGTCCTTCAGGTTTTGGTCAATTACGATGCGTATCGGGGTGGGCGGTAAAAATCGGCCGATTTGCAATTCAGCAGGGGCGCTGCATTCCACCACAAACAAATATTCCAACAAAAACTGCCCAGCCCGTAGGGCGGGATGGCGGATGACACTCATCACTGCGTTGCCGGTCTCGCTGGTCAACACCAACTCCATAGCGGATTGCACCATGGGGTGCTCCCAGGTCAAAAACTTCAGTTCTTCCCGTGCCAGCGCGTTGCTGCGATTTACCGTGACAGTCATACCGTCTTCCGGCAAATCGGGAAAATGGGCCACACGCATTTGGTCGCCGGGGCGGATGATATAGCTGTCCGCTGAATGGAATTCGGTTTCCACTCCATAGCACTCGAACAGGTCTTCCATATACGGCCAAAGCGTGGCGGCGTTTTCATAAGCATTGACTTGGCTAATCAGCTCAGCCGCCAATGCTTTGCGGCACGAGTTCAATTCCAACAACTGATCGCGGCCATGATGCAATTGGTTTGCCAATGTTGCCGCCAAACAGGCTGTTTTTTCTATAAACACATTTATTTCTGTGCTGATTACCGCGTGGTCAGGGACTGACAACAGGGCAACCAGTTCATCCTGCACGGCATCAGCCACTTGCTGGGCTGCCGAGCAATTATGACGGAAAGCATCCATGCCTTCGTCATACCATCGGTACAGCAACGCTTCTGGCGAATTTTCCAAATACGGAATGTGGATTTGGATGACGTGCTTTTGGCCTATACGGTCAAGACGGCCTATGCGCTGCTGCAACAAATCGGGATTATGGGGCAAGTCCCATAACACCAACTGATGCACAAATTGGAAGTTACGGCCTTCACTGCCAATTTCTGAACAAATCAACAACCGTGCAGCACTATCCGGATCGGCAAAATAAGCAGCGGCACGGTCGCGTTCAATAATGGTCATGCCTTCATGGAAAACTGCCGAGGCTATCCCCGCGCGGTTTTTTAAGGTTTGTTCCAAGCTAATGGCGGTGTGTGCTTCTTTACAGATAAGCAACGCTTTTTGGCCTGCCAATTGCTTGACCTTATCCACCAGCCAACCATAGCGGGGGTCTTTCAGCAAGCCAGCGGCAGTAACATCGGTATCAGCATCGAGTGCTGCCAAGGCATAGCCAAAACGCTCGCGTTCGGGAAAACCTTGTACGGTTTGCCGTGAGTTCCTGAACAAAATCCGTCCCGTGCCGTGGTGGTCGAGCAAGATTTTTATCAGATTTTCCCGCACATCAGCAGCTTTTTCTGGATTGTCCAATTGCTTGATCAACGTGCCGACATTATCGTCCTTAAGCAAATGTGCCAATAATGCCTTGGCATTTTCATCTAATGGCTCATCGGCTAACAACAGTTTAGCGACCTCAGCCACCGGCTCAAACTGCCGCTCTTCCTCTAAAAATGCAGCAAAACTGTAAAAACGGTCTGGATCGAGCAAACGCAATCGGGCAAAATGGCTCGCTTTGCCGAGTTGTTCGGGGGTCGCGGTCAATAAAATAAGGCTAGGCGTTTGCTGGGCCAAGCGTTCTATAAACAGGTATTCTGGGCTAGGTGCTTGCTCACTCCACGCCAAGTGGTGGGCCTCATCAACCACTACCATATCCCAAGCAGCCTTTAATGCCTGTTTTTGCCGGATAGGGTGCTGGGCAAAAAACTGCTGGCTACACAGCACTAACTGCTCGTTAATGAAGGGTGTATCGGTTTCATGGCGGGGTTCTGCCGGGCCATTCAAATCACCCAAGCCGTTTTCGTCAAAGCCATCTTCGCCTAATTCACTTAAGCATCTGGCCTCGTCAAACACACTGAAACGCAAGTTAAAACGCCTGAGCATTTCCACCAGCCATTGGTGCAGCAAGCTTTCCGGCACAACAATCAATACCCGCTTGGCTAAGCCATTGGTCAAGCGGTGATGTAAAATAAGACCCGCTTCAATGGTTTTGCCCAAGCCCACCTCATCTGCCAACATAATCCTTGGCGCGGCGCGGTTGGCACATTCGTGGGCAATAAACAACTGGTGCGGAATCAACGAGGTGCGTGCACCCAGCAAGCCTTTGACGGGCGATTGCTGATGCCGCTGCACGTTTAGCCAAGTTTGGTATCTTAGGGTAAACCAAGCGGGCGGGTCGATCTGACCCAATAACAGCCGGTCTTGCGGCTTGTTGAATTGGATATGGTGGTTTAGCTCAACTTCTTCTAATTGCACTTGCCCGCCGTCCGCATTATGCCCGACGTAAACCAATAAGCCTTCATTTTCAATGACACGGGTAATGGTTATCGGTTCTTCGTCCATGGATTCAACGGTGTCACCCACCGAAAATACCACCCGTGTCAATGGCGCGTTGTCGCGGGCATAAATACGCCGCTCACCGCTTGCCAAATACAGCACGGTGACACGGTTGAAACTGACATCCAGGACTAGCCCTAATCCTAGCTCCGATTCGGTATTACTAATCCAGCGTTGGCCGGGGATAAAATTTTCCATTTACTGATTCGCCACAAAAGATCACTTAACATCAACACCGCGTATTATAGCGTTTGGCGGCTTATGTTTTGGCATTAATTGGTGGGGCGTGGCTGTGGGCGCAGGGCAAATATTGCGGCACCGATGGGAAAATAGCGGGGCGTTTGTTGTAAACTGGCTCTATCAACAAACCTACCGGCTTGCCTTTACCCGTGCTTATCAAAATTGCCCTATTTTTGCTGACCCTTGCGTTAGCCGTGCTGTTGTCCGCCGACTGGCTGTTAGGGCTGGGGATTGCCTGGTTGCCGGATGAGTTGGCACGCTTGGGCGTACTGTTGTTGTTGGCGGGCTTCACCCTTATTTTAGCGGGTGGTTCCGCAGTGATTGGCAAAAGGATGTGGGCATCGTTCAGGGATTATTTCGCCCGGCCACAGCGGATGATGCGAAAAGTATTGTTTGTAGCCGAACGCCAGCACTATTTGCAGCAATTATTGCCCTTTAAGGCGGCTTATATTGCTTATTTTAGCGACCAGCAGCGCAAAAAACTGCTGGCAACCGATAACAAAAAGCACGTCAAGCTATTGTATAAGGCCACCCGACGGCATTTGCAGGCACGCAAAGCGCAATTGCCGCCTGCCGTATACCGGCAATGGCTTCAAGATAGCCGCCGTTATTACCATTTGCAAGACGCACCCGCCCTGTTAGGCTTGCAGCAAACACTTGATGCGTGGGAACAACCATGACGCTTATAAAATCTTGGCTTATTTCTGCCGTTACGCTGGTCAATACCATTAAAGAGATCAACTTGGACTGGCGCAGCCAAAACCAAGACCAGATAGCGCGGTTAAAACAGGCGCAAATTTTGGCGGAAGCGGCCTTATCGGCAGAACTGGCCAAGAAGGCAGTACAATTGGCGCATGACATTGATCTGCTGAAGACCAAAAATGCCACCGAACTGGCCATGTACAAAACCAAATGCCAGCAAGATTTGCAAGACTACAAGCAGTACTTGGCGGCGCTCAACCAACTGAAGCATTCCATCCAAAACAGCTACGCCCATTTGCCGGAAGCGGTGGCCTTCACCATCCATCACCATGCCAAGCAACTGCTCAACCAAATGTGGGAGGCGGACGATTTTAGCGAAAAAATGCGTTTGGAGATGCAGCTCATTAACTTTATGGCAGCGGTGCATGAGGATGCCCGTTTGCAGTTGGAGGGCGGGCAAACACAACGATTGCCAGAGCGTACCTTAGGTTTGTTACAGTTAAAATAACGGGTTACACTGCACAATATCTGCTAATCAAACATTATCCCTAATATAGAGCGCTGAGCTGCCGCTTCGTCTTGTTCTATGGCAAGTTCAACGGCTTTTTTGGCGGTTTCCAGCAAATATTCGCTTTGTTTTTTAAGGGCAAAACTTTGCTCTATCAGAGCTGGCTATTTTTTGTTGCTTGCTTTGCCTTGCCAGTCGGCATGATAGACTTCGCCTTATCCACCAGAGTCCAGATAGCCAAGCACCTTACCACTGCTGCCATCATATCCAACGTGACTATTTGATTCTTTTGTATTGCTCATATCCTAACCACCCGATACCGCCTATCACACGCCGCACACAGTCCACCCACCGCCATAAACACCGCCCCCAGCCAAATCCAGCGGATGAATGCTTTGTAATAAATCCGCAAGCTCCATGCGCCGTTATCGCCCAGCGGTTCGCCGATTGCCACAAACAAATCCCTAAACAAGCCCGCATCAATGGCGGCTTCGGTCATGGGCATGGTTTGTACACGGTAAACGCGCTTTTGCGGTTGCAGTTCGGCAATCTGTTTACCGTTGTGGCTAACGGTCAAAAAAGCTTGTTCGGCAACATAATTAACCCCTTCGGTTTCTTTTACACCATGAAATTCAAAAATATAACCAGACATATCCAATTTTTCGTTAGGAGCCATGCGTACGTCTTTTTCGACGCTGTACACAGAAGTCAGGGTAATGCCAGTGACAAACACGGCAATACCCAAATGGGCACAGGTCATGCCGTAAAAACCGGAGGGGATACTGGCCAAGCGCTGCCAAGTAAACCCTGGTTGCCCTAAACGGTCGGCAAAAGCCAGCACGGTAATGGCCACCGTCCACAAGGCCAAGGTCAAGCCCAACACCGCCCCCCAAGAATAAAACGGCATCAGCAACGGCAATGCTAGCCCGCCAGCAATACAACCGCCGACAATCCAGCGCACCCTGATTGCCAATGCGCCAATGCTGTCTTTTTTCCAGCGCAGCAATACGCCAATGCCGACAGCTACGGCGAGCGGTGCCATGATCGGGATAAAAATGGCATTGAAATACGGCGGGCCGACTGAGATTTTGCCCAAGCCTAGCGCGTCAATAATCAGCGGATATAACGTGCCCAGCAAGATGCTCGAGGCGGTGACCACCAATAGCACATTATTTAGCAAGATAACCGATTCTTTAGAAACCAGTTCAAAACTGGCGCTGCTTTTTACTTGCGGGGCGCGGATGGCGTATAAGGTTAAAGAGCCACCGACCACAATGCCCAAAAAAACTAGCACAAACAGGCCACGGGTCGGGTCGCTGGCGAAGGCATGTACCGAGGTCAACACACCGGAGCGGACTAAGAAAGTACCGAGCAAGCTTAGCGAAAAAGCGAAAATGGCCAGCAGCACCGTCCACGTTTTGAATACACCACGTTTTTCGGTGGCTGCCAGCGAGTGCATCAAGGCGGTGCCGACCAGCCACGGCATAAACGAGGCATTTTCTACTGGATCCCAAAACCACCAGCCGCCCCAGCCCAGTTCGTAATACGCCCACCAACTCCCCAAGGCAATGCCTAGCGTCAAGAACATCCACGCCATATTAGTCCAAGGCCTTGACCATCGCGCCCAAGCGGCATCCAGCCGTCCTTCCAGCAAGGCGGCAATAGCAAAGGCAAAGGCCACTGAAAAGCCGACATAGCCCATATAGAGCATAGGCGGGTGGATGGCCAAGCCCGGGTCTTGCAATAGCGGATTTAAATCGCGGCCTTCTAAGGGGGCAGGGAATAGCCGCTCGAACGGGTTGGAGGTCAACAGCAAAAACAGCAAAAAGCCCACCGACACCAGTCCCATAACACCCAGTACCCGTGCCACGGTGGTTGCGGGGATGGTTTTACTAAAACACGCCACCAAGCCCGTCCAACAGGACAACACCCAAGCCCATAACAACAACGAGCCTTCATGCGCCCCCCAAACCCCAGACACCAAATATAAAGTGGGCAAGGCGGTGTTGGAATTGCGGGCAATATAGGCCACCGAAAAGTCGTGGACAAGGCTGCTGTAAGTCAGGCAACCGTAGGCAAGGGTGACGAACAGCCATTGCCCCAGCGCGGCAGGCTTGGCGACCGCTATCCAGCCGGTTACATTGCGGAATGCCCCTGTAATGGGGATGCAACCCAGCACTAAGGCCATGCACAGGGCAAGGATAAGGGCAAAGTGGCCCAATTCAGGGATCATAACGGTTGTCCTTGGCAAAATAGTACTGGAAACGCTCTGTTTTTCATTGGTTTTGGCGGTTAAAAGATTAATTGTGCGCGATTATTGGCCTGTTCAGGCAAGCCCGTCAAGCAATAACGGAGTGACACTTTAGGGGGATTAGTATAAAGAACAGTGCGCTGTTTGGCAGCATGGATTTATACAAAGAGACTTAAGGTTGCCGCCAATTGCCATCTGTAGCACTATTGGCGGCAATGTTGTTTTATCGTGTGGGATAGGTCGGACAAGGTTTTTCAATTTTATCCAGCATACAATGGGCGAAGAGCCACCAGCCCAAAGGCATAACCCCACCCGCACCTAGCAATGTGGTAAGGCAATGCCCCTAGGCTTTCATATCAGCAAAACGCTATCAAAACTTCTGTGGCGCAGAAGATTGCCAAGCAGCCAATTGTTCAATACCCGCATACCAGCGCTGGATTTCCAAATAAGGCTCAAGCGGATATTTTGCCATACTGGTCAAATCCAGATAGGAACCCACCGAAAAATCTGCCAAGGTCACGCCATCGCCCACTAACCAATCGCGGCCTTTCAAATGATCGTCCAGTACCTTAGCGAAACGATGGAAGCGCTCTTCACCTTTGGCGATTTCCTGTAAATCTGGTTCGGCTTGCAAAAATACCGGCTTTATAATGTTTTCTGTAATGAAAACGCCACAAGCACTGCCAAAATGCCCTGTTTGCCAAAACTGCCAGCGGGTTATATCGGCCCGGACAATTGGGTCGGCAGGGAACAGGCTATTGTCGGACACTTTGCTGCACAGGTATTGCATAATAGCGTTGGACTCCCATAAGACAAAATCGCCATCCACCAAGGTGGGGATCATGTGGTTGGGGTTAATTTGTACAAATTCCGGCTGTAGCTGGTCACGTTTGCTTAAATCAACAGCTTGTAGTTCGCAGTCCAGGCCCAAATGATGTAAGGTGGCAACAACACGGCGGGAATTAGGTGAAATTGGGAAATGATACAGTTTCATAGTAACCTTTTACTCAGATTGATGAAGAATGACTGGTCACTTGCAATTAGCAAGTGATAGGATTGTCACATACTCACTTTTATTTTGCAAGTGACAAAATCAAGAACACGGACAGATGAAAAGTTTGGCTCAAAATTACCGCTCGCAATGCCCGTTATCCGCTGCTCTGGAAATGATCGGGGACAAATGGAGCTTACTGATAGTGCGCGATATGTGCATGGGTAAAAGCAGATACGGTGATTTTCAAAACTCACCGGAAGGCATCCCCAGCAATATCTTGGCAAACCGATTGCGCCAATTGGAAGAGAATGGCATCATCAAAAAACAGCCTTATCAAACTAACCCGCCGCGTTATGAGTATTTGTTAAGCCCCAAAGGCGCGGACTTACTACCGGTGTTGCAACAATTAGGGCTATGGGCGCACCGCTATGTGCCTGGCTCTATGCCGCCACCGGATGACTTTATGGCGGCTAAACCGGAAGAGTTGTTAGCGGGCAAATGACATTTCCCTTAGTGGGAAGCCGCCCCTGTATCCGCTTTGCCATGCCGCTTAAGGGCATCTTTCGCTGCGTAAAACAGCCGCAAGCCCAATAGCACACTGAGCAACGCCGCAAATGTGATGGGGTTGGTCAGGTCTTTTTTAACCAGCCACCAATAATGCACTACTCCGCCAATGGCGCAGATATAGGCCGACCGGTGCAATTGCCGCCAACGCTTGCCGCCCAGACGACGTATCATGCCATCACTGGAGGTGATTGCCAGCGGCAGCATCAACACGAAAGACGGAAAGCCAACGGTAATGTAAGGACGCTTGATGATGTCCTTGGCAATGCCTTCCCAGTCAAAGAACTGATCAACCACCAAGTACATTGAAAAATGCAGGCAACCATAAAAAAAAGCAAATAAGCCTAACATCCGACGTAACCGCACCGGCCATTGCCAGCCAGCCAGCCGCCGCAAAGGCGTGATTGCCAGTGTTATCATCAGCAAGGTCAGCGTCCAATAACCGGTGCTACGGGTAATTTTTTCAATGGGATTGGCCCCCAAACCATCGGTAAACCCTGCCACGGCAAGATTGCCCAGTGGCACTAAAGCCAATAAAAACACTCCTCTTTTTAACCAAGTTAAGGTTTGGTTGTTAAGGTTTTTGAGTGCCATAATCAAAAATTCGCCTTCAAATCCATGCCTGTGTACAACGCCGCCACTTCTTGTTCATAGCCATTGAACATCAGTGTCTTGCGGCGAAAAAACTCACCGATACGGCGTTCTTTGGCTTGGCTCCAGCGGGCATGGTCAACAGTGGGGTTAACATTCGAATAAAAACCATATTCGCTCGGCCCCGCCAGCATCCAACTGGTCACCGGTTGCTGTTCGGTAAAGCGGATGCCAACAATGGATTTGGCGCTCTTAAAGCCGTATTTCCACGGCACGACCACACGGACAGGCGCGCCATTCTGGTTGGGCAATAATTCGCCGTACAAGCCAAAAGTCAGTAAAGTTAACGGATGCATCGCCTCATCGATTCTAAGCCCTTCCCGATAAGGCCATGCCAATACCGATGTCTGTTGTCCGGGCATTTGCGAGGCATCGTTCAGGCTGATAAATTCCACAAACTTGGCTTTGCCGGTGGGCTGCACTTGCTTGATCAGCTCAGCCAAAGAAAACCCCAACCAAGGCACGACCATCGACCACGCTTCAACGCAGCGCAACCGATAAATGCGTTCTTCAATAGCCGCCATTTTCATTAGCGTATCCAGATCAAATACCTGTGGCTTTTTTACCTCGCCTTCCACCGTGACCGTCCACGGCCTGGTTTTTAAGCCACCGGCATTTTTTGCCGGATCATCTTTACCCGTGCCAAATTCGTAAAAATTATTATAACTGGTCACGTCTTTGTACGGAGTCAACTCCTCCGGCACAGTATAGGCAGGGTTTTTAACCCCCGCCAATTTGTTGTCAGCCGCCCAAACCGACGGTGGCAATAGCGCTGCCAGTGACGCACCGGCAGCAATTTGCATAAACCGGCGGCGGTCATTGAACAATGGGCGGGGTGTTATTTCTGAAGCGGGGATAGGAGTGGGTTTGTAAACAGGCATGGGCAAGCTCAGTGAATGGATAAACTTGCCTTGTTATATCATTAGTTGGTGCTTGCCGCTAGTAATTGACTTAATCCGGCAAAATTATTAACTCGCTGGCTGTGCGTAGCCGCCGCCAATGACATGGCGATTATTTCATTGATTTTACCTGTTGGTGCTGCAAAACGGGGTAGTGGTTAAGATTTGGCCATTGATGTTTAAGCAGTCATTCTGACAAGGATTTCCAACAATCAACCTTGATAAGGATGTAACATGTTCTCAGACCAGTTTTAACCCAACCACTATCGTATAGTGCAAGCCTAATTATCAGTGACCGCACCCGTCGAAGCCGAACTGACCAGTTTGGCATATTTTGCCAGCACACCACGGGTATAGCGCGGTGCAGGCTGATGCCATTTTTCCAGTCTACGCGCCATCTCATGCTCATTGATTAGTAGCTGCAATTCATTGTTTTCGGCATCTATAGCAATCGTATCACCATTTTCTACAATGGCTAACGGCCCGCCGACATAAGCTTCAGGCGTGATATGCCCCACCACAAAGCCATGAGTACCACCAGAAAAACGGCCATCGGTGATAAGTGCCACTTCCTTGCCCAAACCTTTACCCATAATGGCAGACGTGGGTGACAGCATTTCACGCATGCCCGGACCACCTTTAGGGCCTTCGTAGCGGATAACGATTACATCACCCTTAACAATATCGCCATTTAAAATGCTTTGCAACGCCGCCTCTTCGGCATCAAACACCTTCGCCGTGCCGGTAAAGTGCAGCCCCTCTTTGCCGGTGATTTTTGCCACCGCGCCATTAGGGGCAAGATTGCCATATAACACCACCAAATGGCTGTCTTTTTTGATGGGGTTGTTCAGGTCGTGGATCATATCCTGACCATCAGGGTACGGGGCGACCTCGGCGAGGTTTTCCGCCAACGTTTTGCCGGTCACAGTCAAGCAATCGCCATGCAACAGACCCGCTTGCAACAGGATTTTCATTAGTGGCTGGATACCGCCAATTTCGACCAGCTCCGCCATGGAATAACGCCCGCTGGGCTTCAAATCTGCCAGCATAGGCACACGTTTGCCAATACGGGTAAAATCGTCCAGGCTGATGTCCACTTTTGCTGCATGGGCCATCGCCAAAATATGCAGCACTGCATTGGTCGAACCGCCCAAAGCAATAATCACGGTGATGGCATTTTCAAATGCCGCCTTGGTCATAATGTCGCTGGGTTTGATGTTCTTTTGCAACAACTCCAACACCGCCGCACCGGCGCGTTCACAGTCCAAGCGCTTATCTTGCGAAATGGCCGCTTGTGCGGAGCTGTTCGGCAAGCTCATACCCATAGCTTCTATCGCCGATGCCATCGTGTTGGCGGTATACATGCCGCCGCATGAACCGGCTCCCGGAATCGCTTTGGCTTCAATTTCGGCGAGTTCGGCATCATCAATTTTATGGTTGGCACGGGCGCCCACCGCCTCGAATACAGAAACAACGTCTAATTTTTTGTCTTTATGGCAGCCGGGCAGGATAGTGCCGCCATAAACAAAAATGGCCGGACGATCCAGTCGTGAAATGGCGATCATGCACCCCGGCATGTTCTTGTCACAGCCGCCAATGGCCACCAAGCCATCAAAGCCTTGGCAACCCACCACAGTTTCTATTGAATCGGCAATCACTTCACGCGACACCAGCGAGTATTTCATGCCTTCGGTACCCATCGAAATGCCGTCAGAAATGGTGATGGTATTGAAGATAACCGCTTTGCCGTCGGCCTTGTCAACGCCTGCGGCAGCATCGTCTGCCAGTCCGTTGATATGCATATTGCAGGGCGTGACCATGCTCCACGTTGAAGCAATGCCGATTTGCGGTTTTTTAAAATCCTCATTACTAAAGCCGACTGCATGCAACATGGCGCGGCTGGGGGCCCGCTCCATGCCATCAACTACCAAGGAAGAAAAGGGGCGGGTGTTGGCAGCAGTGACGTTATCGCCTGAATGGGGCATGGCAAGATTCCTTTTGAATTTAGAAATAAGTGGAATAATAATTATTTAAAAACATATTGTTATGCACAAATCTGAATGACCAAGGCGTGTGTGTGGCGATATGCGTTAGCGGAGGGGCTTAAAAAGAACCCCAGTTATTTTTGCGGCGCCATCCCAACTTGGGCAAGATAAACCCCAGAATTACGCCCAGCAAAGCCAGCAGCCCGCCATACAAAAACCAATCCTGATTGGATGTATCCTTAAGAGCTTGATTTTCTAGCTTCAGTTGTTCCAAATCCCGTTCGACGTTGACTACGCGTTCTTGCAATTCGTCGCGTTCATTCTTAATCTGCATGGCATTAGTGGCGGTTTTTTTCAGCTCAGCCAATTCGCGGCTGAGCTGGTCACGCTCATCAGCCAACGCTTGTTCCAGCGAAGTGCCGGGGGTCAATTTTTCGCGCAATACGATCAACTCGCCTTTAAGCCGCTCGTTTTCAGATTCCAACGCCCGTAAGCTACGGTTGGTGTCGCCTATTTTATCGCGGGCGGGCGGTTCTTTAATGGTGTTGCGGGTCAGAATGTAGCCTTCTTGCCCGTTGCTGAGACGTACGAACGAAAAACCGGTAGCTGGGTTTTCGCTGATGACAACCAAGGGCGTGCCGGTAGGCAGTAGCTTGATCACCTTGGAATCATTGTTTTCTTGGCTACGTAGCGACAAATTGAGGTTGTCCGTGACATAAACTGTTTTGGCGTGGGCGACGCCGCAACTCATGACGGCTAATGCAAATAAGGTGCTATAAAGTCTTTTCACTGGAATCCTGGCGGTAGAATGGGGCAACCTTGATTTTACCGCTATTTTTTACAGAGCAGAAACTCAAGCAACGCTTTTTGTGCATGAAGGCGATTTTCCGCTTCCTGAAAGACCACGCTTTGCGGGCCATCTATCACTTCAGCGCTGACTTCTTCACCACGATGGGCCGGCAAACAATGCATAAATAAGGCATCTGCCTTTGCCCTTGACATCACCGCGGCATTGACCTGATAGTCCTTGAACGCAATGACCCGTTGCTGCTGCTCCTGCTCTTGCCCCATACTGGCCCACACATCAGTCACCACCAAGTCAGCACCTGCCGCCGCCGCCGTGGCATTATCAAAACACTGCACATGCCCGCCCGCCGCCGCCACAATAGCCGCCTGCGGGGCATAGCCTTCGGGGCTGGCAATATGCAAAGTAAAATCAAATGCACTGGCGGCATGGATGTAAGAATGGCACATATTATTGCCGTCACCAATCCAGGCAACCGTTTTGCCACGGATATCCCCGCGCACTTCAAAATAAGTCTGCATATCGGCCAACAGTTGGCACGGGTGTTCCTGATCGGTCAAGCCATTAATCACCGGAACGCTGGAATGCTCGGCAAACGTCACCACCGTGTCATGTCTGTCAGTACGCAACATAATACCATCCACCATGCTGGAAATGACCTTGGCACTATCATGCAGTGGTTCGCCGCGCCCCAGTTGGGTGTCGCGGGGCGACAAAAACAAAGCACTGCCGCCAAAATGAGCCATACCCGCTTCAAACGAGATGCGGGTACGGGTGGAAGACTTTTCAAAAATCATCGCCAATATCTGGCCTTTCAACGGCTGGTAATTAACGTCACGATGCTGTTTCAAGGCAATGGCGCGGGCAATCAGGCCGCGCAGCTCATCACCGCTAAAATCTAGTAAACTGACAAAATGTCTAGGATTTTTCATGTTGCTGCCCAGTGTAAACTTGAATTAGCTCCGCTAAAGTATCGACAATCTCAAGAACCTGTTGATTGTCAATAATTAGCGGTGGTAACAAGCGGATAGTCCGCTCATTAGTGACGTTGATCAACAAAAACTTTGCCAAGGCCAGCGTCACCAATTCGGCGCATGGCGCGTCCAATTCTATGCCAATCATCATACCCTTATGGCGGATTGCCAGGACATGCGGATTGCCTTGCAAACGACCAACCAAGCCAGCAAACAACGCTTGCCCTTGCTGGCTGGCAGCAGCTAGTAGATTGTCGGCATCCAAGGTTGCCAAAACCGCCAACGCCGCGCTACAAGCCAAGGGGTTGCCACCAAACGTGGAACCGTGGTTGCCCGCTGTTAAAATACCCGCCGCTGTGCCACGCGCCAAGCACGCACCTATTGGCACCCCATTGCCCAAGGCTTTGGCCAAGGTACACACATCCGGCATAATACCATTGTGCTGATACGCCAAAAATTGCCCGGTACGGCCTATGCCGGTCTGGATTTCATCCATCATCATCAGCAACTGGTGCTGGTCACACAAGGCACGGATACGGTTAAGGTAATCGGCTGCCGGTACATTAACGCCGCCCTCACCCTGCACCGCCTCAACCAATACCGCGACAATTTGCGGGTTGGCGGACAGCGCCTGTTCAATGGCAGGGATGTCGTCATAGGGCACTTGTACAAACCCCTCGACCAAAGGCGCAAACCCCTCTTTAACTTTGCTGTTGCCGGTGGCGCTAAGCGTCGCCAATGTCCGTCCGTGGAAGCTATTGCCCATGACAATGACAGTAGGGATGGCAATGCCCCGCTCGTGGCCATACTTACGGGCGATTTTAAGGGCTGCCTCGTTGGCTTCCGCACCGGAATTGCAAAAAAACACATTGTCCATACCGCTGCGGGCAATCAGCTGATCGCCCAATTGTTCCTGCAGGGGAATGCGGTAAATATTGGACGTGTGCAGCAATTTCTGGCTTTGTCCGCACAATGCCTGGTGTACTGCAGGGTGGGCGTGGCCTAAGTTGCACACGGCAATACCGGATAACGCATCCAGATAACGGTTGCCCTCCTCGTCCCACAACCAAGCCCCTTCACCGTGCGTAAAAGCCACCGGCAAGCGTTTGTAAGTTGGCATCACATGGCTAGTCATAAATTCCCGCCCATAGTACAGTCAATCAAAACCGCCGCCAAGTTTCGGCGGACTATAAAAAAAAGCGTCGATTATAAGATTCAAAGCCCTAGCAAGCAAGCTGCAATAATAATATTTACTTTTTTAAATACGTTAAAGTTGCTAAAATTATTGCTGTTTTTTTGTTAATTTTAAGTGGGGCTAAGATGGACGTGATTGCAAGGATAAAAGACCAGCTTGACAACAATGCCGTAGTTTTATACATGAAGGGCACGCCGGATTTTCCGCAGTGCGGCTTTTCCAACCAAGCTATCCAAGTGCTGGAAGCCTGCCAAGCGGACTATGTGGCGATCAATATTTTTGAAGACCCCGAATTGCGCGACGCGCTAAAAGACTATTCCAGCTGGCCGACTTACCCGCAATTGTATATCAAAGGCGAACTGGTGGGTGGCTGTGACATCATGATTGATTTGTATAAAAAAGGCGAACTGGCAAACATGCTGGCAACAGCCTGATGACCGATGCGGCAAAACCCATACGGGCTTTGCCGCACAGGGTTGCAAGAGATTACTTGACTGCCGAGCTGCTTGCCAAACCCGGCAACACACCAACACAATCAGGGGCAAGTCGGAGAATAGGGTGATGCCCTGCCTGATTGTTCCGTATTAATGTCAAAAGCCTGAGGGCATTTGGGTTATCATAGGCGAGATTTAACCGTCGTAAAATAGCATCATCCGGATCAGGGCAATCGCCTTTTGCCGGATTTCTAGGCATTCCCCTTCATTTTCCACGCCAGAATATTTTGTCACCCTAGGATGATTCGCCATGCGCTTACCTGACTCAGAGCTTGCCAAAACGGTACGCTTGTGCCGTCACTCGTTCCAATCAGCCGCTGTTTTTAGCCTGTTCATCAATCTGCTGATGCTATTGCCATCGATCTATATGATGCAGGTGTACGATAGGGTGTTAGGCAGTAACAGCACTTCCACATTGCTGATGCTAACCTTGTTGGCAGTGGCGCTGTTTGCCATGCTGGGGGCGTTGGAATGGGTGCGTTCGCAGATTTTGATACGCGTCAGCACCCGCTTTGATTTGTTGTTGAACGAACGCCTGTATCGGGTGTTGTTCCGGCAAGCCCTAATGAGCGGCGGCAAGAGCAGCACCCAGCCATTAAGCGATCTGTTGATGTTAAGGCAATTTTTAAGCGGCAATGGCTTGTTCGCGTTTTTTGATGCGCCGTGGTTGCCGGTGTATGTCGGCTTGCTATTTTTGTTCCACCCCAGCTTTGGTGTAGTGGCCATTTTTTCTGCCGTGGTGCTGATATTGCTGGCGATTTGGAACGAGCAAGCGACCCATGATGATCTGGAGCAAGCCAACAAAGTATCCGTGGAAAATGGCAATATCACCGCCCGTAATTTACGCAACGCCGAAGTGGTGCACGCCCTGGGCATGTTGCCGGACTTGCTGGCCCGTTGGCAAGACAAACAAAAAAAACTGATCATGCTGCAATCAGTCGCCAGCGAAAAAGCCGGGCTGATAGCCGCACTGTCAAAAACCTACCGCCTGACCGTGCAATCACTGATATTAGGCTTGGGCGCGTGGTTGGCGATTGACAAAGAAATCAGCCCCGGCCTGATGATCGGCGGCTCGATTTTATTGGGCCGTGCCTTGGCGCCTATTGATATTATGATTGGCAGTTGGAAGCAATTTTTGTCAGCCCGCACCGCTTATGAACGTTTGAACACCTTACTGGGGCAATTTCCCGCCGAAGCCGAACGGATGCCTTTGCCATTACCCAAAGGTACGTTTACAGCGGAGCAGGCGGTGATTGTGCCGCCAGGGTCGAAATCCGCTGTCATCAAGGGCGTTAACTTTACCATCGAGGCCGGCACATTCGTGGCGTTGATTGGTGCCAGCGCATCAGGAAAATCAACCTTGGCGAGGGCATTACTGGGTATATGGCCGACCGCCAACGGCGTTATCCGCTTGGATGGCGCCGATGTGGCACAACTGGACCGCAGCCTGTTAGGGTCATGCGTGGGCTATTTACCACAAGACATAGAATTGTTCGACGGCACTATTGCCGACAACATTGCCCGTTTTGGTGAATTGGACAGCAATAAAGTGGTGGCTGCGGCGCAAGCGGCTGGCGTCCACGAAATGATCCTGCAACTGCCCAAAGGTTATGACACCGAAATAGGTGGCACCGGCGGCTTACTGTCCGCCGGACAACGCCAGCGGGTCGGTTTGGCACGGGCCTTATATGGCGATCCGGTGTTGGTGGTGCTGGACGAACCCAATTCCAACTTGGATGATCTGGGTGAACAGGCCTTGGCGCGGGCGTTAGTGGCCTTAAAAGTGCGCGGCTGCACCATCATAGTCATTACCCATCGGGTTGGCATTTTGGGCATGGTCGACCGCATCATGGTATTGAACGAAGGCCTGTTGGTATTGGATGGGCCACGCGATGAAGTGTTGGCAAAATTCAACCAAAATAAACAGCAGCAACAACAATCGTCCTTAGCGGGCAACGTTATGGCAAAGGGAGTCTGATCATGAGCCTATTCTCATCAAAAACGCCCCCGCCCGCCTTGGACATCAACGACTACGCCGATGACCGTGCCATAAGCCGCTTTGGTTATCTGCTGATTATCATCGTGTTCGGCTTCTTTGGCGCATGGTCTGTGCTGGCACCGCTTAGCAGTGCCACCCTGGCCCCCGGCACCGTCACAGTGGAAGGCTACCGGAAAACCGTGCAGCATTTGGAAGGCGGCATTGTCAAATCGATTCTGGTGCGTGATGGTGATGCCGTCACTAAAGGCCAAACGCTGTTGGAGCTGGAGGACACCTCCTCACGCGCCCAATTGGAAACCATGCGCGGACAACTTTATGCCGCCTTGGCGCGGGAAGCCCGACTGGTGGCCGAGCGCGACGGCAAAACCAAGGTGGTTTATCCCGAGCAGCTCAAGCAAGCCGCTGCGGATGCCCGGGTACAAGAACTGATGCGCGTGCAAGACCAGTCTTTCGCCGTGCGGCAACGCTCACGGAATGGCGAAATTGGCATACTGACCGAACAGCGCCGTCAGCTTGCTGCCCGGATTGCTGGCATCCGTGCACAAAAAAATAGCCGTAACAACTTAGTGGCATCGCTCAATCAAGAACTGGTGGATTTCCGCGCCATGCTTAAAGAAGGCTATATTGAAAAACAAAAAGTCACCGAATTGGAACGCCGCCTGGCGGAAGCCGAAGGTGACGAAGGGGATTTCTCCGCCAACCTCGCCACCGCACAAACGCAAATCAGCGAAGTGGATTTAAAAATCCTGCAAATTGAAAAAGAGTTCCAGCGTGATGTGATTGATGAGCTGGGCAAAGTGCAAGCGGAGCTGTCCGAGTTGCGCGAAAAAACCGAATGGCTGGCTGACACAGCGGCCCGCACCACCATTAAAGCCCCAGAAGCTGGCATGGTGATGGGGTTGACAGTGCATAACTTAGGCGCGGTGATCCCGCCGGGTGGTCATTTGTTGGACATCGTGCCGCAGCAAGAAAAACTGATCGTGGAAGCGCAGGTATCACCGCTGGATATTGACCGGGTACACATTGGGCAAGCCACAGAAATCCGCTTCAGTTCGTTCAAAAGTGCCAAAACACCAAAAATAGGTGGTCATTTGGTTGCCTTGTCGGCCGACCGGCTGACCGACGAAAAAAACCAAAACAGCTATTATTTGGCCAGGATAGAAGTGGACAGCGAAGGCTTGCAAGACTTGCAAAGCAAAGGCATGACCTTAGTGCCGGGTATGCCCGCAGAAGTGCTGGTGAATACCGGCGACCGCACCTTTTTCCAATACCTGATGAAGCCGCTGACCAATATATTCGCCCGCTCTTTAATCGAGGACTGATAATGCGCCGATTGTGTTTATTATGGGCGGGATTGGCATTGAGCCTGCCTGCTGCTGCAGGTGACGACCTGCTGAGTTTATATGACCGCGCCCTACAAGCTTCGCCTGCCTTGCAGGGCAGCCAAGATACCGTAGATATGCTCAAGGCACAAGAAGACCAAAGAGGGGCGGCATTACGACCGCAAATCAGCATCAGCGGCAATTATTCGTTCAACTACTTTCATAGCAACCCCGTATCAGGCAATCCGCGATCAGAAACCGCCTCCACCTATCCGGGTACGCGAGCCAGCATTAATTTGCAACAACCGCTGTTCGACCTGCAAGCGTATTTGCTGATGAAAAGCCAACAGGCAAAAACCTCGCAAAGCGAGGAAGATTTGTTGGCGGCCCATCAAAAACTGATAGCTGATTTGATTGACCGTTATGTCGATGCCTTGGAGGCCAGCGACAAAAGCACCATCTTGGCCACCGAGCTGCAATCCACCGAACAACAACTGGCGCGGGTCAAAGCCATGCAAGCACGGCAAATGGCCCTGATCACCGACCTATATGAATTGGAGTCGCGTACCGAAACCTTACGCACCCAATTGATTGACAACGACAACAACGCCCGTATCGCGCTTGAAAAGCTGCGTGAGCTGACCGGTGATGCTGTCACCGAACTCCAGCCAGTGCGTCTGGATATTGCCCAACCGCCGCCAGAAGGCAATATTGACGCATGGACGCAACAGGCGGGACAGCTTAACCCTGAGCTGCAATCCCTGAAACATGCGGTGGAATCGGCGCGGCTTAGCATCAATGCCTATCGTGCTGGCTACCTGCCCCGCTTGGAACTGCAAGTCAGCGAAAGCTACAGCAACACTATCTACAATAACCGTCAGACCTCGCCTTATGATGTCACCACCGCTGGTGTGCAAGCCACCGTACCGGTTTATGACGGCAGCAACACCGATGCCAAAATAAGGGAAGCCAGTGCCCGTAAAAAATTGGCTGAAAGCCAAATGGAACAAAAGCTGCGCGAGCTGGAAAAGCAAACCCGTGCGGCCTATTTGGATATGCAGACTTCCCCCGCCCGCAGCACAGCCACTGACCGCCAGCTGGCGGCAAGGGAAAAATCACGGCTGGCCATGGAAAAAGGCTATGGCCTAGGGGCAGTCACCATTGTTGATTTGCTCAACGCCGAAAAGCAACTGTCTTCCGCCAAACTGGAACAACGCCAAGCCCGCTACCGCTATTTTAAGGCCCGTAGCCTGTTGTATTTCCAAACCGGAAAGCTGATAGGCCCAGAATTGGCCAAATTTAACGACTGGTTGGTGCTACGCGATAAAAAGCCGTAGCCCGTTGGCTGAGCGTAGTCGAAGCCCATGCCACAACCAAAAAACCACCGGAAAACATCGGCTTTATGACATCCAACAAAGTGACATCATAAAGCATATAATGCTATCATTGATATTTAACGCAAGAGGTGTAAGCAATGGCATCTGTCACCGTCCGCAACTTATCTGATGAAACACATCGTGCCTTGCGTGCGCGTGCGGCTATGCATGGCCATAGCACAGAAGCTGAAATAAGGGCAATTTTGGATGATACGGTAAGGCCCGACAATCGAATTAAGCTGGGTTCTTTACTGGCCCAAATTGGTCTTGAAGTAGGCGGGGTCGATCTTGAGGCAGGGCGAGACACATTGCCTAACGAGCCGTTGAGCTTTGAATGATTTTGCTTGACACTAATGTGGTTTCTGAGCCTTTGAAAGCGTCCAACGATAAGGGCGTGCTTTCTTGGCTTGACGAGCAAGCCATCGAAACACTGTACCTCTCGACCATCACCCTTGCCGAACTGCGTTTTGGTATCGCGGTGCTGCCAGCGGGCAAGCGCAGGGACACACTCTTTGCCAGCCTAGAGCAGCAAGTTTTACCATTATTCGTTGGACGCATCCTGCCTTTCGATGAGCAAGCATCACAAGCTTATGCAACATTGCGTGCCCGTACCCGCACTGCTGGACAGGCCATTGCTACAGTAGATGGCTATATTGCTGCAATTGCCGTGGCACAGGGTTTCGCGGTGGCAACCCGTGACACGTCACCATTTGAAGCCGTTGGTTTAAAAGTCATCAACCCTTGGGCGTGGATGGCACATTGACGCCCAAAAGCACATACTTATTTTGGGTAGTGGTTGAGCTAAAACTGCTTTAACCACGTTACATCCGAGTAAACCGGATTCCGGCAATCCCAAAGAAATTGTTATCAACACGATACCGGTTTTGCCGTTGATAGCCGCAACCGCTTCCAAATTACAGACTTACCGACAAAAAACCCGTATCATTAGCACTCTTTACCCCATGCCGCAACCACCCGCACCAGCGGGCCTAAGGCAGCATGACCCCTTTTCTACCGTATGGGCTTGTTAGCCCGACAGCACTCATAAAAAATACCTAATATAAACATGCCATTTTCTTCTTTAGGGTTATCAGACCCCTTATTACGCGCCATAGCCGATGCTGGTTACAGCACACCCTCGCCCATCCAGCAACAAGCCATCCCCGCCGTACTGCAAGGCCATGACCTACTGGCTGCCGCACAAACCGGCACCGGCAAAACCGCTGGCTTCACCTTGCCCTTGCTGCACCGCTTGTCGCAACATTCATTCAGCCATAACCGCCCAGTGCGGGTGCTGATTTTGACCCCAACCCGCGAATTGGCCGCCCAAGTAGGTGAATCGGTCAACAAATACGGCGCCCATTTGATCCCGCGACTAAAAACCGAAGTGGTTTTTGGCGGCGTAAAAATCAACCCGCAAATGCAGCGGCTACGCGGCGGCGTCGATGTGCTGGTGGCGACACCCGGGCGGCTGCTGGACTTAATTAGCCAAAATGCCGTCAAACTGGACAAAGTGGAAACACTGGTGCTGGACGAAGCCGACCGCATGTTGGATATGGGCTTTATCCGCGACATCCGCAAAATCATCGCACAACTGCCCAAAAAACGCCAAAACCTACTGTTCTCAGCCACCTTTTCCGAAGATATCCGCAAACTGACCACCGGCTTGCTGGTCAACCCCGTTAAAATTGAGGTGGCCCCGCGCAACACCGCCGCCGAAACCGTAGAACAAATCGCCTATCTGTGCAACAAAGCCAATAAAACCGAATTGCTGGCCCACCTGATAAAATCCGGCGATTGGCAACAAGTATTGGTGTTCACCAGCACCAAACACGGTGCCAACCGCCTGACCGAGAAACTTAACAAAGTAGACATCAAAGCCGCCGCCATTCATGGCAACAAAAGCCAAGGCGCGCGCACCAGCGCATTGGCCGGTTTTAAGGCCGGAGAAATACGCGCCTTGGTGGCCACCGACGTGGCGGCCCGTGGTATCGACATAGCCCTGCTGCCGCATGTGGTCAATTTTGAATTGCCACGCTCCCCCGCCGATTACGTACACCGCATTGGCCGTACCGGACGCGCCGGCGAACAAGGCCAAGCCGTCTCACTGGTGTCCCATGATGAAGTGGGCGACTTAAGACAAGTCGAAAAATTGATGGGCTCAGCCATCAAACGTGACCAAGTGGCGGGCTTTGAAGCCGCCTTAGTGGCCCCGCCTATGCCGCCAGAACCGCCCAGACCGCCCCGACAACCCCGCCATAACAAACCAACCGGTAAACCCGCCACCGCAACCACCCATGCCCGCCGTAACCCCAGGCCAAAACCCGCCGCTTAACGCCCCCGCCCTAGCGCAGCTGGCCCAAAGCATTAAACAATGGGCCAGCGAATTGGGTTTTCAGCAAACCGGTATTGCCGGAATTGCCTTGCAAGAGGCCGAAAGCCACTTGCAAGCCTGGTTGGCAAAAGGCTTCCATGGTGAAATGGACTACATGCAGCGGCACGGCAGCAAGCGCAGCCGACCCGAACAATTGCAGCCCGGCACACGCAGCATCATTTCCGTGCGTATGGATTACCTGCCCGAGCCAGCCAACCTCAGCCGCGCCGTACTTGATGATCCCACTACCGCTTATATTTCCCGCTACGCATTAGGCCGTGATTACCATAAACTGATGCGTAACCGCTTGCAAAAGTTGGCCAACAAAATCCAAACAGCCATAGGCGACTATCACTACCGTGCCTTTGTCGATAGCGCACCAGTGCTAGAAAAAGCCATTGCCGAACAGGCCGGACTGGGCTGGATAGGCAAACACTCCAATTTAATCAACCGCACCGCCGGATCATGGTTTTTTTTAGGCGAAATCTATACCGATTTGCCCTTGCCCAGCGACAGCGCTACCGCCAATCATTGCGGTGCCTGCAACGCTTGCTTGGCAATCTGCCCCACCCAAGCCATCGTCGCCCCTTATCAGGTCGATGCCCGGCGCTGTGTATCCTATCTGACTATAGAACTGCACGGCAGTATTCCCGTAGTGCTGCGCCCGTTGCTGGGCAACCGCATTTATGGCTGCGACGATTGCCAATTGATTTGCCCATGGAATCGCTTTGCCAAACTCAGCGGCGAGGGTGACTTTAAGCCCAGGCACCAGCTCAACAGCCAACAACTGCTCGCGCTCTTTGCTTGGGACGAAGCCACTTTTCTGGCCAAAACAGAAGGCTCGGCGATACGGCGGATTGGCCATCAACGCTGGTTGCGGAATATTGCCGTGGCTCTGGGCAATGCCAAAACCACCCCGCCCGTGATTGCCGCACTAACAACAAAGGCCGGGCAAGGGACTGATCTGGTCAACGAGCATGTCCAATGGGCCTTGGCACAGCATAAAAATTAGCATTTCCAGAATATTAATTAGCATTTACCGACTATTTGCCTTTTTGCCCCACCTCCCCCCTGCTATTTGACACCAAAATAGACTACCCTTTAGTCAACTGAAAGATACATTGCTCCCTAGGTCGGGACATAACAACGCAAGCACCGTTATCAATACCCACAACATGACACCAACCAAGGCTTTTGGCAGCCAATGCCAGTTGCCAAAACACCCCATAGCCAATATGAACAGCACAAAAAATACCCTGACAAACGTGTCCGCACAGCCATTGACTGGCAACCTTACTAAGTGGCTTGGCTTGGCCTGTTACCTGTTAACTATTTCTTGGCTTCACTTTGCCACAATCTTTAACTGCTTCCCCAGCACCCTATAGGGAACTTCAAAAAACCTCATTCTACAATATTGACACATCTATGAAGCAATAGCTTACCAAGCTAATTTCATAAAATCGGTGGTTTTTCAAGCTTCCCTATAGCTTATCGGACACAAGACCCAACTATGCCCGATAAGCAGCAGCTTAGGCTTCATAAATACCCGCCACTACCACATGATTTTTGATTAAAATCGCCTACCTATGCCCTCCAGCAAATGAACCTACTCATAAAAGCCTACATTACTTGGCTGATCCCTGTGCTTTTTATCGCCTTGCTGGTTGCCTTTGCCGCTTATGTGCGGTCTGAAAAGCAAATCGATCAGGCTAACGACAACCGTTACCAATCCTACCGGCTAGCTGAAGAATTGCGCCAATCTTCTGATGAATTGACCCTGATGGCAAGAAGCTATGTCATTACCGGCGATG